>JAZGFZ010000310.1:0-18439 GCA_036480015.1 Algisphaera sp. | reverse complement strand
GATTGGTGGTGGTGGCGGGCACTTTTGAGGGGCGTGCGGCGGCCGATTGGGCGGCTGAATTGCGACCTGCTTCTACTTTGGTATTGGCAGGGCGTGGATTTCGAATCAATGACGCGGCGTTTCGTGGCGTGGATGCAGTGCTTACGGCAGGTGAATTTTTATCGCCGAGACTGCGCGGCGTGGCGGCCGACGCACTGAGTGCGGCCAACAAACGGGTGGTGGCAGCCGAACCTCAACGTGAAGCCCGGCAACGATTGGCGCGGCTGAGTGCCGAGCATCGTCGGGTGTTGGATGCGGTGGTGAATCAAGAGCCCGCTTTGCGTTTTGATTTGCAAGCGGCGGTGTTTGAGATGCTGGGGGTTGAAACCGCCCAAGACGCCATGGCCTTGGTGGATTTGGCCGCTGCGGCCTAACAAGGGCTCTTTTAAGAAAAGGCTGGAAAAGGCTCCTGACCCCTTTTTGTAAAGAGGGGGGTTATGGGGTGAGAAGCCCACGGTTTTCGAGCATGTTGACCACCAATGTGGCGGCTTCGGGCACGGTCATGTCGTCAGTGGGCAAATGAAGCTCGGGTGATTGCGGGGCTTCGAAGGGGGCGCTGACACCGGTGAAGTTTTTAATCTTTCCAGCAAGGGCTTTGGCATAGAGCCCTTTGGGATCGCGCTGGGCGGCGACCTCAATCGAAACATCAACATGCACTTCAAGAAACGGCAGGGGGGGGGCGGCGCTTTCGTGCAGGGCTCGTACCTGGGCCCGCGCGGCGCGGTAGGGCGACACGAAACTGCACAGGCAAATGAGCCCGCTGTCGGCAAACAGTTTGGCCACCTCGCCAATGCGGCGAATGTTTTCGTCGCGGTCTTCGGCGGCAAAGCCCAGGTTGGAGCACAGTCCCATGCGCACATTATCGCCATCCAGGCGATAGGCATGGCGTCCTCGGGCGACGAGTTGGCGCTCCACTTCAACGGCCACGGTGGACTTGCCGCTGCCTGAAAGCCCGGTAAACCAGACCGTGGCGCCGGATTGCCCCAAGGCTGCTCGGCGCTGATCGGGGGTGACCGATCCGGCGTGCCAAGTGATGTTTGTTGCTTCGGAGGTCGATGGGGGGGTGTCGTTCACGTCCTTAAGGTAGCGAGCGGGAGCTACACTTGAGTTGGATTGCCCATTGTTGAAGAGTATTTCGCGAGACATCTATGCCCCTTCACGTGCCTGCTGTTTTTGAATCTACGATTAAGCCAGTCTTTGCGGCATTGCCACCCGCAAAGGCCTTGGACCGTTTGGTGGTGGATGGGCCCGGAACAGGGTCGGCCTATGACGCTGCGCGAGACCATGTGGCCCGCGCCGTGGCCGATCCGATTGTTGCGGCCCACCCAAATTTGATTGCGGGTTTGTGGCTGCATGTCGACGAGCTTGCACGTGCCCATGACGCGGTGGAGCATGTAAACACGCCCACCGGTGCTTTTTGGCATGCGGTGGTGCATCGACGTGAGGGAGATTTTTCCAATGCTCGCTATTGGTATGTCAAAGCGTCAGGCCATCCCGCCATGGATCGCATGGACCTTACAGGCGGTGGGGCGGGTTCGGGCACTGCGGTGGCCACCTACGATGCAGATGCCTTTGTGGGGCGTGTGGAAAAGGCTTATGCCCGAGGCGAAAACAATGCCCCTGCATTGCAATCGATGCAGCACAAAGAGTGGAAGGCATTGTTTGAGTGGTGTCTTATGACGGCGGCGGCAACGGCGGCGGAATCGGCATGACCCACCGTGGTTCTCGCTCACCCCCGAAAGTGCGCTGTGATCACCATTACGTCGTACAAGGCGTGGGTGACAGCCACGATGCCAAAGCCGCGAAATTGGTAGATGGCGGCAAAGTAGAGACCGGCCAAGGTGTAAAACGTAAAACGACCCCAATCGGCGTTGGACCACTGCCAAAAAACATAGGTGTCAAAAGGGTGGTACAGGGCAAACGCCACGGCGGACAAGGCGATGGACAAACCCGCCGACCAGTTTTTGGGCAATGCCAGAAAGTCGTCGAAAAACAAGTGCAAAAGGGCGATGGCCACCAAACGAAAGACCAGTTCTTCGTAAATGCCCGCCCCCACCGAAAACACCACGCCTGCACTCCAAGACGGCACGGCTTCGAGTCCTGCGCCGTGGGTGGCGGCCGCCATGAATCCATTTGAGAGGGGAAGTTCGGTGGCCATGCTTGCCAATGACCATGCGGGCGTGCTGCGGCTCATGACCAAGCTAAAAACAAAAAGCGGCGCGGCCAGTACCAAACTTTCAAGGGCCATGGCCAAATACAGCGGCGGCTCGGGGCGCCATGGATCGCGGCTGACCACATGTTGGCAGCCCAGCACCACCACGGCCGCCAGCGCAGGCAGGTAATAACCTGTTGCGCCAAACCAATCGAAAAAACGCCCAAGCATGCTTTCGGCATAAATGGGAGGCAGTCGCTCGCCACCTGCGGGCGCAAGCCACAGTGTGCCCAGTTCGTAGCCAATGACAAGCGGCAGCAAAAAATACAGCGACTGAATGGGCCACAGCGTGCGATCCCAATAGCTGGTCACCGCGTGGCGGGGTGATTTGTCACCACGGCGTTTGGGTTGCTGGGGGCGAGAGGGGGGCATGGGCAGAAAGCAAAGCGGCGAGGAAAATTGAAAAAGCTAAATGAAAGGCTTAATGAAGTTGATGGCCGTGTGTGCAGCGAACTGTTTGCAGCGGTCGTAAGCCTTCGCCGTGCGGCGGGTTTTAATAGCAAAGCACGGTGTCGATGGGCACGTTGCCGCCCACGCGGGCGCGGCCGCCCAAGGCGGTTAGCTCGATGGCCAAGCTCACGGCCACCACATTGGCTTCAAGGCCCTGAAGTAAATCCAAGCAAGCCCGCAGTGTGCCGCCGGTGGCCAAAAGGTCGTCCACCATGAGCACGCGTTGGCCTTTGGCGATGGCGTCGGCTTGGATTTCGAGGGTGTCGGTGCCGTATTCAAGCTCATAAGCCACCGATCGTATTGTCCCAGGCAATTTGCCGGGCTTGCGAATGGGCACAAAACCCACCGACAGCGACTGGGCGATGGCGGTGCCAAAAATAAATCCGCGGCTTTCGGCCCCGCATACCAGCTCGATACCTTTGCCCCGAAAGGGATTGGCCATTTGCTCGACAATCATGGCCAATCCTGCAGGATCAGCTAGCAAGGGGCCAATGTCTTTAAAAAGAATGCCGGGCTTGGGAAAGTCGGGCACGTCGCGGATCAAACGTTTGAGATCGAGCATGGGAAATAGTGAAGAAGGGTGGAGAGGGAAAAGACAGGCAAGGCGAAAAGTGCAATACCATGGGCGTGGGCCTCTTGGCCACTGGCGCTGGCCATGTTACAACCCGACCCGTGGCGGGTGATATTGTTTGGCACGTTCTACGTTTTTTTACCTCTTGGCGACGCGCGTTATGGATAGTTTTAAAATTCAAGGTGGCCGCCCGCTTCGCGGGACGGTTCGCATCAACGGCGCCAAAAACGCTTGTCTGCCGCTCATGGCGGCCGCGCTGCTTACCGACCAGCCTGTTGTGCTTAAGGGTGTGCCCGATCTTTCTGATGTGCGCAGCATGGAGCGACTGCTTAGCACGTTGGGCTGCGAATTATCGTCAGACGGAACCACCCGCACGTTGGTGGGCAATGACGACACGAAAAATGTGGCGGCCTACGAAATCGTGCGCACCATGCGAGCGGGTATTTGCGTGCTGGGCCCTTTGGTGGCAGCGCGTGGCGAAGCCAAGGTGTCCATGCCTGGCGGCTGTGCCATTGGCGACCGCCCGGTGGACTTGCACTTGCGCGGCTTGCGGGCTTTGGGGGCCGAAATCACCTTGGATGCGGGCTACATCACTGCTCGGGCCCCCCGCGACAACGGGGGGCGGCTGCGCGGCGGTTATGTCTTTTTGGGTGGGCCCAATGGTTCCACGGCCTTGGGCACCGCCAATGTGATGTCGGCCGCGGCCTTGGCCACCGGCACCACCGTGATCGAGTGCGCGGCCTGCGAGCCTGAAATTGAAGACGTGGGGCATTTGCTTATCGCCATGGGGGCCAAAATCACCGGCCTTGGGTCGCCCCGCATTGTGATTGAAGGCACCGACAAACTCACAGGCGCCACCCACAACGTGATTCCTGACCGCATCGAGGCGGGCACCTATGTGATGGCCGCGGCCATCACCAACGGCGATGTGGTGCTTGAAAACTTTCCCACTATTACGCTGGGCGCCACACTGGATCGCTTGAATCATGTGGGCGTGACCGTGGCCCCCACCACCGGCGATGCCAGCGCGTTTCGGCCGGGGATGGCCGACACCGTGCGTGTTCATGCTGCCCGCCGGTTTAACCCCGTGCAGGTGGTCACCCAGCCTCACCCGGGTTTCCCCACCGATCTACAGGCCCAAATGATGGCTTTGCTCACGCTGGCCGACGGCAACGCCATCGTCACCGAAAAAATCTTTCCCGATCGCTTTTTACACGTGGCGGAATTGGGCCGCATGGGGGCCAACATCACCCGTGTGGGCCCCAGCGCCATGATCACCGGCGTGCGCGAACTGGTGGGCGCCCCGGTGATGTGCAGCGACCTGCGTGCCAGCGCCAGTTTGGTGATTGCAGGCTTGGCAGCCAAAGGCACCACCATTCTTAATCGCGTGTACCACCTTGACCGTGGCTATGAAAAAATGGAAACCACCCTGCAATCGCTGGGGGCCGACATCGAGCGCGTGAAAGAAAAGTAAAGCAGGCTGTTCGATAGAATAAAACACACCACCCGCACACTTCAAACATTTGTGAGTTCCTTTGATGACCGACATCGCCCCCATTGCCCCCGACCTTTTGGACATCTTGGTTTGTCCGCTCACGCGGTCTCCCCTGACGCAAGACGGCGCTTTTTTGGTGGCGGCCCAGCCTGCGGGCGCGGGTTTGCGCTATCCCATCAACGACGGCATTCCCACGATGTTGGTGGATGCGGCGGTGTTGCCCGAGGGCGTGTCTGATCTTGACGCGTTTAAAATCAAATACGCCGCAGACATTCCGCAAGCAGAGTCGCGTTAGCGTCGTTGGGCAAACGGCCAGCCATTTCCGCTAAACAAGCTTTCTTTTCAACACGCCGCTTATGCCCACCCCAGAAGACACCATGCCCAACGCACCCGCGCCTGCTTGGTGTGATTTGCATATGCACTCCACGGCATCGGATGGCACCGATGACCCCGCCGACTTGCCGCGTTTGTGCAAAGCCGCGGGCCTTTCGGCCTTTGCGCTCACCGATCACGACACCGTTGCGGGGCTTCAGGTGTGTGCAGAAGCGGCGCGTCGGCAAAAAATTGATTTTGTGCCGGGTATTGAGTTGTCGGTGGATTCCGATTTGTGGGGCACGGGCAAGCGTGTGGGCGCCCTTCATATTTTGGGGCATTTCATTGATCCCCAAGCCCCACCATTGCTTGAAATGATTGCGTCGCAAACCCAAGCCCGGGCCGAGCGCAACCCACGCATTATCAAGTTGCTTAACGAACAGGGCGTTCGCATTGACTATGAGGACGTGGTGGCGCTGGCTGAGCCCGGGGCAACCCTCGGTCGCCCGCACATCGCACAAGTGTTGGTGAACAAGGGTTACGTTAAGTCGATTCACGAAGCCTTTGCCCGTTATGTGGGGCCTCAGGGTGTGGCGTATGCGCAGCGAGGACGCGCTCTTGATGCGAAAGAAGCCATTGCGGGTATTCATGCGGCAGGCGGGTTGGCGACGTTGGCTCATCCGATTCAACTTAAATTAGCACCTGATGAAAACCCTGATGATGCCCTTGAGCACGTGGTCGACCGACTCAAAACATTTGGGCTTGACGGTATCGAGACGCGTCACAGCGACCATGCGCCAGCGGACACCGTGCGTTTTGAGGCGCTGGCCCAACGCCTTAATCTGCTTGTCAGTGGCGGCAGCGACTATCACGGTTCGCGTAAATCAATTGCGTTGGGGTCGTCTGCGGTGCCACGCGTGGTCTATGAGCAGCTTTGCGCAGCAGTTTCATCGCGCAGGGCGTGATTGATTGCGTGTGTGTCGCCACGGGTTGCGATAAAAAACATTTCAGAAAAATATTTTTGGGGTAAGAGATTTTCGTTTGGCGCGTTAGCATTCAACGTGAGGAAAAAGATTTATTGCATTGCCCGCTCGGGCGTGTGTTCTTGCTGTTCTTAGTGTTCTTTACTCAAGGTTCTTCAGGAGATCTTCAGGTGGCCGAAACTTCAACCGTGTGGCAGCGTTGCAATCGCATTGCAAGTGATGATTCAATTGATGACTCAATGCGTCTGTCCAATCAAAAACCCGTAGGCCTTGGCCTGAAACGCGACGTGGATTCTTCCGCGTGGATCGCCACCTTGGCGCGGCATGTTTCGTTGTCGCGTCAGCGTACAGGCCCTGCGCGTTTTGTCACCCTTTATGGCGATCCGGGAGTGGGCTGGCTTAATGGCCGTGGGACGCAAACCGTGCCTTGGGAAGACACCTTGGCCCACGTGTTGCCCGGTCCGTTGTTGCGTGGCGACGCGGTTTGGGGTGTGGTTCCGCGCGTGGTTCTTGAAAAAATTGCAGCCAATCCCGCGCATCGAACGGCCGTGACCCAGCATTTAAGCAACCGTGTGCGAGGCGTGCTTGAGCGCCGCGTAGAACGAGCCCGCACGCAATCGCAAGGGGCTCAAACCGATGGTGCCGCATTAAGCCATCTTGGGACGGTGGCTTGTGCATTTGCAGAGGCCGGAGGTTTTGTGCTTGTGGGGCGTGGTCTGGCTTGGCTTACCCGTGCTTGTGCGGGGGGGCTTCACACGCGTCTGATTTCGCCTTGGTCGCAACGTGTGACCGCGGTGGCCGACACGCGCGAGCTTACGCCGCGTGAAGCCTCTGAGCACATGGGGCGGATTGAACGACGACGGGCCGCATGGCAGCGGCGTTTTTGGCCCGAGGGCGACCCCACTGCAACTTACGGCATGACTTTTAACACCGCAGCGTTAAGTCCTTCTGCCGTGGCCTTAGCGCTGAGTGCAGGGTTGAGTCGAGACGAAACGTCTTTGCAGATGACCACTCGGCCAACGCTGGCAGAGACGGAGCCGGAGGCCGCCCCTGCCAGCCCGCGTCAGTCGGTGCTGGCGCCGGTGTAGCGACCTCTCTTTGCTTATAATCGTTCACCGTTTTTGTTCGAGGATGTATCGCGAAGAAGCTTTACGCCAAGACGCCAAGACGCGGAGACGCCAAGAAAGACAGGGAATAAGCCTGACGGCTTCTTAGTCTTTTCGCTCAGCCTCCGATTCACCCAAACGCCTTTGCTTGAAGAAACGGCTGTAAGGCGTCGCGGTTGTCTTACGTGTCACTTCAAAAAGAGCCTCTCCACCTGACACTGAATATCGCACGCATGCCAAAGAGCAAAAGTGTTCTTGTTGTCTTCCTTGTCTTCCTTGGCACCTTGGCGTCTCTGCGTCTTGGCGTAAAATCTTTTGCCCGAGATGACTTGCCCATTGCGCGTCAACGCAAATACGCTTGTTAAAACCGTGAACGTTTCAAAGAAGTCGCTGTTGTCGATAGTCGCGTGGGCTTACACCACGCAGGCGTCGAAACACACGGTTGAAGTTAGAGATGTTTTCAAAGCCGCAGTCAAAGCAAATATCGGTGATGCGACGATCACTTTCAGTCAATCGGCGACACGCATCGGCGATGCGCAGCTCGTGAAGGTAGGCCACAAAGGTTCGCCCTGTCATGCGTTTGAAAAAACGGCTAAACGAACTGGGGCTTAAGTGAATGGTTTGAGCCGCCTGTGTTTGATCAAGATGTTGGGTGTAGCCTTCGGCCAGCAAACGACAAACCACATCGATGCGATGTTGGTCATCTCGCCGGGGCGGGACGGCATGGGCGGCGTCGGACAGCGCGCGGCCGGCATTTGGTTCTGCGGCCAGCTCACCTAGCAAATCAAGCAATGCCACCACGCGTGACCAACCGTGACGCTCGGCCAATGCGATCATGTGTTGATCGATTTTGCGATGGCTTGGTGGAAAAACCAGCCCCCGGCGAGCGTGTTCAAGCAACTTTCGCAGTGGCGCGGCTTCAGGCAAATCGACCAAAGGCCCCATTAACTTTTCGGCAGAAAATTGAATCACCACGGCCTCCGACACGGCGCTGCAAGAACAGTTTTTCTTTATTTCAATCCCCCGTTCGACATTTGAAGGAGGCTTTTTTTGAGGTGTCGTTGGCGCTTGGCGGCTGTGCCAAGCGTGAGGAAGATTGGCCCCCAGCAAAACCAAGTCGCCCGGCGCAAAGGTTTCGATGCTGTTGCCCACATAACGCTGGCCTTCACCTTGGAGAATCAGGGTGAGCTCGATTTCTGGATGAAAATGCCACTTGTAAGGCCAGCCCAACGCGGTGGCATGCCGGTGATAGGCGAATGAGGCGTCATCGGCCCTAGAGATGTGTTCGAGCTTGGGGAGCATAAGAGACTGTAAATATACCTTGAAATCAAGGCTGCTTCCAGGGAGAGTCAAAATAGTATTGATAAAAGGCGGCAAGAGCGTAGCTTTAATCCGTTTGATCCGCGATTCTTTGGCAGCTTCATCAATGGGCTTCCAGCCTGTTGAGTGCCGGGCCTTCTTTCGCGTCTTGGCCTGTTTTTTTTACATCCCACTTTGGAATTTCACATGTCCACCCCAGCCACGTTTGACTCGCCCACCCTCAACACGCCCTACGCCTTGACGCCCGAGCAAGTTCAGCAATTCCAAGACGATGGTTTCATCAAACTCAAAGATGTCTTCGATGCCGAAACGCTTGCGTATTACGCTCAAGAAATCACACGCCTGACCCTTGATCTGAACCCCAACAAAGGAACGCCCCTTGAAGAACGCAGCACCTACAACCAGGCTTTCATCCAAATCGGCAACCAATGGGAGCGAAGTGAGATCGCCCGTGAGTTCTCTTTCAGCAATCGCCTTGCCCAACTCGCCACGGAATTGCTCGGTGTGTCGGGGGTGCGCATGTATCATGACCAATCGCTCTTCAAAGAACCTTCGGGTGGCTTCACGCCTTGGCACGTCGATCAATATTACTGGCCCATGAGTACGGCAATGACGGTCACCGCGTGGATTCCATTGCAAGCCGTTCCCCTTGAAATGGGACCCTTGAGTTTTGGCAAAGGCAGTCACCGAAAACACATTGCCCGGGAAGTTGAAATTTCAGAGGAATCCGACCAAATGATTCGCGATGAAGTGAAGCGTCAGAAAATTGTTGATGTTTATGAGCCCTACGATCTTGGCGAAGTGAGCTTTCACTATGGCTGGACCTTGCACCGCGCAGGTGGCAACACCACGGAGAAATCACGCAATGTTCACTGTGTGATTTACATGGATGAAAACATGGTTTTGGGTGAGCCGAAGAGCGATCACGAAAAACATGATTGGAAAGATTGGTCGCCCAGCACCCAAGTGGGCGAGGTGATGGCCGATGCGTTGAATCCGGTGCTGTATTCCACGAAGTCTTAGAGGAAAGCATTGGCTGAAAACAACATTGCCTGGAAATGTTCGCCGTTCGTAATTAAAAACCCCGCAGGCGAGAGGGTCGTCTCGCCTGCGGGGTTTTATTAAAAGTTTTTTATTTTACTCGACTAAAAGTTTTTCCAGCGTAAGGGCAGGCCCGGCCACCCCAATGACGCCTTGGGAGACGCGAGCCCCGGCGTTTCCGGTGGGTTGGCCGCCATCGTCGGGGTCGGCGTGAATGATGACCCCGCGTCCCATGATGGCGTGGGGGCCGGTGTAGAGGGTGAGGCCCTCAAAGGTTTCGCGATAGGTGGCGGTGCCGTCTTCGTCTGATTTGAGGTTTCCCAAATCGCCAGTGTGTCCGGCGGTGGGGTCCATTAGTGCGTGGTCGTGGCCATCGGGGTTGAAGTGTCCACCGGTGCCTTTGCCGTTGGGTTTACTGACATCACCAAATTGGTGAATGTGAAAGCCGTGGGTGGTGTTGGCATGCAGGCCGGTGATGGTGGCGCTGACGCGAACGCCGGTTTCGGTTTCGGTGAACACCACCGAGCCACGAACGGTTTCGCCTTCGGTGGGCATCATGATGGCGATGGCCCGGGTGACCGCAGGGGCTGCGTGAGCGTCATCGTCTTTGACTTCAACAGCGTCATCTGCGGGAGTTTCGGGGGCAAGCTCTGTGTCGGCTTCTACATCAGCGTCTGCATTAGCATCTGCGCTGGCATCCGCGTCGACTTCCGAGTCGATTTCTGAGTCGGCATCTGGGGCTGTTTCTGTGGCAATGTCGGTTTCCGTGGCGGCGTGGTCGGCATGGCCGTGGCCAGCATGAGGATCGGCTGCGGCCTCTTCCATTTGGTCGCGGGCGGTGTTGGCCGCTTCTTTCGCTTTGTCCAAGGGGCCTGCGATGCTGTTAATCGCCAATGCAATTGTGGCGATGGAAATGAGAGCAAGAGAGGTTAAACGGGTCATGCGAGGGCTCCAAAAAAAGGGAGGGGAAGTGTGTTTGCGTAGTGAGGTTGTTTTGGATCGTGTCTTTACATTGCTGTGACCGAGGCCAAGGGCACCAGCAGGTCAATCAATTGGTCGCGGGTGTAAGACGTGTTTAAGTTCACAGGCAAGGCTTGGCCGCGACTGTGATCGGCGGCAAGAATAAGGGTGTTGTGGGCCACGGGGTCGTAGCCCGCTTCGGCAGGTTGATGGCCCACAAGCATGACATTGACGCCCCATGCCTCCGCCAATTCTTGCGTGATTTTGCCGTTGTGATACCGACCCCACACCAATTCGTATGCCGATCCATGCGGGGCCAAGTCTTCGTCGGTGAGTTCGCGATCCAGCACACCCTTGTCGAAATGCTCTATGCATTTGGGCGCAGGCAGGCTGTGGGTCATTAACACGCCGCCGGGTGTGCGGGCGGCCAAAGGCAGAGATCGCAAATAATCTTGCATGGCACTTCGCACATCGTCGGCGTCGTCGCCGTATAAAAAATCAAGGCCCGTGGCGAAAGCCGCCACCACATTCACGCCTTCTTTGGTGATGTATTCATCGTTGAGTTGGGCCAGTTCATGATTGCTTTGAAGCATCGTGACGCGCGAGGGGTAACGGCGTTTGAGATCGGCGCAGTTGGCGAGCATACGCACCGACATGTCCATGCCGTTGATTTGATTGGGCCCATGGATGACCTCTTGCATCAACAATTGGTTGGCATGGTTTTCAGAATTGGAGAGGGTGTCAAGGTCGGCCAGTTTGACGATGCGCTGGAAATTCAATTCGTGGTCGTGTAGGTCGCCGGTGACCCAAATTGAACCGGCGCCTTCTAAATGAATCGTGGCTCCGCGAAGCCGCGGGTCATTGCGTGTGGCCTCGGCGGCAGCGCGAAAAACCATTGCCACCGAAGCGGCATGCGTGGAGTCAAGGGGCGGGGCCGTGGGATCGGTAGGGTCAGTAGGGTCAAGAGGGCTGGTCATGAACCCATACCATAAGCCCATCTCCCCGTGCCGGATTTTAAGATTGCAATAAAACCTGTCCTGACGCGTTTTTCATAAAGAAGGACCCATGCCAAACGACGTGCAATCCACATCTTGCTGGTTAGAACAAGCCGCCGCCGGAAACAGCGAGGCATGGAAGAGGCTGGTTCAGGCTTACAGCCGACGGGTGTATGGGCTTCTTTTAAATCAATGCCACGACCCTGATCTGGCTCAAGAATTAACCCAGGATACATTTGTGAAAGTGGTGAAGGCCTTGGCGGTTGATTCAAAAAAAACACCTGACGCCCGCTACCGCGAACAGGGGAGGTTTGAACCGTGGCTTTTTCGCGTGGCGATGAATGGTTTACGCGATGAAATGCGTCGCAGAAAACGACAGGCCCGGCCAACAGATTTCAACGGTCAAAACGCCTTGGTCCTCTCGCGAAAAACGGCGCCCGACGATCGACCCGGCGGTGTGGGCGAAGACCCCGCGCAGGCCGCGTTAAGAGAAGAGTGGTTGGCTTGGCTAAAGCGGGCCGTGGCCGGGCTGCCTGAAGAAGACCGCAATGTGTTGTATTTGCGTCACACCGCACAGTTGAGTTTTAAAGAAATCGCCGAAACACTCGATCAACCCTTGGGTACCGTGTTGGCCCGGGGCCATCGAGCACTGGCAAAGTTACGAAAGTTGGCAAAAGCCCCGCAATCTGTTTGACCTGATCTCCTTAAACGTTAAATCGGCGACCCTCATGACAACCCCCGCGATGGATTCTGAAAACAAAACATTGCTCGCGCAATTGGATGTTGCATTGGCTCCTGCCACGCCGCCAAGCAATCTTGAAAGCACGGTGCTTGATGCCACCCGTGACCTGTTGCCTGCATTGCAACCTCCCGCACCCGTCGCAGGACGTATCGGCGTGTCGTGGCGCAAACATGCGTGGGCCGCGGCGGCCTTGCTTGCGATCAGTTCGGTGGGGGTTGGCGCAACGATGTCTTGGCTTGCTTGGCGCGACACCCTGTCCGAAAAAGCCAACAAAACAGAAGCCCTTGCAAAACATCCCCACGGAGTGGCCGGTGATCCGCATGACAGGAAGATGCAATCTGTGGGCACAGGAGGGCCATCTGCATCATGGCAAGACACGCACGTGTTGAGTTCAGATTACACGTTAATAGAGGCGCTTGAACAGATTGAATTGTGCTTGTCTGTTGTTTTTCAACCCGAAACGCAAAGCGATGGAAATGTCGATTTTTGGGCGCCGATGAGCTTGGAGATGGAGAGCCTTGACCATGCCGTGAATGAAGAAGAGTCGTGGGATGCCTCCTCCGACGATTTGTGGGTTCTTTAACCACTTTGCGTAAATTTTAATGATGCCCCCTTCCCCCCTCCCCTTTTTTCTTTTTGGAGCGTAATCTTATGACACATTTCCTTCGTTCGTTTTCCGCCACGCAAAAGATCGCCTTGAGTGCAAGTATGGTTTTGGGGTTGGCTTGGGCTGTGACGCCATCGGCCAAGGCCCAAGAGGATTCTCCTCCTTCGGTCAACACTGTTTCTCCGGAAAAACATCTTGGTGCTCTTGATGACACACCTGACGCACGTAACAACCAAGGCCCTTGGGATGGCCCCGGCCCTTTTGGGCACGGCAAACCCGACGGACCTCCCGCGTATATACGTCATGGTGGGCCACCGCAAGACGGTTTTGGTGCAGGTGGGCCACCGCGTCATGGCATGGGCGCACAGGGCGATCCGCCAGCGTTAACACCGCAGCAAATTGAACAAGCGACGGCCTTGATGGAGGAGTTGAATCCGGAGATGGCTCAACGCCTTGCGGCATTGCGTGACGGCCAACCTGAGAAGGCACGCGAAATCATGAGTCAACGTTTTCCCCGGTTACGTCACATGCTGACGCTCAAAGAAAAAGACCCGGCAATGTATGACTTGCGGATACGTGACATTCACTTGGCCCAGCAAACCGCCAAGCTTGCGCGTGATTTGGCAAACCCCGCCGAGGACCAAACACCCGACATGCTTTCGGAATCTCAAGCCGCATTGCGGGCGGCTTTGTCGGAGCACTTTGAGGTGCGTCAAATGGTTCGGCGTGCTCAAATGGAACACCTTCGTCAACGCCTTGTTGAAATGGAAGCCAAGTTGAATACTGACGCAGGACAGCGTGATGCCTTGATTGCCCAGCGATATGAGCAATTGCTTGCGTCGCCTCCGCCACACCGTGGCATGGATACCCCGCGTCGCCGCCGCGACGCGGATGATTTTCCCCAGCGCAGGGGAAACTCAAACAAACGGAGCCCTGGGGCTACGAGATGATGGATTGAAGGCGTCCCGCCATGCTTGGTATGACATTATGACTCTGTGCCCCGCCGCCTAAAACCGTGGGGCACGGGGTCGTTTCAAGAACTCGAAATCAATAAATCGCTGACTCCCGCAGCCCGAAAAGCGGCGGTTCGTCGTCGGCAGGGCGGGCACATGCGGCAGGGCGGGCCATCCACCCCGCCGCTTACGTCTTGGCATGATCGAGCCAGCCCAAAAGGCACGCCATAGCCGCGTCCCAGCTCGATGAGCTGGGCGTCGGTGTAGCCCAGCAGGGGGGCGGTGAGTCGCGGATTGATGCCGCGATCTTCTGTGTGCAGGGCGGCAGGTTCGGTGTCGGCCAACTGTTCGGTAAGAAGCTGGACTTCGGTGGCGTGGCCCACGGCATCGGGCTGCGCGTCGTGGGCCACAGGCCACACCAGTGTGTCGGCCTTGCGTTCTCCGGCATGGGCCAGTGCCGTGAGCAGCAGTCGGGCGGCGGCCAGTCGGGCTTTGGGTCGGCCGTCGGGTTCGTGGTGGCCGGGGCCTGCAAAAAGCTCGGGCAGGTTCAATGTGTCGAATCGTGTGATGCCAAAAAAGTCGGCTTGACGCCGCGCCATTTCTAGCCGCAGGGCCGCATCGTCGCGCCCGTCGTCGATAAAGATCACCCCCACCCGGGGTTTGCCGGCGGCGTTCAAGGTTGCGGCGGTGGCAATGAGTCCACGCAAGCCGCCGCGATTCAGAATGAGGGTGAGAGGGGGCCGGGCCATGGATACAAGATAGCGGCCCAAAGGCGATCGTTGGAAGGTGAGTGATGGGAAGGTGGCGGCTCTTCAATCTTGGGTGCGATACCATGGAGCCATGGCCATTCTCGTTTTAGAACATCATCCACTCGAAACCGTTGGTCGCTTGGGGCACACGCTCAATGAAAATGGGCACAAGCTTCGGGTGGTTCAACTGCACGAGCGTCATTCGGTACCCGCCGATTTAAACGGCGTGGATGGCGTGATTTCGATGGGCGGCCCCATGAATGTGGATCAGGCAGGCGATCACGCTTGGATGGCTGATGAGATGGAGTTGATTAAATTGGCCCATGCCGCGAATCTTCCGGTTTTGGGTATTTGCTTGGGGGCTCAGCTTATTGCTCAGGCCCTAGGGGGTGACGTGGGGCCGATGGAGGGCAAGGCCGAAATTGGGTTTCACCCGGTGACCAGCACGTTTTTTGGCAGCACCGATCCGATTCACTTGGGCATGCCGTGGCGCACCACGCCTTTTCATGCCCATCGCCAAGAGGTGAAAAAAGCCCCTCCCGGCGGCACCCCCATCCCACTTAGTGGCAGTGCTCGCACCAAATGCCAAGCTTTTAAGGTGGGACTGAATACCTACGGCTTTCAATACCATTTTGAATGGACCCGCGATCAAATCGAGCGCATCATGCGAGACGATCCGGTGTTTTATGGCCAAGGTGAGCAAAGCGTTGACGAGGTGTTTGCCACCATCGACAAGTTTTACGATCACTACCGTCACTTTGGCGATCGTTTGTGCCGCAACATTGCCGAGTTGATGTTCCCCATCGACAAACGGCTGGCACCCAGCGGGGCCAATGTTGAGAACTTTCACGCCTCCTAACCACACGCCAACGCCAGATTTCAGAAGCAATTTCAACACCCCAAAAGAGGCTTTGGGCTTTGTCGCATTTCGACACAAAGCCATCCCCTTGCCCTTCCTCCAACGGGTGAAGAGGCAAGGGAAGCATTCAAGGCCCATTAACAAGGTTGCCCGACCCCTGCGACGCAGCCGCACTTTAAACTTCAAGTGTGCCAGAACCGACCACCAGCCTGACGCTTCACCCTCCCGCAGATTTCGATCTGACACGTGCGGTGTGCAGCTATGGTTATTTTACCCTAGCGCCAAATCATTGGGATGCCACAAAGCATGTGCTGCATCGCCCCTTGCGCACCACCTTAGGGCAGGTGGTGAAAACCACCCTTGAGCATCGTGAAAATGGAACGCTACGCCTTGTTTGCGACCGTATGGTGCCACGAAGCGACCATGCCACGCTCAAAGCACAAGTGCGCCGCATGTTGCGATTGGATGAATCGTTCACCGCATGGCACACACTTCACTCTGCCGCCCAACAAGCAGGATTTGGGCGTCTGTTTCGATCGCCCACACTGTTTGAAGATGTCATCAAAACGTTTACCTCGTGCAATGTCACATGGGCCAACACCCAGCAAATGAATCGGCTGATGGTTGAAAATGTGGGCCACGGCGGATTTCCCACACCCACCCAACTGGCAGATTTTGGCGAAGCCCGACTTAAAACAACCTGTCGCGTGGGTTACCGTGCCAGCCGCATTGTTGAACTTGCACGCGACATTGAAAAAGGTGATGTGGGGCTGGATTGGTTTGAAAAACCCGGCCACGCCAGCGAGGTCTTGTTTGAGGCTTTTCACGGCCTCTACGGTGTGGGCCCCTATGCCGCGGGCAATCTGTGTCACTTGGTGGGTGTCTACGACCGGCTGGCCATCGACACCGAGATGGTCCGGCATTTTTGCAAAAAGAAAAACATCAAACGCCCCCAAGGAAATGATGCCGCGAGGCTCAAACGACTGCACCAAAAAATCGAACGCTATTACGCTGCATTCAAGCCGTATCAGTTCATCGCGTATTGGTTTGAGCTGTGGGAAACAAAGTAAGCAAGATTCACCTTCCCACAATCGCAATGCCCGCCGCATCGGCGGCGGCAATCACATCGGGTTTGTTCACCAAAATAACGCGGCCCGCATCGAGTACCACGCAGCCCGCGCCGGCGGCTTTTAGGTTTTCAATGGTTTGGACACCCACTGTGGGAACATCAAAGCGTAAATCTTTGGTGGACCCGGCGCCTTTAAGCAGCGTCCAGCCGCCGCCACGGCAAAGCTTTCCGGCGCGTTGGATCATGGCGTCGGTGCCTTCGACGGCTTCAACGGCAGTGACGTCTTGATCGCGTACGGCAATGGCTTGGCCCACTTCAAGCTCGTTCATGCGCATCAAAATGGGCCAGCCAAAATCGGCGGCGGCGCGCTGGCTGGCATTGGGCTGGGTTTGGGTCATCACGCCCGGGGCTGCGAGGTGGTCGGGAATGTACTGGGTGGTGTTGATGAGTTGAATTCCTGTGTGGGCAAGTTCTTTCGCAACGGCGGTGAGTAACGTTTGGCTGCGACGATCATGGCGAAGGGTTTGGTACCAAAGTTTTCCCACATGCCAGTCGGGGCGCATGATGAAAACCCGTTTCCAAAACCCTTGGTACATGAGCTGAGATTTATTCACCGCTCCCACCATTGACGCGTGGGTCACGCCATGCTTGCGAAGTTTTCGAGACCACTCGCCAATACGCAAAACCCCCACGGGCAAAACAGCCTCACAAAGATCATGAAGGCCGGGGTTGTATTGTCCTGAAAAGCCCACCGCGATCACCCGATGTCCCGCGTCGCGCATGCCTTGCGCGGTAAGCAAGGGTAAATCGCCGTGGCCCGCAATAAGGCCCAAGGGCGGGTTGGATGGGTGCAAGGCGGTCATGACAGGCACGATACCCTCAAACCCCATCAAAAAGGAGCAAGAATGAGTCTAAGAGCGTGTATAAAAAGCCTGCCCATGCCGCCCCCGCAAACCTTCTTGCGGGCCACCCGATGAAGCGGAGGCTCGGGCCAACGGCAAGGCTTCTCGTACACAATCTTTGCGCCCCTGTGGCGTAAAACGCTTTAACGTGCATAATTTGCATATGGTTCGTGAGACTGGTGTTTATTTTCGAAAGACGATGGCCTTGGGCCTTGCTGTGGTGACACTGACAGGACTCACGGGGCTGGGCGGCTGCGTCTATCCCACTCGCGGGGCGTTTTGGGGTCGTATGTCGGATCAATTACGCGGCAACCCCGGTGAAGCGTTGGATCCGCCGCGGCTTCGTATGGGGGCGATGCCCTTTGATGCGTGGTATTCGCCGTTGATCTTGTTGGGGCCCAGTGACGTGACCGAGCATCGCTATCGCCAAGGGTGGTGGGTTGGGCCTGCGGGGGATTCGCCCCGGGGGATTCTTTATGCTCGGCGGGCTGGGTTTTTAGATCTTGCTCACACACGCAATGCGATGGATTTAACGCGGTTTGTTTATACCCCGGTGCTCAAGGCGATTGAAAGTGGGCGTGGCGCGGTGCGGCTCATGTCGGTGGAGCCCGATGTGTATCACGTGCGATTGGCGGATGGGCAGGAACTGTCGCCCGTCTTACAGCGTGAATTGGCACGAAAAATAGCAGGTCGAATAGCGTATTTAATGACGACATGGCACGAGGTGGCGACGTGGCACGGCTACAAGGGGGCCGGGGTGTTTACCGAGCGACCTTCGGCGTTTAGTTACGACGACGCCGCGTCGCACATGGTGGGGGTGGCGGCCGCCATGGATGCGTTGGAGCAAGAGCCACGACTTAATCGGTTTAACGCCGCGGCCACCGCAGCGCTGGCTCGGCAATTGGTTTTGCTAGAGGCCTTGCCCGGCGAGGTGGCGGCAAAGCGGGTGAATGCGGTGAAAGGGCGGTGGTGGGCCAATAGTTTGCCGCAGCTTCGGGTGGTTCATTTGGGATTGCCAGACGAAACTTTGTGGGCCCGCACATTGGATGATGTCGAGGTGGCCACATGGACATG
>JAZGFZ010000309.1:0-2723 GCA_036480015.1 Algisphaera sp. | reverse complement strand
CGCAGCCTGCATCGACGAGGTTTCGAAAAATATTGAGTTTGGCCCCGCAGTCTAGGGCGACCACGCGGCGGCGCGGTCCGGCGGGGACGACACCTTGAAGTGGAGCCCAGTCGCCTAAATCTTCATTCCACGCCAAGGGGGCGGTGCGGCTGACCTCGGCGGCCAAATTGCGTCCGGTCAAGGGTTCTGCGGTGCGGGCGGCATGGATCAGGGCGTCGTCGCTGATTTGCGGATCGCTCGACAGCGCAGATTGCATGGCTCCGACACTGCGCAAGCGACGGGTGAGGGCGCGGGTGTCGATGCCCGCAAGGCCCAAGATGCCTTGGGTGGCGAGCCATTGTTCTAGGGGTTGGTTGGAGCGGTAATTGCTTGCACGGTGAGCAAGTTCGCGAATGACAAAGCCGCTGCATTGCACTTTGTCGGATTCGAGGTCATCGGGATTGACGCCGTAATTCCCAATAAGTGGGCAGGTCATGGCGACTATTTGCCCGCAGTATGACGGGTCGGTCAAAATTTCTTGATAGCCGCTGAGTGAGGTGTTAAAGCACGCCTCGCCGGTGACGGTTTTGGGGGTGATGTCGCCAAAAGCGGTGCCGAAAAAGACGGTTCCGTCTTCGAGGGCGAGGCGGGCGGGCGGGGAGGCTGGGGGGCGGGTGTTGGCCATGGTCGCGAAGTGTAGTGGGTTTGGCCAGAAAGGTGGGTTTCGAGGGGGGCTTAGGCCGTTGTGTTGTGAAACACCGAAGGGGTGGTGTCGTCGTGAGGCGGCGTGGAATTGGGCGTGTTGGTGTTGGGTTGGTTTTCGAAAGAGTCGTCGTCTTTGTTCTGTTCGTCGTCTGTGATGAGGGGGCTGACTGTGGCCAGTACGGTGATGCCAGCTTTGACCATTTGCCCTTCGGCGATTTGAATTTGTGGAAGTAGAGGCTCGGGCAGATAAAGCTCGGTGGTGGATCCGAGTTTGATGAGTCCCAGCCGCTGGCCACGTTGTACCACTTGGCCGGGCTCTAGATCACAATGAATGGTGCGAGCAAGCAAGCCTGCAATCTGCCGTACGGCGGCCACGGGATAGCCTTTGATGGGGTGCACCATTAATAATGTGTTTGAGGTGTTGTCTTCGGCGGCTTCAGGATTGAGGGTGTTGCGGTATTTGCCAGCTTTTGGGGTGATTGAGGTGATTTTTCCGTGGCAGGGACAGCGGTTGATGTGCACGTCGAAAACAGACATGAAAATGCGTACGCAAACCGCGGGGCCCCCTAAGGGGGCGAAGTGATCGAGGTGGTGAATTGAGGAAATTTTGCCATCGGCAGGAGCGACCACGGCGCCGCGTTGGCTGGGGATATGCCGTTCGGGATCACGGAAGAAAAGCAAGAGGGCGAATGCCACCACCACAGCGAAAATGGCCAGAAGCCAGTGTCCGCGAAGTCCCAACGCCAATGCCACCATGCCGCCAGCAGAAGCGATGACCAAGCATTCGTTTTTCGCAGAAGGGCTGAACATAGTGCACCATCAAGGTTGAAATTGAGGGTAACGCGTTAAGTTCGCTTGCGGACCCATTTTGCCGCGGGTGGATCCCGCGCGGTTTGCCCGAAAGACTCGCCCCTGAAATTGGAGTCTTGGCCTGTGCAATTGTCGGCAGGGCGAATTGCGGGGTGTGGAATTCGCAGTGTTCCGTGTTATGCGGATTTGCGAGCGAGTGCCATGCCCACAAAGCCCAAAATACCGCTAAGCACGGCCAGTCCAAGGCATAGATAGAGTACGTTCATGGTGGATCCGTTGCTGACCAAGAGATCAACAAGCACGCTGCGCGACTCCATGGTGGCGGCCACCATGACCACCAAGGTGGTGAGTAGGGCGGTCATCGCGCCGATGAGCAGGCCTGTGCCCAAGGCACTGCCCACAGGATCGAAGCCTTCGGGTGCATAACTGGCCGTTGGTTGAATGGCCATGCCTTCCATGCCCGCTGCGCTTTCGCCAGCCAAATCCATCGAGCCAGCATCTGATTCAGCGAGATTGTCGAGGCCCGACTCGCCCGAGGCGTTGGTTTCCATGGACATGGCGCCATCAAAAACCCCGGATGACCCAATGGATGATCCGATCGACGATTCCATGCCGAAGTCGGCAATGGAAGCCCCCGTGCCGGTGTCACCGCCTGGGTAGATTTCATCGAGAAGTTCGGCCCCCAAGCTGGTGTCATCAGATTCACGGGTGAGATCCAGTAGGCCGGATCCAGAGCCCACCGATTCCAGTGCGAGTTCTTCGTCATCCACGCTGGGTGCGGTGACCTGTGTTTGGGCCATGAGATCGGTGGCTTCAACCTCGTCGGCGTCAAAAACACTGATGCCTGTTCCTGACATGGAATCTCCCGCTTGTGCACCTCCGAAATGACTTTCGTCGGCCAAGCTGATGGCATCGGTGTCATCGGGGCCAGGGTCAGCCAACTGAATGCCTGAGTCTGACGCGCCGCTGAGGTCGTTGACGCCGGCCAGCGTGTCAACTTGCTCACGCTTAAACATGAGCTTGTCGCGATCGCGGAACTGCTGGAGTTTGCCTTCGGTGGCCATGTCTTTGATGGCTTCGGCGTCCAATCCGAGTTTTTCGGAGGCTTCTTCGAGGGTGTAGAACATCTTGGCCATGATCGAAGCTCCGTGCAGTGGGGCGAGGCGAGGGGCGAGGGCCCACACAAAGCGAGGAAAACCTCAAGTGGGGCTCTTAATAGGATACGGCTC
>JAZGFZ010000308.1:0-3163 GCA_036480015.1 Algisphaera sp. | reverse complement strand
ACTGGGGTCGAATTCGCCGTTGGCTTCAGACGCCAATGTTTGCTTTAGCGTATCGGGCACGCCTGCGCAAACCAAAAGAAGCAGCAAGCCCAAGGCCAAAATAAGGCCTTTGACATACGTCACCATGCCGCCCAAGCCCAAGGGATGGTCGCCATCAACCCCAAAGCTCAACGTCAAAATCCATGCCACTGCCATGGTTGCCCCGGCCACCCATGGGGTAGCGCGGCGCAAAGCCGTCTTAGAACTAAGCCCTGTGGCAAGGCACATCACCGCTCCCAAGAGCATGACGATTTCAGGCCATAGGCCTGCAAGCTTGTCGGAGATCGTGGGCATCAGTGGGCGGCCTGGGCGGGGTCAGAAGTAGATGTAGATGTTGGGTCTACAGAAGGAACAACAGGGGGTGCTGCGATGAGTGCAGGTACCAAATCAGGATCAGGCAAGTCGGGAGCAAGAATTGGAACCGCGTCCATCAAAGAGCGGTGCGTTGCATCTTGTGGTTGCACTTGAGATGCAATCAGCTTGGCCTCAGCGGTGTGAACCGCCACGGCAGGTTGGATCGACGACAAGACAAAACTGGGGAACAATCCAAGCAGCACGCACACCAACGCCAAGGGCGTCAGGGTTAAAATTTCACGCCAGCTCATGCCGTGAATATGCCGCTTGCTCATGGCATGCTCATGCACGGCGTCTTCACGCACATAAGGTGGGATTTTGGTGGGCCCAAACACCATGCGCCCCACAATAAACAACATGTAAATGGCCGCGAGAATAACCCCCGTGGCCGCCACCGCCGCGTAGGTTAAGCCCAGCACGCCCGGAGGCGATTGGGCCGTTCCCAACATGGTGAGAAACTCGCCCACAAAGCCATTGAGCCCCGGCAAACCCACCGCCGCCAAGGTAAAGAGCACAAAGAAAAACGACCACAACGGAAGCTCTTTGGCCAGTCCTGAAATTTTGCGTAAATCGCGGGTGTGAAACCGATCGTAAATCATGCCCAAGCAAAGAAAGAGTCCACCTGAAGCAAGACCGTGGGCCAACAGGTAAAACACCGCCCCGGTGGCTCCAATATCGTTTGCATCAAAGGCAAACAGACCCAACACACAAAAGCCCATGTGTGAAACCGACGAATAAGCAATGAGTTTTTTGGCATCGGTTTGAACCCAGCAAATCAAAGCCGTCACCACAATGCCCACAACCGCAAACACACCCAAATACGGAGCGAACAACACCGCCGCTGCCGGAGCCATGGGAATGGCCAGTCGCAACATGCCATAGGGGCCCAGCTTAAGCACCAAGCCCGCAAGGTCCACGCTGCCCGCGGTGGGGGCTTCGGTGTGGGCCAATGGCAACCATGTGTGAAAAGGCCACAACGGCGTTTTAATGGCAAAGCCTGCAAGGAAGGCCAACAACACCCACGATTGCTGGGTGATGTTCATCTGCCGAGCCGAAGCGGTCAACTCAATGATGTTGGCGGTCCACTGGCCGTCGGCCGACACCGTGGTGTGAAACCACATGAGGTAGCCAATGCCTGCCAGCGTGAAAACCGACCCGGTGAACGCGTAATAAAAATAAACCCGTGCCGCGCGAAGTCGATTTTTGTGTCCGTAAAGCCCAATGAGAAACAGCAAAGGAATCAGGCTGAACTCAAAGCAGGCATAAAACATAATCGCGTCGCGTGCGATAAATGTTCCAATCAAGCAGGCTTCCAAAATATGAAGCCAAAAGTGGAACGTTCGCATGTTGTGGTCCACTTCAATCAGTGAACCCAACACGACAATGGGCATAAGAAACGTGGTCAGGGCCACCAGCCAAATGCTGATGCCATCAACCCCAAACTGAAACGTTAAACCAAACTCCGGCAACCATGGCACCTCGCCCATCAATTGCATGCGACCCGGATCGCTCCAGTCAAAGTGCGTCATGACAAAAAGCGTCATGAGAAACGAGATGGTGCTGGTGACCGCAGAATACGCCCATGCGTAACGTCGCACGTTAAAAGCAGGGATCGGCAGCAGCAAAATGACGGCAAAAAGCACCGGCAAGTACAACTGAAGCGAGATGACCGTGTGATCGAACATGTTTGGCGGTCGAGGAAGGAAAAGGGAAAAGGGGACGGCGAACAAGTGGAGATGGGACGTCTTACGTCGCTTACTGCGTGGCCACAAAAACCAACACCGCCAGCACCGCCACACCCACGGCCATGCCAAGGCCATAGCCTTGAATACGGCCATTCTGAGCAGGTCGCACACCCAAGCCCAGCAAGCGTGGAATCCAGGCGACCATGTCCATCAGTGAGTTAATAATCAAGCGGTCGACGGCGTAAAACAACGACCCCAAACGACGCAGAGGTTCAACAATCGCCACGCCGTAAAGTTCGTTGATGTAATACTCGTTGCGGGCCAAGTTAAGCAGTGGGGCAAAGCGTGTGGCGGCGGCATCGGCCACGCTGCGGTTAATCCAAAACACAAAGGCCGCCAGCGCAACACCTGCAATGGCCAAAATCGAGCTAAGGATTTGCATAAACCAGTGAGCGTCTAGCCCCATAAATGTGGCGTGATGAGCTTGGGCCGTGGCATGCCCGCCGCCGCCGTGTTGTACGGCCGCCAGCGTGTCGGCCAGCGGAGCCGCCGTGGAATGGGCAATGGCTTGCGGAAGGTTGTTGTGCAGCAACAGGCCCGCTCCCAGTGCCCCGGCGGCCAGCAGTACCAGTGGTGCGTTCATCGGAAAGAACGGCATTTCATGCGGTGCGTCATGGCCATGGTCGGCATGATCTTCATCGGCCGCGTTGTGAGCGTCATCGACTCCCGCATGGCCGTGATCGTCGCCCATTTCATAATGTTCATCGCCCATGAACACCGTAAACCACACGCGAAAGGTGTAAAACGCAGTAAGAAAAGCCGTCACCACCCCAAGCAATGTCACGGCGAAATACAACATCGACTGATGATCCACCGCATAGGCCAAAGCATCGCCAAGAATCAAATCTTTCGAAAAGAACCCTGCTGTAAATGGCACGCCTGCCAAGGCCAAGCATCCGGCAAACATCAACCAACAGGTGACGGGCATTTTGTGCCGTAGGCCGCGCATTTTGCAAAGGTCTAACTGACCGGCCAAGGCATGCATCACGCTGCCAGCGGTCAAAAACAAAAGGGCTTTAAAAAAC
>JAZGFZ010000307.1:0-4283 GCA_036480015.1 Algisphaera sp. | reverse complement strand
TTCTTACCCGCGTTCTTATCTGTTTTTGCGCCAGCCTTCTTGCCCGCTTCTGTAGGCGTCGCCAACGGCTTCTTCGTTCGCTTGGGTTTGGCCAACATCACCGCGTTCGCTTCTGCCAACACCGGCGCCAAAAAGGCCCCGGTGTACGATCCCGCGGCAATCGATTTCGCCCCTGCCACCTCTTCGGGGGTTCCTTGGGCCACCAAAGTGCCGCCTTTGTCGCCGCCTTCGGGGCCCAGGTCAATCAACCAGTCGCTGCATTTGATGACGTCTAAATTGTGCTCAATCAAAACAATCGAATTGCCCCCGCGAACCGATTGATCGGCCGAACCATCCACCAATTGATTGAGCACCCCCATGAGTTTTCGCACATCGGCAAAATGAAGCCCCGTGGTGGGTTCGTCGAGCACATACAACGTGTGTCCCGTGGACCGCTTGCCCAGCTCGGTGCTGAGCTTCACACGCTGAGCTTCGCCGCCGCTAAGCGTTGTGCTGGGCTGGCCCAGCTGCACATAGCTTAGGCCCACATCGTTTAGTGCCGTGAGCAATCGTTTGACGTCGCTGAAATTTTCGAAAAACGCCAGCGCGTCTTCAATGGTCATGTCCAGCACATCACTAATGTGCTTGCCGCGATACGTGATTTCAAGGGTTTCGCGGTTGTAGCGTTTGCCTTTGCATACGTCGCATTGCACAAACACATCAGGCAAAAAGTGCATTTCAATTTTTTTGGTGCCTTGGCCTTGGCACGCTTCGCATCGCCCGCCCTTCACGTTAAAGCTAAACCGTCCCGGTTTGTACCCGCGAATTTTGGCTTCTTTGGTTTTGCTGAACAAATCGCGAATCATGTCAAACACGCCGGTGTATGTCGCAGGGTTGCTGCGCGGCGTGCGCCCAATCGCACTTTGATCCACCTCGATAATGCGATCGATGTGTTGCACCCCGGTGAGTGTGTCATGTTCGCCGGGCTTCACACGCGAGCCCAACAGTGCCCGTTTGGCCGCCTTAAGCAAAACCGCATTCACCAACGTCGACTTGCCACTGCCCGACACCCCCGTCACGGTCGTAATGCCCCCCAGCGGAAAGGTCACGTTTAAATTTTTGAGATTGTTTTGCCGCGCTCCTTTAAGCACCAGCGCTTCTTTGTGGTTGAGCGTGCGCCGCTTGGCAGGCACTGCGATTTCTTCTTCCCGGCGTAAAAACTTTGCCGTGAGCGATTGGCTGGTTTTGAGGAATTCATCGCGTGGCCCATGGGCCACCACCTCGCCGCCATGACGGCCAGGGCCTGGTCCCACGTCGATTAAGTAATCGGCGGCGCGAATGGTGTCTTCATCGTGTTCCACCACCAACACAGTGTTGCCAATGTTCGTTAAATGCCGCAGGGTTTTGATCAATCGGTCGTTGTCGCGTTGGTGCAGCCCAATGGTGGGTTCATCCAGCACATAACAACAGCCCACCAACCCGCTGCCCACTTGCGTGGCCAAACGAATGCGTTGCCCCTCGCCGCCACTCAAACTGGCCGTTGCACGCGACAAGTTTAAATACCCAAGCCCCACACTGAGCATAAAGCCCAAGCGTGCGCTAATTTCTTTCACAATCGGCTGGGCAATGGTTTCGGCCTCGTGTGACAATTTAAGCGACACGAAAAAATCCACAGCCTCTTCAATGGTCATCTTCACCACGTCGTCAATGTTAAAACGCGACGTTTTTTTCTTGCCTGCCTTCCCGACATTCGCTTTTGTTTCCACAAACACATGCAGCGATTCGGTTCGCAGTCTCGCTCGACCACAAGATTCGCATGGCGATTCGCTCAAATAGTTCGACAGCCGTTGCTTTACAAACTCGCTGTCGGTTGTTTCGAATCGCCGTTTAATGTTTGGAAGAACCCCTTCGAAACGCGCGCCAAATTCTTCTTCATCTTCATCGGTGGTTCCATAAATCAGAACCGTTTGAATGGGCGTGGGAATGGTTTTCCATTTGTCGGTGGTTTTAATGCCAAAGTCTTTGCAGAACTTTCGGAGCACGCGGTTGTAAAACGCATTCATCCGTTTGCCGCCCTTACGCCACGGATCAATCACCCCTTGGGTTAAGCATAATTCAGGGTCGATAATCACCAAATCGGCATCGAACTCAAACACCTTGCCCAGCCCTGAACATGCCGGACATGCACCGTAAGGCGAGTTAAACGAAAACAGCCTTGGCTCCAGATCTTCTAACGCACATTCGGGATGCACCGAGCACGCATATTTTTCACTAAACAGCGTGTCGGCCCAGCCGCCAGAAGCCGCAGAATCCATCGCCGCCACCACCACCAGCCCGTCGGCCAATTTAAGCGACAATTCAATCGAATCCGCCACACGAGTGCGCACCGGATTTTCGCCATCCACCTCGGCGTGCTTCACCACAATGCGATCCACCACCGCCTCGATGGTGTGCTTTTGATACCGCTGAACCTTGGTGGTAAATGGCGACCCTGTTTTGGTTTTTGTCACCTCACGCAGATCCATGACTTCGCCATCCACTCGGGCGCGCACAAAACCTTGCCGCACCATGGCTTCAAACACTTCTTTGTGATGCCCCTTTTTCCCGCGAATCACCGGCGCCAACACCATGAGCTTGGTGCCTTCTTCCAAGTCCATCACATGATCCACAATTTGTGTCGCGCTTTGACTCTCAATGGGTCGATCGCATCGTGCGGTCACCGTGCCGTTTTTGTCTGTTTTTTCGGGGTGCCAGCAATGCGGCTTGCCCACACGCGCAAAGAGTAGCCGCAAATAATCGTAAATTTCTGTGGTGGTGGCCACCGTGGAGCGCGGGTTGTGCGAACTGCCTTTTTGTTCAATGGCAATCGTTGGCGGCAAACCCTCGATGCTTTCGACGTCGGGTTTTTGCAACTGGTCCAAAAACTGCCGGGCATAAGCCGACAACGACTCCATGTATTTACGCTGCCCCTCGGCATAAATCGTATCGAATGCCAAGGTTGATTTACCACTGCCCGAAAGCCCAGTCATCACCACCAATTGGTCGCGTGGGATGTCTAGATCAACCCCTTTAAGATTGTGTTCTCGTGCGCCACGAACCGAAATATGCGTCAATGCCATAGAGCGAGAGTTTAGACGCTTCGCCTGAGAACGTGTATGGAAAGTCTGTCGTCGGCCCGAGCACGATTCAGCGGACTGGCGCAGCTCAGCGGGTTTGCTGAACGGGCGACGCCAGGCAGGGTTCTCTACACGTTTTAAGACCCCACAACCCCCACAGTCCTGCAATCACACTCACCACCACTTCAATCGCGCGGTCGAGCAACGCTGCCGCCACCGCAAGCGATGCTTCCACAGGTGACAGCGCCGCCGCGAGTCCTGCCACCACCCACTCGCTAAGACCCAAACCGTTGGGGGTTAAGCCCGTGAGTTTGACCAAGGTGGTTCCGCTGGCCAACAACACGGCTTGATCAAGGGTCACCGGGTGACCCACCGCAACAAACATCAGCGCGACGCGCCCTGTAGACGCCGCCAAATCCATCACGCGAAGGGGCACCCAAGTCCACGCCCATCGCCGTGTGACTGCAACGCGTTGTCCTGCAACGGTCACCGCAAGGCCAAGCACCGCCAAACCCAAAATGGAGCCGGCCCACGCCCATGCATGATGGGCGGCAACCGTGGCCATTAACAAAGGTCCCGCAGACGCCAGAACCAGCACCGCCGTTGTGAGAGCCACCGTTAAAAGCGTGATGTAGCCCGAATCGCGCAGTCGAAGCCCATGGTGGCGTTTCAAAAAAGCTGCACGGCCCACCAGCCCCGCCCACATCAGCGGCACGTAATTGAGCAATTGGCTGGCCGTTGTGAGCCGACGCATGCGGCTTGGCGTCACCGGAGGCTGAACGTCAAAACAGGCCACCAAACTGCCGTTGAGCCATGCCGTGAGCCATAAATTCGCCCCCACCAAAGCCCCCAGCGCAAGCAAAGGCCAAGGCCCCGCCTCTTTTAAGTGATGCGACAACGCCGCGAAATCCACCCCTCGGGCGGCAAAAACCACGGCTGCAACCCCCCCCACCACCGCCAAAACCGCCCCCACGCGGCGGCGCCAAGCGATTGAAGAAGGCAAAGAATCGGGTGTTTGGGTTTGCACGTCTGCCACCATACCGCCGTTCAAAGCACAAAGGCGGCTTATTTTAAGATCTAGGTTGCATGACCGTCGCTTAGAATGACGAAGTAGTTCTCAGAGGGATCGATCGCGGAGTACGTTTTTCGCAAAGCCCCGACCCCATCAAAAGCCCCCGAAAGGCAATT
>JAZGFZ010000306.1:0-16962 GCA_036480015.1 Algisphaera sp. | reverse complement strand
CGCACCCACGAACAAGTTGTTGCCATTCGCGCCGTCGAAAGCCAAGACTTCATGACCGCCGACTGGGCCCGCATTCCCTATGACGTGCTGGCCACCATTAGCAACCGCATCATCAACGAAGTGCGCGGCGTCAACCGCGTGTGCTACGACATTTCCAGCAAGCCGCCCGCCACGATTGAGTGGGAGTGAGTCCGCTTTGGGATGTGGAGGGCGGGAGGGCAAGCGGAAGGGCAAAAAAGAGAAACATCGCGGGGGCGACCTCTGGCACTTCCTCACTGAATAACCCCTCGCGCACGGCCACGGGCCTCTTCTCGATACGACGATTTCTTTCCTTAAAGGCTCTACTCATCGAAGCCTGCGTGCTATCTTGATTGCATGAGCAACACCTACCCTGACGATTTTTTGTGGGGCGCGGCAGCCGCGTCGTACCAAGTTGAAGGCGCTACCGGCGCAGACGACCGATCCGACAGCGTTTGGGACGTGTTTTCGCGATGGCCAGGCAAGGTGTACGACGGGCACACCGGCGCCCAGGCTTGCGACCACTTTCACCGTTACGAAGAAGACGCCGCGCTTATGGGCGATTTGGGACTGGGCGCCTACCGCCTGTCGATTGCATGGTCTCGCATTATTCCCGACGGCACCGGAACACCCAGCGAAGCAGGTTTGGCTTTTTACGACCGGCTGATCGACGCCTTGCTGGCCAAAGGCGTTCAACCTTGGATCACCTTGTTCCATTGGGATTTACCCAACACGCTGCAACGGCGTGGCGGTTTTCTCAACCGTGAAATGGTGGATTGGTTTGCGAACTACACCCAAGTGATTGCCAAACGCTACGGCGACCGCGTTCAAAACTGGTTCACACTCAATGAAATGGCTTGCTTTATTGAACTGGGTTTGCGTGGAGGCGTTCACGCCCCAGGCTGGCAACTGCCCATAGGCGAAGTGGTCGTGGCACAACACCACGCCATGATGGCCCACGGCCGGGCTGTTCAAGAACTGCGTGAGCACTGCAAGATCACGCCCCGCATTGGCTGTGCCCCCACCGGAAAAATTGGCATGCCCGCCAGCGACTCCAAGGCAGACCGCGACGCCTCTTACGAATGGACCTTCGAGGTCGACACACCCGACCCGGCCAATGTTTGGCCAACAAAATTGTTTAATTATGCACTCATGGGCGACCCCGCCCTTTTGGGCCATTACCCCGAGGGCTTTGACGCCCTGTACGGTGCTAGCATGCCTAAAAACTATGAAAACGACCTGCCGGTCATTCACCAGCCGCTCGATTTCTTTGGGATGAACATTTATAACGCCAACACCATTAAAGCAGGCGACAACGGCACGCTTGAAAAAATGGAACGTCCTGAAGGTCACCCCATCACCATGATGGGATGGCCCGTCACCCCCGACTGCTTGGCTTGGGGCGTTAAGCATATTGGCCGCCGATACGACAACATTCCGGTGTACATCACCGAAAATGGCTGCGCCTCCATGGATTGGGTTTCAGCCGATGGAAAAATCCACGACGCGGCACGGGTTGATTTCTTAACCCGACATCTTGCGTCACTGCGTAGCGCCATCGCAGAGGGCGCCAATTGTGCAGGCTATTTTCAGTGGTCCATCATGGACAACTATGAATGGCAAGAAGGTTATCAAAAGCGCTTTGGGCTTATCTATCTGGATTACGCCACGCAAGAGCGCATCCCCAAAGACTCGTACCACTTTTACAGCGACGTTATTCGCACCAACGGTGCCTGCTTGCCCAGCAACCTCGCCCCACTTCGTTAAAAAGGCGAGACAGTCAATGATGTATTGGCGAAATAGCATTTGGCGAGACGCAAGCGAGCGTATCTGGGTGTATCTTGCTTTTTCTTATTTGCCTTTCACTTAGTCCCTCAGCCCCTTGCCACTCAACCCCTTCACATCTAGCGTTGCATAAGCCGCAAGCTCAGCGGGTAACGCCACACCTCACCGCGTGAGGTGGCCGTGGCCGCAAACAGTGGCGTGACCACGCTTAAAAAGAACGGTGCAAAAAACCACGGCGTGGCCGCCACCCCAGGCACCCCAAGCCCACTGGTTAAGCCCACAAACCCCACCACCGCCAAGAGCAACACCGTGAGCTGAAAATCCACCGCAGCGCGGCTTTGCTCGTCAACCACGGGGCTTAAATGCCGCGCCACCCACCACACCCCTGCGGCCCCCAAGGCCCCCAAACCGGGCACCACCAACGCCGGAATCACCGCCGCAAGATGCGCGTAGGACGCAATGCGATGCACCATCGCCCTTGGGCGTATCGCGGGGGTGTTCATCACATGGGTTTCGTCAGGCACGCCTAAAGAATGCAATTCAGACATGATTTAAGCGACCGAATCTTTCGTCCCCCTCTTTAGATTTCTTTTTTACACCGTAAAACCCCCAAAACCACTGGCCTCGCCCCAAGGGGACATTAGAATAGAGAACTACTTTCCCACCCCGTTTTGGAGCCGCCTTATGGCTTGGTCTGTTTTACTCGCACTTTTTTCTCTGCCCTTCGTCTTCATCAGCCTGTTTGTGCTTGTGGTGTTGGCCAAAAACGGCACCCATGTTGACACACAGCTGAATTCTGACAGCAAGTAACATCGCCAAGCCTCTCCCCGACGCTTCCACACCCAATCTTGATGCCGCCCTGCGACGCGACCGCCCCGCCTTGCAGCGGTTGTGGGCCAGCATTCGCAAAGCCAAGCAAGCGGGGCAGCCTTACGACAAAAACCTTGCCCGCTTTGCCGACAAACTCAAATCCTCGGCGGCCCGCCGGCAAAACCGCATCGCCAAGCGACCCGCGATCACCTATCCGCCCGAATTGCCCATTGCTGAAAAGCGAGGCGACATTGCCGCGCTGGTGCGCGAACACCAAGTGGTTGTGGTCTGCGGCGAAACCGGCTCGGGCAAAAGCACGCAACTTCCCAAAATTTTGATGGAACTGGGCTTGGGTGTTGACGGCATGATTGCCCACACTCAGCCACGCCGCATTGCCGCGCGCACCCTGGCCTCGCGCGTGGCAGACGAACTCAACAACCCTTTGGGGCAAGCGGTGGGTTACTCGGTGCGGTTCAACGACACCACCTCGCCCGACACCTTCGTACGTTATCTCACCGATGGCTTGCTGCTGGCCGAACTGGGGCGAGACCGCAACCTCGACGCCTATGACGCCATCATTGTGGATGAAGCCCACGAACGATCGCTCAACATCGATTTTTTACTGGGCTATCTCAAACGCCTTTTGCCACGGCGCCCCGATCTCAAAGTCATCATCACCTCGGCCACGATTGATCCGAAGCGCTTCGCCGATTTTTTTAGCGATGCACACAACCAACCCGCCCCCATCATCGAAGTATCAGGCCGAACGTACCCGGTCGAAATTGTCTATCGCCCCCTTCATGGAGACGACGCCGACATCGCAGACCCCGGCGTACTCGACGGCCCCGACGCCGACCGCGCCTTGTGCGAGGCCTTGGACGAAGTGGCAGACTCTGGCGACACCTTGGTGTTTATGCCCTCCGAGCGGGCCATTCAAAACGCAGCCAAGGTGCTGCGTGCTCACGCCCTGTCTTCTCCGGCCTTGCGTTACGGCAAACCTTTGGAAATTCTCCCGCTTTATTCGCGGCTTTCCAATGCCGAACAGCAAAAAGTATTCAAACCCAACGGCAAAACCCGCCGGGTCATCATCGCCACCAACGTGGCGGAATCATCGGTCACCGTGCCCAACATCACCGCCGTGATCGACCCCGGAACCGCCCGCATCAGCCGCTATTCGCCGCGCACCCGCATGCAACGGCTGCCGATTGAACTCGTCAGCCAAGCCAGCGCCAACCAACGTGCCGGCCGCTGTGGTCGTGTGGCCCCAGGCACCTGCGTGCGTCTGTGCAGCGAAGCCTCTTTCGCCCAGCGCGACCCCTTTACCACGCCTGAAATTCTGCGAACACACTTGTCGGCCGTTATTTTGCAAATGGCATCACTCAAGCTGGGAGAGCTTAAAAACTTTCCTTTTCTTGATCCGCCGCGCCCCTCCGCCGTGCGCGAAGGCGAGCAAACCCTTCATGAACTTGGCGCCTTGGGCCGCGATGGCCGACTCACCCGCATTGGCCAAACCCTTGCCCGCTTCCCCGTCGACCCCCGGGTGGGCCGCATGGTGTTGGCAGGCACCGAACAGCGGTGTCTGCCCGAAATACTCATCATCGCCTCGGCCCTTGAAGGCCAAGACCCACGGGTGCGTCCCACTGAACACGCCGCCGCGGCCGACCAAGCTCACGCCCCCTTTAAGCATCCCACAAGCGATTTTTTAACGTATCTCAACTTGTGGGATGCCGTGCATGCTCAAAAAGAGGCTCTGAGCGGCAACGCTTTTAAACGCTGGTGCACGCGAAATTTCTTGGGCGTTCAACGACTCCGCGAATGGTTTGATTTACATCGCCAACTGACCGATTTGGCCCGCAGTGCCAAACTCAAAACCACCAAACGCGTCACCGGCGTGGATGCGGTGGACAAAATTGCCGATGCCGTCCACCGCGCCTTGCTCACCGGGCTGCTGTCGAACATCGCGCTTAAAACCGACGATCGTGAATACACCGGCGCAGGAAACACCAAACTTAGTTTGTGGCCCGGCAGTGTGCTAAGCAAAAGCAAGCCCCGCTGGATGATGTGCGCCGAAACCGTGGCCACCACCCGCCAATTTGCCCGCACCGTGGCCAAAATTAACCCCCAGTGGATCGAGCCACTCGCAGGCGACCTTGTTAAAACATCGCACAGCCAACCCGAATGGAATCGCCGTGGCGGATCGGTGCAGGCCCAAGAAAAAATCACACTCTTTGGCTTGGTGCTTGTTCCCAAAAGACGCATCCGCCTCGCCAAAGTGGATCCGCGCGGGGCACGCGAAATTTTCATCCACCGCGCCCTTGTTGAACAAGACGCCGACATCACTTCATCGTTTTTTCTTCACAATGCCGAATTACGCGACCACGTCGAGCAAATCCAAGCCCGCCAACGCCGCCGCGACTTGGTGGCCGACGCTCAAGCCCTTTATGGTTTTTATGACCGCCAACTCCCCGCCGATGTGTGTGGCGTGGCCGAACTTAATCGTTTTTTAAAACGTGAAGCTTCAAAAAATGACTCTGATCCGCAAATCCTCTTCATGACCCAAGCCGATCTTATTTCCGGCGACATAAAAGAAGACCCCAGCCGCCCCGACCACTTGGCCGTGGGCACCATGAAATTGCCACTGATTTATAAACACGAACCCGGCGCCGATGACGACGGCGTCACCTTGGCCATTCCCTTGCACGCACTGGGGCGTGTTAGCCCCGAAACCCATGCGTGGGGTGTGCCCGGCCTGCTTGCCGAACGCATCACCGCACTGATTCGCAGTTTGCCCAAACAAACGCGCAAAGCTTTTGTACCCGCCCCCCAAGTGGCCCAACAAGCGGCCGCGATTCTCACCTTCGGCGACGGCGCCTTTCTTGATTCGGTGGCCGACGCCTTGGGCCGGGCCGTGGGCACGCAGCTCGACCCTGCATTGTTTGATTTAAACAAACTTGAATCGCATCACGATCTCAACATTGCCGTGCTCGACCCCGCAGGCGAAACCCTCAAGCAAGGCCGCAACCTCGCCGCACTTCAGCGTGATCTGGCCACCGACGCCACCGATGCCGTGGCCGAAATGAACGATCCACGGTGGAAACAAAACGACCTCACCACATGGAACTTTGGCGACCTACCCCCCGAGGTTGAAGCCACCACCAACGGCATCACCCTCATCGCCTATCCCACACTCATTGATTGCGGCCATGCCGTCAACCTTCGCGCCGTGGAATCGCGCGAACGAGCCGATGCCACATTACCGACAGGCGTGCTACGCCTCGCCGCATTGGCCGTACACGACCGTGCCCGCATCGCAGCCCAACGCTGGCCGGGTTTTTCAAACACCACCCTTCGTTTTAGCTCTTTTGCAGGCAAGCACAGCCTGCTCGATCAACTCAGCATCGCCGCTGTGCATCATGTTTACGCCCAACGCGTGGCCGACTACCCGCCCCGATCGGCCAGCGCTTTTGAAGCCCTTGTTGCGGCAGGGCTCAATGAATTACCCGCCGCAGCGGCCACCGTGGGCCAGCGCGTTGACGCCGCCCTACAACAAGCCCAGCCCTTGGCCCTTGCGCTTGAGCGACTGGCCGATCGCTGCCCGCCCGCGTGGGAACCCGCCCGACATCAAATCAACGGACAACTTGCCGACCTCTTGGCCGATGGCTTTATCACCCGAACCCCATGGGAATGGCTAGCACACCTTCCACGCTACTTCGCGTCTTCGCATCGCCGACTCGAAAGCCTTAACCAAGGCAAAGCTGATCGCGATCAGCGCAGCGCTGCGGCATTCGATGCCCGACTCACCCCTTGCCGTCACGCTTTGGCCGATGCCCAACAGCGCGGCGCGGTCAATCCTGAACTCATCACCTATCGCTGGATGCTCGAAGAATGGCGTGTCTCACTTTTCGCCGAATCTTTGGGCACCTCCATTCCCATCTCCACCAAACGGCTGGATCGGCAATGGAAGAAATCGTTGCGATAGAACCTCTACGCATTCAACGTTTTTACATGCGCTCGAAGCGCCGTCAACTCGCGTGCAAAACCGCCCGACAAAATAGGCCAACGGCACCAGGTCCGAGGGTCCAAGTTGCGGTCATCCACATGAAAGGCCGGGGCATAGCGCTCGCGTTTCCACTGATTGCGTGACCACAAACGGTAGAACCGTTCGTGATACACCAGCAAATCATCGAGCGTAATATCCGAAAAACGCTCACGCATCGCGTCATACACCGCCATGGGGGATTGTTTTCGACCAATGGCCAATTCTTCAATCGCATCCAGCAAGGGATACGGCATCAGGTCGCCTTCATCGGTTTGGTTTTCACTGCTGGGCCGAAGCTCCGCCGTGGGCTGCTGGCGATTGATTTGCGACAACGCCGGAATCGGTCGCCCGCCAAGGGGGCCGGTGGTTTCCATCCACTTCAACCATTCACGCAAAAACGCTTTGTCAATGCCCGCAATGGGACTCAAACCGCCCGACGTGTCGCCGTCCATGGTGGCATACCCCACCGCGGCCTCGCTGCGATTACTGGTGCTCAACAGCAACTTGTTTTCAATGTTGGCAAACATCCAAATGCTTGGGCTACGCACCCGGGCCTGAATGTTTTGCAAAGTGATGTCGTCTTCTTCCCATGTAAGCGGCCGCCCGATTGCCGCCGACACTTGGGCTTTGTATTCCTCCACCAGTGCATCCACATCCAATTCGTGATGCGTTGCGCCGCACGCTTGGGCCACCGCTCGGGCAGCATTGCGAGTCACCTCGCCACTGTTGCGTGTGGCCTGATACGCCGTGGTCAACAAACGCTTGCACATCGTGTCCACCGCGTCTTCGTCATCTTTCACGTCTAACCCCAAACGCGCCGCAGCGGCCGCCCCCCCCATGGCCGCCACGCTGCGCTCCACCGCTTCGCGCACCAAGCACACCACCGCCGCCGAATCGGCCCCGCCACTGAGCGACACCACAAACCCCCGACTACGGCTTTTACGGGCATAATCAAACAAGGCCAATGCAATCACACGCGTAAACGATTCTTCCTTCACCGTTTCTATAAAAGGCCACTGTTCATCGGCGTCGGGCGTCGAGGCTTTCAACGGCTTGGTGGGTACAGGCAACGCAGGCACATCCACCTCGCCCAGTCCCTGAGTCACATCAGGCTGATAGCTTGCCCGCCGCGTGCGGTCACTACGCAACGTGTCGATGTCAATCAGCGCTGGCGTCACCACCGTTTCGTCATAAGAAAGCCGCGGGCCTTGGGCCAGCAAACGGCCGTTGACCGCCACCATCGTGTGGCCGTCGTACACCGCGCGGCCTGCTTCGTTGCCCAGCAAATTGCTGTACACATACGCCACACCAAAAGCCCGGCTGCCGTTTTCGACAAACCCTTCACGCACCGCGCCTTTGCCAAAGGCAAAATGACTTGCACTGGGATTAAAAATCACATCCACCGCTTGGCCTGCCATGCCCGCTCCAGGCCGATCGGCCACCCACGCGTCTTCACAAATTTCAAACCCCAGCTTCACCCCGCCCACGTTAAGCACCAAATCACCAATGGGCACAGTCGTTCCATCTTCCAACGTATGCGCTGCCACACCATCACGGGGCCATGCCTTAAACCAGCGCGGCTCATAATGCAGCCCGTCGCCGGCCAAATGTTGCTTGGCCACGAAACCCACCAATTGGGCATTGGCCAAAACCGCGGCCACGTTGTACACCGCACCTTCGTGCAACAACGGCAAACCCACACACACCAACATGTCTGCCGTGGCGGGGCGTACTTCTTCCAGCACGTCCAGTGCCGTTCGCCAAGTGCCTGCGGCATGAAATGCGTCTTCGCAGCCATAACCCGTCACGCACAACTCGGGCAAACACAACCACGCCACCCCCGACGCCCGGGCCTGCGCAATCGCAGCCAAGATGCGATCACGGTTTCCATCCCAATCCAAGGGCGTTTGATTCAGTGCAGCAGCAGCAAGGGGCAGTGGGTTCATGCAGACAGACTATCAGTCCGCCAGCACTTGCCGTAAACATTTTCGGACTCGGTTATACGGAAGCTCATTCACGCCGCGTCAGTCTCATAACCCGCAATTTCAGATTCAACCCAAACGTCTCCTGTCTAAAGCCGATACCGCTACAAACCCTTTTACCGATCGGCCCCACATGATCCTTTCAACCCACCCCACCAACCTTCTTCATCCCGCACGCCGCATCATGGTCGCCTTCATGGCCACCCTCGCCATGGCCTGCGTGACCGCCGCGGCAGAAACAGTCGCCGAAGATCTCGCCTCGCCTTCATTGGCCCAAGCCGACGATCTAGGTTTTGCCGATCTTTCACTTGAAGATCTCATGATGGTTGAGGTCACCTCGTCGGCCCGCCAAGCCCTGCCACTAAACCAAAGTTCCGTGCCTGTGAGTGTGATCACCGCCAAAGACATTCACTATGGCGGCCGCACCAACGTGGCTGAAATGCTCCAGTTCACCCCTGGCGTTGATGTTTTGTTTGCCGACCAAAACCGCCCCATGGTGGGGGTTCGTGGGCTCCACGACCAATTTTCCGAGCGCACCCTGCTGCTCATCGACAGCCGCACCGCCGAAGACCCCGCATTCGGCGGCCCTGAATTTCATCGCCTTCCACTCATCACCGAAGACATCGAACGCATTGAAGTGGTCCGTGGTCCGGGCGGTGCGGCCTGGGGGGCCAACGCCTTTAACGGCGTCATCAACGTCATCACCAAAGCTCCCGAAGACACCCAAGGGCTGGTCATTTCCACCCAAGTCACCGAATTTGGTTCAAGCTACAACCAGCTGCGCTACGGCGACACCACCGACAGCGGTTGGGCATGGCGTGTTTCAACCGGCTACGAAGATCTCGTGGGTTCCGATGACGCCACCTATCAAGACAATTTTGTGTCTGACGACTTTCGACGTCAAATGTTTTTAGGGACCAAAGCCACCCGTGACCTTAATCCCGACACCCGAATCACCCTCGACGCGGCACTCAGTGTGCACGAAAATGGACAACGCGAGCAATTGTTCTTCGACCCTGCAAAAGATAGCACCGGAACCCTTTTACGCGTCGGTGGAAAACTAGAACACGACTTCAGCTCAGACACCAACGGTTATGTCCAATGGTCTGGTATTTACGATGACGTCATCCACCCTGCGTTGGCCTCCGTCACCTCGTACAGCAATGACATTGAAACCCAATTTAACTTTCACCCTGCTGAACATCACCAAACATCCGTGGGCGGCAACGTGCGATGGGTTCACATTGAACCCAACAATCAGAACAATGGCGTCACCTTGGGTGATGGAACCTACGACGAAAGTTTCGCGGGCCTGTTTGCCATCGATCGCTGGGACATCACCAATCGTTTTACCTTCGAAACCCAAGTTCGTATGGACTATTACAGCCCCCTAGACAACCCGCTTGATTGGTCCACCCGCCTTACCGGGCTTTATGCCCTTGACCCTGCAAAACACCATGTGGTCAGACTCAGTGGAGCCCGCGCCTTCCGATCACCCTTCGGAAGAACACGCGAAAGCACCTTTCGCAGGATCCCTTTGCCCACCCCCCCATTCCCGCCCAATTCTTTCGGGGCGTCGCTAAATCCCAACCCCAACCTGCTCAACGAACACCTCACTTCGTTTGAGGCTGGATACACCGGCCAACTCAACACTCAGTGGTCGGTGCAACTCAACGGTTATCTACAGCAATACGACGACCTCATTGCCTTTGCCTCCCAGCCCTCGCTGCCTGGCACACAAACGATCCGCGCAAGAAACTCAGCCTCTGCAGTCGCCTCTGGCATTGAAGCCGAAACCAGTTGGCAAAACGAACGCACCAAAATCAGTGTTTATTACGGCTACTCCCATTTTGACCTCGATAGCCCCGACGACGGCGTCCGCGCCTTTTTGCCAGCCCAACACAAAGCTGGTGTCAATGCACGGTTTCACCTGACCGACAGCGTGACATTCAACACCCACTACCGCTACACCAGCACCACACCCAACAGTCAAACGATCACGACCACACGCTCCAGCGCCTCGTCTTTCAACTTGGTGGACCTCTCACTCAGCTTCCCGGTCACCCGCGACAACACCCAGCTCACCCTCGGCGTTCAAGACCTGCTCGACGAAACCGACTTCACCGCCTTGAGTATTTCAGACTCCAGTGCGTTCTCCCCCAATCATCCCACCGCGGGGCGCACCCTCTTCGCACGACTTCGGATCGCCTTCTAAAAACAACGCAATCCTTAACGCCCCCTTTCCGTCGTCCCGCCCAATCCGACCACCCCATCCACTTGTGACCCACCCACGCCACCTACTCCTGACCCTCATGGTTTTTGTCGGCGCCGTATTTCTCGGCGTTAACGCCCATCGCGGGTACGCCGCATCCATTGATGAAGGAAGACTGCGTCAACTTCAGGCGGCTTTCGTTCTGAACTTCATGAAGTTCACCCACTGGCCCGACCAAGACGAACATCCGCTTCGGGTATTGGTGCTAAACAACAACACCTTCGCCACAACCTTGGGGGGCCTCACGCACGAACGCCATGTTCAAAACCGCCCCGTTGAAGTGCACACCCACCCGCCACTTCCAACCCATGACGCCCATGACGACACGTGGAATACCTATCTCGCCACCGCCACCCAATTCGATGTGATCTACGCCCACGCCGACCGCGGCGCCGCCTTCCAACGACTTGCCCGCGCCACCACCCTCCAGCCCATTTTGCTCATCGCCGACCAACCTCAAGGCATTGCCCACGGCAGCATGCTCGCCTTGGGCCTCGAAGAAGGCAAAGTTGTCTTTCACGCCGGGCGCCGCGCAATCGACACCTCGCCCCTCACCCTTCGAGCCCAATTACTCAAACTTGCTCGCATGCACGAATAGAACCCCTTGCGAATGCCTTTCTTACCCCGACTTTCGATCCGCTCTTTCAGCACCAAGCTCACGTTTACCGTGATGCTTACGGCCAGCTTTGGCATCGTGCTGGTTTGCGCGGCCACCGCCGTATTGGCTTATTCACAGGCTTGCCTTCGTGCGGAGGAATCCGCCACCAGCCAAGCCCGCATCATCGCGATCAACGTCGCCGCCGCCCTAGCCTTTGATGACGCCGACTCTGCAAGAGAGACACTTGCCGCGTTGTCTGCCGAGCCCATGGCCTTGCGTGCCGTCATCACGCAACAAAACGGCGAAACGTTTGCACGCTTTGCCACCCCCGCAGCCGCCCAGCACCCCACAGCCCATTTAGACACCCACGCCTTGGTGGCTGAAACCGAAACCACTCAAAACACATGGCTTCGCAATTCTCATCTCTCGATCGTGCAACCCGTGAAAATCGATGATGAAACCCTGGGCACCTTGGTCGTTCTTTACGACCTCATTCCTGTTCAGGCTCGCGTTTGGCGTGGGCTTCAACTCTCGGCACTCATTGGATTTTTTGCCTGCCTTTTATCCGGAATAACCGCGCAACGACTGGGCCGCGGACTCACCACCCCCGTGGCTGAACTCACCCGTATCGCAGCCGCAGTGCATGACCACCAAGACTACACCTTGCGAGCCCAGCGTTTTCAAAATGACGAACTAGGTGAACTTACCGATGGATTTAACGCCATGCTCACGCAAGTTGAAGAATCCGACGCTGCATTACAAACCACCAACGATCAACTCGAAACCCGCGTGGCCGTTCGCACCGCCGCCCTCGAAACCGCCACTCACGAAGCTCAAGCCGCCAACCGCTCCAAAAGCGCTTTTTTGGCGAACATGTCCCACGAAATTCGCACCCCCATGACCGCCATTTTGGGCTACAGCGACCTGCTTCTCGATCACCGTCAAGCCGAAGAAGAACGCATTGACTGCGTGCAAACCATTCATCGCAATGGCCAACATTTACTGGCCATCATCAACGACGTATTGGATATTTCAAAAATTGAAGCGGGCGCCATGACGGTCGAACGCATTCCCACGTCCATCATTCAACTGGTCGCCGACGTGGCCTCAATCACGCGTATCCGCGCACTGGACAAGGGCATTGGCTACCACGTTACCTTTGAAGGACCCGTCCCTGAAACCGTGTACACCGACCCCACCCGACTTCGGCAAATCCTCATTAACCTTGTGGGAAATGCCATCAAATTCACACACTCTGGCGCCGTCACCCTCACTTTTCGCTTCAATCCTGCAAACGAGAACACCTCAGACCAATTGCATTTCGATGTACGCGATACCGGCGTGGGCATTCCCCCCAACACCCTGGGCAACCTCTTTAAACCCTTTACCCAAAGCGACGAATCCACCACCCGCCGTTTTGGCGGAACCGGCCTAGGCTTGGCCATTTCGCGTCAACTTTCACACTTGCTAGGCGGCGACATCACCGTCCAAAGCGAACCCGGCTTGGGTTCGCGTTTCACCGTTGTCGTTGATGCGGGAGACCTCACAGGCATTGAACTAATTGACGGCGTTACCGAAGCCGATGTCCACGCCCACGAAACACCCGTCCTTGATTCGCAAGAGACTGACACGCCCCCTCATCCAATTCTCACCCGCGTGCTCTTGGTCGAAGACGGCGAAGACAACCGCCGCTTCATTAGTCGCTTCCTTAGCAAGCACGGCGTCACCGTTGAAATGGCTGAAAATGGTCGCATCGGACACGATGCCGCACTTGCTGCTCAAACCGCAGGCCAACCCTTTGATTTAATCCTCATGGATATGCAAATGCCTGAGATGGATGGCTACACCGCCACCAGCAAGCTTCGGGCCGCTGGGTACACCCACCCCGTGGTTGCACTCACCGCCCACGCCATGGCCGACGATCGCCGCAAGTGCCTCGATGCAGGTTGTGACGATTACCTCACCAAACCCATTCATCACGCCAAACTCATCGACGTGGTCCGCCAACACAGCCCGCCGGTTCAAAACACACCCGCGACAACCCCCGACAGCACCACGGCCATCACTGATCTTTCGTCGTCCGCAACCCGCATTCCCACACGCCCCGACGACGGCCCCTTGGTCAGCCGCTACGCCACCGATCCTGTACTCGCGGAACTCATCGATGAATTCGTTGCCGTACTTCCTGCTCGTATCGACGAACTTGTCCAAGCCCACCGCACCGCAGACATGGACACGCTGCGTTCACGCATCCACCAACTCAAAGGCTCGGCCGGCACCCATGGTTTTGACCCCATCAGTGCCGCTGCCCGGCGACTTGAAGATGACCTCAAAGCCAATGCCGATGCCGACGCCGTGAGCAACGCCCTCGATGCCGTCCAACAACTTTGCAAGCGGGTCGCAGGCATTCCCGCCACCGGCCACACCCAACCGGCCAACAATCCAAACATACACCAAGGCGGTGCCCCATGACCCGCCGTCAACGTGTTTTGATTGTGGACGACGACCTGACCATCCGACGGTGGATCTGCGCTGTTCTTAAACCCCTCGATATCGACACCATCACCGCAGCCTCAGGTGAAGAAGCATTGGCCGCCGTGGTCGATGCGGGCGAGACGGGTTTCGATCTTGCACTACTCGATGTCTTCATGCCCGGCATGAGTGGCTATGACTTGGCGCAGGCATTTCGCAAAAACGCTGACGCACCCATTGCCTCCACACCGCTGATCTTCCTCACCGCCGCCGATGACACGCACGCCAAACTAACTGCCTTTAGCCACGGCGCCATCGACTACATCATCAAGCCTTTTGAACCCCAAGAACTCACCGCCCGGGTCAAATCGGCCCTTCGCACCCAAGCCTTGGTCGAGCAACTCGAAATCCAGGCCAACACCGACCGCTTAACTGGCCTTCTCAATCGCCATGCCTTAACCACCATTCTTCAGAAACGTCTGGATCGCTTAAAAAGCGAGCCGCCCAATGAAATCGAGCGACGGGCGGGCTTTTGCATTTTCTTCATCGACTTGGATCGATTCAAAGTCATCAACGACAGCTTGGGACACGAAGTGGGCGACCACCTGTTAATCGCCGTTGCCGATCGCATGAGTCGCTTCAACCCCGTTGAAGGAGCCGCCCCCAACACCCCCCGACCCGAAGTGCTCGTCACACGTTTGGGCGGCGACGAATTTGTTCTGTTCATCGATCGCCTTGTCGACCCCCAACAAGCCTTGGCCGCCGCCAGCCGATTGGCCAACACCTTGGACCAGCCCGTGCAAATCCAAAACCAAACCCTCGGAGCCGCCGCCAGCATCGGGGTGCGCATCGCCGACAGCGCCCACCACTCGGTTGCAGAACTTCTTCGTGATGCCGACACCGCAATGTACGAAGCCAAAGCCGCAGGCAAGGGCCGCGCCGTGCTTTTCGACCATTCCATGCACAAACGTGCCGTCACACGGCTCACCCTCGAACAAGATCTCACCCACGCCATTGCCAACGGAAACCTTCTGCTGCATTACCAGCCCATCGTTTCGCTACGCACCAACAAAATCATTCGCTTTGAAGCACTTGTTCGCTGGCAAGACCCCAAGCGTGGCCTCGTCGCCCCCGACAGCTTCATTCCCCTCGCCGAAGACACCGGTCTCATTCGCCCCTTGAGCAACGAAGTCCTCCGACTCGCCTGCGATCAACTGAAACACTGGTACAGCACCTTTGGTTCCGACCACACCCCCCCCGTCAACATCAACATCTCGCCACGGCAACTCTTCGGCCCCGAAATGGTCGAAAAAATCCAACGTCAACTCACAGACACACAAGTTCAACCACAACATCTGGGCATCGAGCTCACCGAGTCATCTATCACTCACGATTTCGATGCCGCAAGCAAAACGCTTGGTCAACTGCATGACCTAGGTATCCACCTGTCGCTCGACGATTTTGGCACAGGCTACTCCTCGATGACCACGCTACGAAACTTCCCCTTTAACACCATCAAAATCGACCGCTCTTTTGTGTCTGCCATGATCGATGACCGTGCTTGCGCGGCCATCATCGCCGCCACCACCACGTTGGCTTTTAATTTGGGTATGAACGTGGTGGCCGAAGGATTGGAAAGCATCGATGAACTTCAGCAACTGCAAGCCTTGGATTGCGACGCTGCTCAGGGCTACCTCATTTCGCCGCCCCTCGACGCCGTTGCGGCCACGCGTCTCTATCAAGAGCGTGGCGACCAATTCTTCCCCCCTCATCTCAACACCGACACAACCTCCGACGCTTGGATTCGCGACGCGGGATAAACACGATCGCCTCTCTCCAAAACGCCACCCGTGTTTTAGATTTCAACAAGGCCCATCGGACATCAATAAAGCCTGTTGCTCTATGCTCAGCGCATGAAGCCTCATATGCCACAGCATTCACCTCCCACCTCGCTGCGCCGAGAATTGGGCGTTGGCGGCGCCGTCCTGCTTGGGCTTGGATCCATGCTGGGCAGCGGGGTTTTTGTGGCCTTGGGCTTGGCCGCTGGACTCGCCAGCCCAGGGCACAACATCATGGGAATACTGATGGCGATTTCCGCAGCTGGATTGCTGGCCCTGTGCAACGGACTTTCAGCCGCCCAATTGGCCGGGGTGTTTCCCGCATCAGGCGGCACCTATGAATACGCTCACAAAGTGGGTTGGCCCGCCGCAGGCGCTGCGGCAGGCACCCTGTTTTTGGTCGCCAAATCCGCCTCAGCCGCCACCGCCGCCCTGGGATTGGCCGGATACCTCTTGGAATATTTCAACGCCCCGCAACTGGCCGTACCCGGAGCACTGGCCATGATCGCCATGGCCGCAGTGATTACCCTCGAAGGGATTCGGCGGTCCAACCGCGCCAACACCGTATTGGTCGGAATCACCTTGGCTGGACTTGCCTTGTTTGTCTTCGCCATCTTGCGCGAAAACAGCCAAACAATAACCTCCAACGGGGTCACATCTCCCCCTTCGACTTCCGTTTCAAATGGATTGAAGGCAACCGCTCTTCTTTTTGTCGCCTTCACAGGCTATGGCAGGGTGGCCACATTGGGCGAAGAAGTTCAAAACCCCCGCCAAACCGTCCCCAAAGCCGTCGTCATTACCGTCCTTTTATGCTTGGTGATCTATACAGGCGTTGCCATCGCCGCCATTGGAGCCGTGGGCGGCGAAACATTTGCTCAATTCAGCCGTACCGGCCGCGGCCCTCTTGAAGCGGTCGCCGCCGCCATTCAACTTTCCCCCGCCGTAGGAGTGGGCACTGCCATCGCTGCCATTGCCGCTCTGTTTGGCGTAATACTCAATCTTTTACTAGGGCTTTCCCGGGTTCTTTTGGCCATGGGCCGCCGTGGGCACCTGCCAAAACGCTTTGCTCAAATCGACGCCTCGGGCCAAAGTCCTGTTGCCGCCGTTCTTTTGGCAACAGGCCTCGTCGCCGGATTGGCCGCCATGGG
>JAZGFZ010000305.1:0-9591 GCA_036480015.1 Algisphaera sp. | reverse complement strand
ACCGTGGCATAGCACTCGATCACGGGGTCACTCGCCCCCTTCCGAATTATCTTTCTCTTCAGTCCGTTCATGGCTTGAGTTAGGGTTCACATTTGGATTACTTTTCATTTGTATCTTGCTAACGGCTATTTGCTAATCCCTAACGGCTACTTTCTCCCCTCAGCCTCCGTCTTAACCACTCAATCCCTCAGACCCTTCTTCCATAAGAACGCGTGAATGGTTATCGCGTCTATTATGAGCCTCTATGGCTGGTCCTCTTATTAGTCCCCCCCGCGTTCTTGTGGCGGTCGCCCTCTTGCTGTTTGTCAACAGCCAGTTGCCTGTGCGCTATGGCGGGAAACTGGGCGGAATGCTTCGCCCCGTCGCCGACCTTGTAGCCCTGCCCATTCGCGAGCCTGTTTTTCGATTGGCCCGACGCCTCAATCGCCCCGACAACAACCCCAACAGCCAAGGCACCATCGACCCCGCCTCCGCCAGTCGCGAACAACTTGTGCTGGCCCATCAACAACTCCTCACCCAACTGGGCACTCAGCGCCAACGCATCAACGATCTTAAACGTCAACTTGCCAACACCCAAGGCTTTGCCGTCGAAGACCTGCCGCCTCGCAATCGCGTTCCCGCCAAAGTATCTGCCTACACCGACGCAGGCACCCGACACATACTCTCCATTCATGGTGGCACCCACCAAGGCATTGCCGCAGGACAAACCGTCTTGTACGGCACCCGAATCGTCGGGCGCGTGGTCGAGCCCGTGGGGCCCGTCAGTGCCGATGTCGAGCTCATCACCAGCCAAGACATTGGCTTTCAAATTGAGCTCACACCCCCTGCCGACCCCAACAACCCCAGCGCAGGCAACACCCTGCCAGGCCTCGAACGCCTTCGCATCAAGCCGCTTCCTGCCGAGCGTCTTTTCACCGCCGAGGTCTCTCACGATGTCGCCCCGCCCATCGGTGCCTTGGCCCGCTTGGCCGATGAAATCCACTATCGCGATGCCCGCGCACACATCCTCGGCCGCGTCGAAGAAGTCCGCCCCTATCCCCCCGACCCCCAACTGCTCAAACAAATTGTCATTCGCCCCACCCTCGACCTGCGTTTTCTCAATGAAGTCGTCATTCTCGTGCCCAAACGTGTGCCCCCCAAAGAGTAACCCCGCCTTTAACCTGCCCCTCCAATCACACTCTTTTTGCGCCTTGTCTTTATATCGCTCTCCATGAACCTTTTGGTCTTCACCGCCACCGCCTACCTTGCCTACGCCCTCCAAGGGGGCCTTGCCCCCCTGTGGACCTACCGCAACACCACCCCCAACCTGCTACTCATCCTCTTGGTGTTTGTCGGCCTTAACGCCCCGCGCCACCTCGCCCTTGTCGCAGCCTTGGTGCTGGGCCTACTCATGGATCTTCGCCCCAGCCCCCTCGCCGACGGCGCCGTTCTTCTGGGCCCCCACGCCTTGGGCTTTCTCGCCGCAGGCTACGCCACCCTTCAACTTCGCAACTTTCTTGTTCGCAAATCCATCATCACCCTCGTCATCATGACCCTCGTCGCCGGCGCCTTTGCCGCCCTGGTGCAAGTGCTGCTGCTTTCCCTGCGCGGCCTTCCCATGCTCGCCAATGAACCCATGGCGTGGTCGGCCACCGCCCAACTCATGCTGCGCGGGCAAAACTTAATCTACACCACCGTGGCCGCCATTCCCATTGGCCTCTTGCTCAGTTTCACCCGCAAAATCTGGGGCTTCACCACCCGAGGCCGAGGTGAAAAAATCTTTTAACGTCTCCACGGCAAAGCTCATTTAAACAACCAAGACGAAAAACGAACCGCCGCGAGAAGGGGTTAAGTGAGTAAGGGGCTGAGGGGCTGAGTGAAAAGGCAATCCGGAAGTGGCCCAACGACCGACCAAAGCCCTTCACCCCACCATCCCCTTTTGCTAACTGCTATTTGCTATTTGCTATTTGCTAACTGCTAATCGCTGTTTGCTAATCGCTATCCCACATCCACCAAGCCCAAGCTTTCGCCATATTGAGCATAAAGCACTTGTCGCAACAATTGATGCTCATCGGCCACCAACTCAGGGTCCAAGCCAATCACGCGTTGGGCTTCGCGTTTGGCCAGTCCCAACAATTCCAAATCTTCGGGAATGCTGGCCATACGCAGCGGCGGCATGCCGCTTTGTCGGGTGCCCAACATTTCGCCCATGCCGCGAATTTGCAAATCCAATTCGGCGATTTTAAATCCATCACGCGTGCCCGCAATCGCCTCCATGCGTTTGGCCGCATCGTCGGTGGTGGGATTCGCCACAAACACGCACAAACTGCGTCGGCCATGATCCCCCCGTCCCACACGCCCCCGAAGCTGATGCAATTGCGCCAAGCCAAATCGCTCGGCATGTTCAATCACCATCAACGTGGCATTAGGCACATCCACCCCCACCTCAATCACCGTGGTCGCCACCAACACATCCACTTTCCCCGCATGAAAATCCGCCATCACCGCCTGCCGTTCATCGGGCTTTAACTTGCCATGCACCCGCCCCACGCGCAATCCTTTAAAAAACTGCTCCTCCAATTCATCGGCATGCGCCGCCACCGATTTCAACTTCGCCTTGGGCGCTTCAGCACCCCCGTCAGGATCATCAGGCCGATCCTCAATCGCAGGCACCACCACATAACACTGCTCGCCACGTTCAAGCCGCTTGCGCACATAGCCGTACACCTCGTCGGTTTGCAATGGCATCACCACCCGACTGTCGATGGGCAACCGACCCGGCGGCAAGCCCTTTAGCGTCGTGTAATCCAAATCACCCAGAAGCGTCAGACTCAACGTTCGAGGAATGGGCGTGGCCGTCATCACCAACGTATGCGGCGTGGGCGTTCGGCCATCAGGCCCCGGCACCGCACCACGCAGCGCCGCCCGCTGCATCACGCCAAAGCGATGCTGCTCGTCAATCACCACCACCGCCAAATCATGAAAACGCAACTTGGGCGAAAGCAGCGCATGCGTGCCCACCACAATGTCCACCTCACCTGCGGCAATGGCATCGGCCTCTTTTTTCTTTTTCGCCCGCCCCGTTCGCAACGTCAGACGCACCCCGGTGCCCTCAAGCATTTTTCCAATCGATCGAAAATGCTGCTCGGCAAGCAACTCCGTGGGCGCCATGATCGCCCCCTGCTTGCCATTGGCCACCGCCATCAACAACGCATACAACGCCACCACCGTTTTGCCCGACCCCACATCGCCCTGCAACATCCGATTCATCGGGCGTTCTTGCGTTAAGTCATCCGCAATTTCCACCACCGCCTGCGATTGGGCATCCGTCAGCGTAAACGGGAAACGCTCTCGAATACGCCCGTCAATCTCAGCCGTGTGCAAAAGCGCAGGCGCCACCGATTCACGCTCCACATCCGACCGCCGCTTGGTAATGGCCAACTGCAACAGCAACAATTCGTTGTAAGCCAGCCGTCGCCGCGCGGCCTTGGGTTCGTCGGCATCTTCAGGCCGATGAATCATGCGCAGCACCTCCGACAAAGGCGGCAACGCCTGCGCCTCACGGCGATCCTCTGGCACCGGATCACGCACCCGAGACAGCGCGTCAGAAAGCACACCGTCAAGCAATGTTTCAATCACCGCCGACTTGCATTTTTCCGTCGCCGGATACACCGGCCGCAACCGCGCAGGCTTCGCCTCGGCCTCCTCCCCTTGGGCATCAAGTTCAATCAATTCAAACTTAGGACTCACCATCTGCGGATAATCATTAAACAACTTGGCCTTGCCCATCACCCGCACCACCACCCCCGGCGACAACTTATCACGCAACCACGGCGCGTTAAACCACGTCAACTTCAACGTGGTTCGACTCTCACCATCGCGCAACGTCGCTTCAAAACGCCCCTTCTTGCCATACTGCCCCCCCACCCAGCGCGACGCCGCAATCTCTCCCCGGCACGCCCCCACTGTTTTTCCATCGGTCGGCAACTCATCAATTGACCCCTCCGCCGCCTCCTTTTCATACCGCAGTGGATAGTGTCGCAAAAGATCCGTCACCGTCACAATGCCCAGCCGTGCCAACGCCTTGACCCGCGTGGGCCCCACCCCCGGCAACTCAGCCACTTCAGTGGCCAAACGCAAGATTGAATCACTGCCATCGACCATGACAACCCCAATGCCGTAAAACGGATACCCCGCCCCAAAAGAGCATAAAAAAAGGGCTTTGGTTGTAAAACCAAAACCCCAATGGACCTGGACGGGCTCGAACCGACGACTTCTGCCTTGCAAAGGCAGCGCTCTCCCAACTGAGCTACAGGCCCCAAGCCAGAGAGTTTACCCCCACCACGCCTCGTCCACAACCACGGGGCCGTCACGCATCACACACACGCCTGAAATGAAGGGGATTGGGGGCATAAAAGACTGAGAGGATAAGTAAAAAGGCATAGCAAATAGCCGTTGGCAAGACACAAACCAATGGATGTATTGCCTGTCAACGCCTTGACCTTTTCTTACCTGTCTTTCACTTAGAAACAGCCCCGACACAACCCCCCCCCTTTGTTACCGTTCACGGTTTTTACTCATCATCGCCGACGCCCCCCCCGCCATTCCCGCGAAGGCGGGAATTCAAAATAAGTACGCGCAGGCGGGAACCCAGCCTCGCACGCTAGATCTCCGCCTGCGCCAGATCGCTTCGGATTTCCCAGAATTAACTCCCCGAAAACATCTTATTGAAAAATGCTTTTTCTAAAATCATCTGAACTAAGATTTCCCTGCCGGCGCCTAGTTCCTTGGCGAACTCTAGACCGACCCGCGAGGTCGACATAAAATGTCTTCGGCAAGTCCCACATCGCTCCGGTGAGTGGATCAACAATTAAAAAACCGACCACACCGCCAAAGACAATGTTTCCCCAAGACCAAGGATTGAGCTTCGTCGGGATCGTTTTTTCGTGCCCCTGCATGCTAACGACATACACTTGTTTTTTAAAAAACCCAGCTCCACGATTCAATATTACAGACGCGGGTGTAGTGCCTTGGTACACCTGATTCCCATCTCTGTTGGAAATGCTAAATGCCATGTTGCTCGGGGCGGAATCGATGACAACGGTATCTCTCTTGCCGCAGATAATGCTGGCGCAGCCGACTTGAGAAACCGCCGCAACCACAAGGATGGCCAAAACCACAATACGCTTACAACCAATTTGAACTTGATGCATAAAGAAAAACCTTCATTTTATATAAAAGGAGAGAAAATCAAGATAGACGTTGCCCATGAGGGAAAGCAGATCGACATCACCTGACCCTAAAAGATTTGGTACTCCCGCTGCAAAAGCGGAATTAATGTCGACGCTTCGATGCCCTATCTCGAATTCAATTCTAGCGGCCTGTCCAACATTCGTGCCTACTGCACCCAAGAAATATGAGCTATTGTCGAACTCGATTTTAGTATTTAACACGGCTGATATGGAAAGCCCGTCAACCGATTCGAGGCTAGAGTCACCCGCCGACGCGTACCCATAAGTAAAAGAGACGTATGACTGCGTATCGTCTGACTCCATGTCGTCGTCGTACACATCACCAAGCCCACCAAGCCCTAATTCGCGATCAATGCGATCTAGCGAACTCGTTTGAGCCGCCGCCTGCGATGAAACGATTAACAAGAGAGAGAGATTTCATAATTTCCTTTTGATGATCAAGCCGTAGAAAAAATGCCAAATAAACACATCTCGCCACAAGACAAGCGTATGTGCAAGGAACACCATATCGTAAAAATATGATCGTGGCAAAGATTGCGCCTCGGAATTAAATCCACCATTGCAGCTGGCCTGCCCCCCTAAACCCTAAAAATTTCCCCCAGTTTTTTGCCCATCATCACGCTCGCGCCCACCAGTGTCACGGTTAAAAACACCATGGCCCACACACCCATAGCGCTGGCCAAGGCGGGGCCATCGCCCAAGCGGTTGAACAATTCCCAAATGGCTTTGGTCACGGGGTAATGTTCTTGCTTGCTGGCCAAAATCAAGCTGTCGCTCACTTCGAGCATCGCAAAGCTAAACACCAAAATCGCCCCTGCAATAAGGTTGGCCAAAATCAAGGGCACCACCACCCGGCGAATGGCCATGGCAGGCGTGGCCCCTAAATTCAGTGCGGCTTCTTCCAAGTCGCCTGAGGTTTGCTCAAGCCCCGCACTGGCCGCCCGCACGATGTAAGGCAAGCGGCGAATGGTGTAGGCAATCACCAAAAACACCAACGGATTGGGATTTTGTCCGCGAATGGCAATCGCCTCGGCCAGCGGCTGTAAAAAGGTGCCTTGCGCATAACGCCCAAACCACAAGCTAAGCGCCACATAACCAAAGGCCATCACAATGCCCGGCACGGCCAAAGGCAACATGGCCAGTGCATCAAGCACGCCCGCCCCACGCAATTTAACCCGCACGTTTAAATAGCTAATGGCCAAGCCCAGCACCACGCACAACACCACCGACAATCCTGCATAAATCAAGCTGTTTAAAATGCTCGGCAAGGCCAGCTCGTGGGTGAGCGCGTTGGCAAAATGCTCGCCGGTGAACTGCCCTGGCAACACCGAGCGATACCACGTGCCATCCACCGTCACCGACGACAACACCACCCCCACATGCGGCAGCACCGCAGCACCAATCACCACCCCAAAAAACATCAGCGCGGCCATGCCCCGCAATCCGCGTAACCGAGGCAAATGCGTGGCCGCCGTGGCCTTGCCCTGCATGGCATAGGCCCGCCCGCCAAAAACCCACTTGCCCACGACATAACACGCCACCGCCACGGTCAGCATCACCACCACCAAGGCAAAAGGCCGCGGGTTCGCTTCAATGTCGGTCAATCCATAAAACACCTGCACGGGCATCACCGTTTTAAACTCAAACATGAGCGGCGTGCCCAACTCGGTAAAACTCCAAATAAACACAATCGTTGCCCCGGCAAAAATGCCCGGCACAATCAATGGCAACGTGCAACGCCAAAAACGTTTCCACCGCCCGGCCCCCAAATTGAGCGCGGCTTCATCCAATGAGGGATCCAAATTCGACAGCGCCGCCACGGTGTTGAGATAAAGAATGGGATACAGGTGCAGGGCCTCCATCAACACCACCGGCACAAAACGCCCGCCCAACCCACCTCCAATACCGCCTCCGAAGAAGTCTATCCCCGGCGCCGCGCCATCAATCATGCCCATTTTGCTTAGCAGGCTGTTGAACATGCCAAAACGCCCCAGCAACGCTTGAATGCCAATGGCCCCCACAAAAGGCGGCAAAATAAGCGGCACCAACACCAACGACGTCATTACCGCCTTGCCCGGAAAGTCATAACGGCTGGCCAACAATGCCATGGGCAACGTCACCAGCAAACAAAGCGTGGTGGTGGCCGTCGCAATCAAAAGCGAGTTCACCAACCCCTTTTGATACAGCGGATCGCGCAGCACGCCCAAGCCTTCGCCCCAAAAATATTTAACCGTCCACGCCCCCGTTTCTTCGTCGATGAATCCACCGCCCACCGTTAACGCAATGGGCCAAATCAAAAACGCTGCCAGCACGGCAAACAACCCCACCAGCAAGCCATAACGAAACACCGCTCGCCGCCAATGATGACTCAGCCCAATGATCGACGAATTGCCCATGCCCATAGCCATGGCCCTTAAACCCCCGACCCATCCACCGTAAGTCGCGTCACGTCGCCCTTGGCTATTTTGGCAATGCCGCTCCCCAGCTCACCAATCGGATCGGGCGGCACAATGGCCACCACCTTTTCACCCAACTTGGCGTCACCACGCTTCACCTTGGCCTCAAAAGCCAAACAATGCGTGCGCAACGTGCTCAAAATGTCGGCCTCGGGCACGGTGGCCACCTTTTCGCCCTGCACATAAATAATCCCGCGTTGCTTGCCGGCAAACACCGCCACGTCGGCACCTTCGGCCTCGCCTGGACCATTCACAATGCAGCCCATCACCGCCACCTTAATGGGCAAGGTGATTTCATCGGCCAAGGTTTTGCGCACCTCTTGCACCAACGTAAACAAGTCCACCTCAATGCGACCGCACGTGGGACAGGCAATTAAATCCACCCCCACCCGTTCACGCAAACCCAAGCAATAAAGCATTTCCAACGCATCTTGCACTTCATGCACCGGGTCGCTGGCATAACTAATGCGCACCGTGTCGCCAATGCCGCTGGCCAGCAAATGCCCCAACGGCACCACACTGCGAATGGTGCCGGTTTCTTTGGGCCCCGCGTGGGTCACGCCCAAATGCAAAGGGTGATCAAACCGCTTGCTAATTTCGGTGTAAGCCCGAATGACCAATTCGGGGTCAGGGCTTTTGGCACTAATCGTTAGGTCATAAAAATCTTGCTCGTAAAAAATGTCCAAATATTCTTCGAGCTTGGCAATCATGATCGCCAAAAAATGACCGTGCTTGTCGTCGCCAAACACACCGCCCAATTCTTTCAATCGCTTCTGTTTGTCTTTTCGTTCAATGATCGAGCCCTCATTCACCCCAATGCGTATCGGCAGTTTTTTTTCTTTGCAGGCCGCAATCACTTCTTGCACTTGCTTGCGATCGCTAATGTTGCCCGGGTTCAATCGAATTTTGTGAACCCCCGCCTCAACCGATTCCAACGCCCGGCCAAAATGAAAGTGAACATCTGCCACAATCGGCACCTGAACCTGCGGAATAATTTCTTTCAGCGCCGCAGTGTCTTTTTTGTTGGGCACCGCCACCCGCACAATGTCAGCCCCCGCTGCCGCCATGCGGTTGATCTCGGCCACGCACGCGTCTATTTCGTAGGTGTAGCCCGTGGTCATGGTCTGCACCGACACCGGCGCATCGCCGCCAATGCGAACAATGCCGGTGCGTGCGTCGCCCAAAGCAACTTGACGGGTGATTCGACGTTGGATCATGAGGGCATTCTAATACGAAGACAAAGACACCAAAAGAACCGTACGCAAGCCCCAGGCAATCCGTTCGTCAAGAACATGCGTGAGAAGGCGCGATATCCTTTGGCGGTTATGAAACACTCCACCATGCCGCTCTACCCCCTCAAATTCGCCCCGGTCTACAAAGAAAAGGTTTGGGGCGGCCGAAGCCTCGAACGCCTGGGCCGTGATTTGCCCGGCGATGCCAAAAACCTCATTGGTGAATCGTGGGAACTGGTCGATTTGGCCACCACCTCCGCCAGCGGTGGCGGTGGCGGGGCCGAACGCTCGGGGGTGGCCAACGGCCCCTTGGCAAGCCAAACCCTTTCGCAAGTCATCGACGCCTATGGCCCGGCACTGCACGGCGACCTACCGCTAACCGAATCTGGCGGCTTTCCCATTTTGCTCAAATACCTCGACGCCTCGGCCCACCTGTCGGTGCAGGTGCATCCCTCACCCGCCTACGCCGCCACCCACGCCGACGCCTTTTTAAAAAGCGAAGCGTGGTACATCGTGGATTGTGATCCAGGCGCCGTCATCTACAAAGGCATCAAAGAAGGCGTCACCCCCGACCAACTACGCAGCGCCTTGACCAAAAACACCAACGACGCCGTTGTGCCAGTCATGTTCGAAGTGCCCGTGGCCCCAGGCGACTGCCACTATTTACCCTCG
>JAZGFZ010000304.1:0-2471 GCA_036480015.1 Algisphaera sp. | reverse complement strand
TAAACCTTAGCCATGCGCAACGCCAACTCTTCTGAATCCAACGCCGACTCAACCCCCGTTAAATGTCCCACCTGCCGTGCGAAAGTCATGGCCGATGTCGCCACCTTTCCATTTTGCAGCGACCGCTGCAAAACCGTTGATTTGGGGCGATGGTTCAACGAGTCGTACAAAATGAGTCGGCCCATTGAAGAGGCCGATTTGGACGAAGAGTAGGGCTGCAGCATTCACGGGTTATTGAGATCATTCAACGACGTGTTTTGCAATGTATTTAAGAAAGTACAAAGGGAAAATCGCCGTTGTTGGCTTGGGAAAGCTCAACGATGACTGGCACCAATGCCGTTACCAATCCCTCAAAAATCGTCTCGCCTTTTTCAGCCGTTGATTCTTTGGGGTTTCCGACGCCCGTTGATTTTGTTAATGCCCCCCAGTCACGCGAAGCCCAAATGCCGGGTCGGTTTAATGCAGGCAAAGCAAAAGGCGTCGTGTCGCCCTCGTCAGCTTCGTCCAAGGGGGCAACCCATTGTGGTTTGAGATGAAGCATCAAACTGGTTTCAAACTCATCGGCATGGTCGCCGGGGTGTTCGAGCATCTCGCGCAGCTCCGGGCAAAGTTGAAACGCACTGGCTTGCACGATGAAAATGCGGTGATCGAGCATCACGTCGCGAATAAGGGGCTTGAATTCGTTGCCGCCGTGAAAATTAAGCACGATCAAGCGATCAATGCCTTGGCGCGTCAAGCTTAGCGCCACGTCGTTGAGGATGGCCAATTGCGTCGAGGCACGCATGGTGATCGTGGCCACCTGATTAAGTTGCGAATGATCCACCCCAAAAGGTACGGTCGGCAGTAAAACCGCGCGAGCACCTTGCTCGTTTGCGCGGTGTGTGGCGGTTTCGCCAAGTGCCGTGGCCTCGACGACATCCGTGCCGTAAGGCAGGTGATAATTGTGCGCTTCGGTTGCCCCCCAAGGCAAAATCGCCAAGTTGGGGCGAAGCTCACGCATCTGTTTAAGGTTCGCCTCGTGCAGCACATCCGTTCGGCCTTGGCTTGGCATTTAATCATTCCTCAGAGGGGTTTCAGGTACGTTATCACTTGTCACGGTAGCAAAGTCAACGCTCACGAAGAATTAAAACGATCGGTTAAGAAACTTCGCGTATGGGTTCTTAAACAAGTCTAATGTCGAAAAATCAGAGTCATACGGCGTCGTTGCGTCTTTTTTGCTTTGGATACGTCTATGAGGGTGAAACGATGTTTTTACTATCCTGAAAGGACTTTCGCCATGACACTTACTCCCACCACCTCTGATGCTGCGACCCACAACACTTGCAGCTGTACTTGTATTTGCTCTTGCGAAGACGGTCAATGCGTTTGCAAATGCGTCTGTAAAGAGGATGCGTGCAAATGTGATTGCACCAGCACTTGTGAAACGGACAAGTCAAAATGACGTTGGCCACACATGATGTTTGGGAGCAATTTCGTGACGCTCTGCATCGATTTCTTCAGCGGCGGGTCGGTAACGATCACGTCGCTGAAGATTTGCTGCAAGAGGTGTTTTTGCGTATTCATCGCGGGCTGCCTGCGTTGAAGAATGACCAGCGCATCGGGCCGTGGGTTTATCGCATTGCTCGCAATGCGGTGACAGATCATTACCGTCGCAAGCGTGTGTCGGCGGTCAATCTTGTCGACCACGAACCCGCCCAGCCGAATGAACCTGAGGTGATCGACCCTCAACTCGCCGCATGTTTGCGCATGATGCTCGAGTGTTTGCCTGCAGAACAGCGCGATGCGGTGGTGCGCGTTGATCTCGAAGGCGAATCGCAAGGTGATTACGCCAAGGCCCAAGCGATGTCGTTGTCGGGTGCCAAATCGCGTGTGCAGCGTGGCAGGCGTCTTCTCAAAAAAAATCTATTGGATTGTTGCACTTACGAAATGGATTATCGTGGCCGCCCCTTAAGCTCGGGGAATCACCACTGCGATGCCGATTGCGGTTGCGATTTGCCTGATTCCTTTACGGGTAAATAGATCAAAAGGATTTAGCAGATAGCAGATAGCAGATAGCAGATAGCAATTAGCGGTTAGCAAGACGCAAGCGAAAACTTAGCGTGTGGGGTACTCGGCCACTTTCGGGTTGTCTTTTCACTTAGCCCCTCAGCCCCTTCATGTCTTCCTGTTTTAAAGGCGTCAAAGCAATTTGGCGATGACGCTGTCGGCGACGAAGAGGCCTTGGCGGGTGAGTTTGAGGTGGGTGGGGGTGCGCTCGAGCATGTTGATGTGGATGAGCTCTTCGATGGCGGTGTGGCGCGGGGTGTGGGGGGGGATGTTGGCGTGGATCCAATCGAGGGTGATGCCATCGCTGAGTCTTAGGCCGAGCATGAGTTGTTCGCCGATGCGCTGGGGTGGGGCGAGGCGTTCGTGGTCTTCGGTGGGGGGGATGCCGGGGGTGTCTCGGTGGGCGGTGAGATAGGACGTGAGGT
>JAZGFZ010000303.1:0-2426 GCA_036480015.1 Algisphaera sp. | reverse complement strand
TGGCGGCCGCGATTTGGGCGCGAAGTTTGTCGTAGTTCAGTTCTTTGCCCAGGGCGTCGTCGGCGGTGTCATAGGATTCGGCGGCGTCACGCAGGGTTACGACGGCTTCGTCGTACCATTCTTTTTCGATGAAGCATCGCCCCAGAAGCAGTTTGGCTTGGGTGCGGCTTTTGGGGTCTTCGCTGGCTTGCTGAAGCATGCCGATGGCGTCATCGAAGCGGCGGGCTTGGTAAAGGCGCTTGCCCAAATCGTATTTCAGGCGCAGATCGGTGGGGTAGTTTTTGGTTCGATCGGTGTATTCCTCAAGCTCGAAGGTGAGTTTTTCTTTGAGGGTGTCTTTGTAGCGTTGGGCGTAGCTGTCATCTTCGGGCGCGGCGTTGATAAACGCTTTGAGTTGTCGCAATTCACGGGTAAATTGCTTCATGCGAATGTCGCCCATTTTGACTTTGTAGCGGTATTGGCCGGTGGTGTCGTGGGTGCGATCGAGCAGCTTGAGGGCGGATTCGTCTTCTTCAAACGACCCTTTTTTAAGCAAGGCGTCAACCAACTTGCTGACGCGTGTGAGGTCTTCGGGATCTTCTTCGTATTCTTCGCGGCGACTGGCAATGGCTTGGTCGACGGCCGAGAGGGTGTTGCTGGCGCCACGGGCAGATTCGGCCGCAAATTCGGTGTCTTTGATGTTGTCGCGAAAGCTGCCGTCTTCTTTGGACGCGGTGCTTTTGCTGGAATAGTTTTGGGCTTCGAGGTCTTTGAGTGAGGCGATAAGGGTGTCGTTTTTCATGTCGATACGCAGTCCTCCTCGGCAGGCTTCGATGGCTTTGTCGAAGTGTCCAATTTGGGAGAAAAGGTCGCGCAGTTTGATGAAGTTTTTAATCTTGGGCTTGGGGCCAGGCAGCTCCAAGGCCATCACGCCAATCCAGTGGGCAACGGGGGCGAGGTCAAGCTCTGGCTCGGCGTTGTTGGCATCGACAGCACGACTGCAAAATTCGACCATGTTTTCATGGTCGGTAAAATCGTAGGCCCAAATTTTTTCAGCCAAGAGCATTTTGTCGGCGGGGCTGGGGCCGATGGCTTTTTTGTCTTTGTGGCCTGCTTTTTTGCCGCCGCTGGCTTTGCGGCGTTTGGCCACCGAAAAAAGAGCCTCATGGCGGGCCATGTTGTCGGCATCGTGACGCAGGCCACCGATGTACATTTCGATGGCGAAATCGAGGCTGTTTTTCTCGGTGGCACCTTCGGCGTGTTCGAAGAACTTGCGGGCTTTACGCTCATCGCGTTTGAAGCTGCTGCCGCCTGCGACGGAGCCGCCACTGTCTTGGGTGGCAGAATCGTCTTTTTTTTTCTTTCCGAATAATGCCAAAGCGGGTCCTGTCAATCAAAAAGGTGAAGTCGCCGAGCGGCGGGCGAGATGAACGAGAGGTATTGTACGCGCCTTGAGCTGGTCTTTCTTTGTGGATCGGCGGATGTGCAATGCCTGCTTGGGCATGCGGACACCCTTTTTGTAATGAACTGATTTTGACCTTTGGAGACACCGATGAGCAATTCCCCGATTCAACTGGCGATTCATGGTTCGGCAGGCCGCATGGGCCAGCGTTTGGTGGCTTTGGCCATGGACGACCCGCAGTTGGCTGTGGCGGCGGCGGTGGATGCGGCTGATCTCGCAGGCCCTCAACTGGCAGGCCGCTACGACGCGGTGATTGACTTTACGTTGCCCAAGGGTTTTCGAGCGGCGGCTGATTTTTGCGAGGCATCAAAATCCCCTTTGGTGGTGGGCACCACAGGACTGACCGACGCGGATGAGGCCCGTATGGATGCTTTGGCCAAGGTGATTCCGGTGATGCAGGCCACCAATTACAGCCAAGTGGTGAACGTGTTGAATCACTTGGCGGCTCAAGCGGTGACGCTTTTGGGTGATGCGTATGACTTGGAAATTTTAGAAGCCCATCACCGTTACAAGGCCGATGCGCCTTCGGGCACGGCGTTGACGCTGGCACGTGTGGTGGCCGATGCGGCGGGGCGTGATTTTGACGAGTGTGTGAAGCTGGAACGCCATGGCGATCATGTGCCGCGGCAGCCCACCGACATCACAGTGCAAACACTGCGTATTGGCGACCACCCGGGCGAGCACACGCTGTTTTTGGCGGCGCCTGGCGAACGGCTTGAAATCAAACATGTGTCCACCAGCCGCGACAGTTATGCCGCCGGAGCGCTGCGGGCGGCGAAGTGGTTGTGTGGACAACCCGCCGGGCGATATTCGATGAAAGATGTGATGGGGCTGTAAGCGACTTTGCCGTAGGCGTTAGACCCCTTAGACGTGAAGGCGGTCTGTTTGCTCTAAACTGTTGCATTCTTCCTTAAACACAAGTTCAATAAAGAGACCCCCATGGCCAATCCCGCAAATACATCGATCGTTCCTGCTTTGTCGGCAG
>JAZGFZ010000302.1:0-3204 GCA_036480015.1 Algisphaera sp. | reverse complement strand
GGACCAGGCGACCCCGCCGCCGTCGAACCCACCATTGGCCACCTCAAACAGCTCATTGGCCAGCTGCCCATTTTTGGCATCTGCCTTGGCAATCAACTGCTCAGTCGTGCCTTGGGAGCCGACACCTACAAACTTAAGTTTGGCCACCGCGGCGGCAACCAACCCGTCCAAAACCTTGGCACCGGCAAAGTCGAAATCACCAGCCAAAACCACGGTTTTGCCGTCGACCTTGAAAGCCTCAAAAAAGCAGGCGGCGAACCCACCCACATCAACCTCAACGACCAAACCCTCGAAGGCTTCCGACACACCCAAGAACCCATTTTTGCCGTCCAATATCATCCTGAGGCCAGCCCCGGCCCCCACGACAGCCGATACCTTTTTGACTGCTTTGTCGAAATGATCGCCACAGGGCGTCCCCCCACCGCCGAACAAATGGACCAAGCCCAGCGCCGCCGAAGCCATTTGGCCGCCATTTAAGTCTCTTACACCTTCAATTGGTCGTTTTTTCGCTTTCCCCTGCATTTCACTTCCTTGGCGTTTTTTTTGTGCCATATTATCGGTATCCCCCTTGCACAAAGAAACCACTCGCACTACACTTATGTCGTAAACAGGGCTTGCTCGCCCTTGCAGATATGTTTCATTTATGTTAAGATCACGTCTCGTGCCTTGTCGGTTCGAGCCTCAAACTGGAGAAGATGTCTCGATGAACAACCTTGTAAACAAAAGTAAAACCCTTGTCGCCGCCGCCGCTTTTTGCGCAATGGCTTCGCCTGCATTGGCAGCTGACATCCTTTATGGCGACTTTGCAGGCACAACCGTGAATTACGGAAACGTCCGCGAAGATGTCCAAGGCCTTTTTGGCACCCCCACCATCTCGGGCGACTCGCTCAGCTTTACGCCCCTTGAGTTCACCGCTGAATCCATTGACGGCGGCATCGACTTCACCGACGGCACCCTTGCCTTCAACGTGATGCCCACAACCGCCGGACACGCCATCAGCGGACTCACGCTTGAAGAAAGCGGCGCCTTCGACTTGGTTGGATCAGGCACCGACGCCACCCGTGTTGCCATCGCCGTGGTGTTCTCCATCAATGTCCTTGAAGTCGACAACGCCCCGTATGTTGGCGCCTCGCAGGTCATTCATGGCTCCACCATCTTCGAAGCCAACCTCATCGACAGCCCCGGCCTTGGTCAAGCTTGGCAAGCCTCGGCTTACTTGGACATTGCTGCTCTCGCCAACGCCCAACACGACATTACGGGCAAAATCACCAAAGCTGCCGTGGTGCTTGACAACAAGCTCCTCGCCATCAGCGAATCTGGCACGCTCGCCTTCATTGACAAAAAGAATGTTGACGCTGTGATCATCACCATCCCTGAACCCACCACCGTGGCGATCATTGGTCTTGGATCACTCTGCTTCGTTGCCCGCCGTCGTCGATCGGCCTAACCTAAACTGGCAATCGGAACAAACCCGCCCAAAACAAGGGCCCGCCAAATCGGCGGGCCTTTTTTATGGCCCCCCTCAAAAACCATGCCAAGCTATAACGCTGTAGAATCAGTGTTGAACCTCCCCACACCGAGGTCACGCCAATCAGGCTAGGAGAAACCCCCATGCTCAGTCGCTTTTTTAGTATCGCCCTACCGCTCAGCCTCGGCTGCGCTTTAAACACCACCGCATGGGCTGCGCCCATTCATTTTGGCGACTTCGAAGGCGACACCGTCACCTACGAAACCGTTCTCGTCCCCGAATCCAGCGGAAGCCTCTTTGGCGCCCCGGTGATTTCGGGCGACAAGCTGGACTTCAGCTCAGGCCTGTCCACCACATTCGAAGCCGATTCGCTGTATGGAACCCCCGACTCAACGCTGGGATCCATCAACGCTCACATCACTGCCAAGCCCGGGCGCGCCTTAACTGAAATCACCGCCACAGCATCAGGCTTTTACCAGTTTTCACACTACATTGGCGACATCACGGCAGACACGGCCATCACCGCCACGGCCCGCATCGTGGCCCGCATCACCGCGGTCGATGGCGTCGATCTACCAGGTGGCCCCATCCTGCTTAACCCCGTCGACCAAGTGCTTGTAAGTGACAACCTTGCAGATCTGCCAGGCGCAGGACTGATCCCTTCTTGGGGCGGCTCAATCACTTTCGACGTGGCCCAACGAGCCGCCATTGAAGCTGGAATTTCCGGCAAAATCACCGGCGTGCTGCTCACCCTCGACACCACCCTCGACGCCACCAGTGCCGCAGGAACACACAGCCAAATCGCCCTTCGTGTCTACGACGCAATCACACTCACGGTCCCCGAACCCACCTCCGCCTCACTGCTGCTGCTAAGCGGCGTCGTCTTGGCGACTCGCCGCCGACAACGCAGCAACCCCTAACTCCTGCAACACACAACAAACACGTAAAACACCGCACAACGCTGCGGTGTTTTTACATGCACCCCCAATAGCCCTCCATTCATTTCCAGATAGTATGTCCGACCTTTGCGGGTTTACGGGAAGCTTCAAACGCAATCACATCCAAGGACGGACCACACATGAGCGCAACCCCACACCCCGCCACCAAAGCACCAACAACCCCAGAAGAAGCCGCCCATTGGCCACCCGCCCGCAGTGCCGCACTTTACGGCGTTGATCGCTGGGGCGCGGGCTACGTTTCAGTCAGCGATACCGGCACCGTCCGAATGCACCCCGATGGCAACGGCCCCCAATCACCTGGGGTGGATTTAAAACAACTGGTTGATGAACTGCGCCAACGCGACCTTGCCACCCCCTTGCTAATACGCTTCCCCGGAATCATTGGCCATCGCCTCAAAGCCATGTCGGACGCCTTTGCTTCTGCCATCAAAGAGTTCGACTTCGCCGGTGACTACCGGGGCGTGTATCCCATCAAAGTCAACCAACAGCGACACATCGTGGAAGACCTCTTGGCCTTCGGCGCCCAACACAACTTCGGCCTTGAAGCGGGCAGCAAGCCCGAACTTTTGGCCGTGTTGGCACTGGCAGACGACCCCGACACCTTGGTGATTTGCAACGGCTTCAAAGATGCACAATTCATCGAGGCGGTTATTCTCGCCCAAAAAGTGGGTCGCAACGTCATTCCCGTGGTTGAAAAATACAGCGAAATCAAACTCATCATCGAACAAGCCAAAGTCCACGGCGTGCAACCCAAAATCGGGGTGCGCATCAAGCTTG
>JAZGFZ010000301.1:0-4550 GCA_036480015.1 Algisphaera sp. | reverse complement strand
GTCGCCGCGAAGGTAGGCGTAGTAATCGCTGTGGATTTCGCCATCGGAGAATTGGCGGGTGAAAGCGCGGAGCTTAAGAGTGCGGTGGGCGGCGGGGTCTTTTTCGATCGAGAGGACCGAGTGGAAGGCGCGGCGTTTGCCAACGCGCAGCGAGGCGAAACCCTCGCCGAGGCCGCCGGGGCCGGCGAAGATATCGATCACAGGAAGGGGTTTGTGGCTTGGCATGGCAGGCACGCAGTATGACGAACGGCGCGGCATGCGTAACGACTGCCGCTTTGGCTTACGGCCCGGGTTGTTGAGATAGGGTTTTATGGGAATCCCTGAGGGCCTCGCACCCTTCGACGCCCCTCGACACCCATTGCTCTGGCAATCACGCAAAACGGCTTGCGGATAAACTTGTATCACACTATTTAGCTTCGATTCACGGCGTCGATTTTGTCGGGGTCGCACGTTTAGCTTACTTTTTGAGAGTCCTGCCATGTTCAAGATTGCTTCTTTTGCTCGTCCAGCCTGCCCGACTTTTTCCACGGCGGCGTTGCTTGCGGCCAGTTTGTTGGCCGCCCCGCTTTTGCCCGCTGCCGGGGCTGATGCTCAAGGTCTTGTGGCTGAAGCGCCGCCGCTTGAAACATTGTTTGATGCGGCGCCTGCCGGGGCTGAAGTGGTGTGGGCGGTGCCCAGCTTGCGCGGGTTTAGTGATCGCATTGCTAATTTTGCGGCCAACACGGGTTTGGATCGCCATGCTCCTGAATTGCTTGATGCGTTGGATGCTTTTAAGCAAGAAATGGACCTTCATGAAGGCGTTGACGATGAGGGCCCCTTGCTGGTGGTGCTTTCGGGCCTTGGCACGGCGATTGACGCTCAGTTGGACGACGACCCGAACAACGATGACATCGTGCCCATGGCGGTGATGTTGGTGCCGGTGAGCGACTACGCGGCTTTTATCACGTCGTTGGGCGGCGACCCCGAGGCCGACATTGCCGACGTGCTGATTAACCATGAAGAAGGATTTGCCCGCCATATCAATGGTTATGCCGCCATTGCACCCACGTTGGAAGCGGCCGAGGCTTATGCCCCCGGCGATGCGGGCGATGAGATGGTGGACGCGACGGGCGAATTGGCGGCCGACTATTTTTCGCAAGGCCAGCTGTTGATGTATGTCGACGTGAAGGCGTTGGCGCCTTCGTTGAAACCTGCGATCGCCCGTGCTGTTGACGAAATTCAAAACGAAATGGGCCATGGCAACGACCCCATGGAGCGGGCCTTGCCTGCACTGATGAACGGCTATGCCACACTCGCAAACGGATTGATTGACGGCACCGACACCTTTGTTTACGCCATCGACCTTGCCGAAGCGGGCTTGGGCATCACCTTGGGTGGCCAATTGATTGAAGGCTCCACGTTTGCGGGCATGTTTAAGCCCGCAAACCTTGTTAACGATGACGCGCCTGCGGACAACGCGGCCGATGCACCCGCAGATGAAGACGCCAACTTGCTTCGTCGTTTGCCCGATCAGGCTCACTTGTTTGCGGCCGGGGTTGATCTCACCCGATTTGATTTAGACGCCTTTTTGGCCGCGACCCAAGAGTTGGCGGCCAACTTGGGCCAAATGGCCAACGAAGAAGACAATTTGCCCATCAAACAAATAGTGGCGCTTTACACCGACATGCTCAATGTGGCCCCCGATGCCACGGCCATGGCCAGCGTGATGTACGCCCCTGAACCTGCGGCCATGATGGGCGGCGGGTTTTTCAATCAGCTCAGCGTGACGGCCACGCCCGATGCCCAGGGCACGCTCAAACGCCAAAAAGAGGTCATGGCAAAGCTCAACGACCTTGTCATTCCCATGTCGGCGGACGACGACGAGGCTGGCGAGGCCCTGAGTTTTGAAACCACCTACACCGAAAAGGCTTTAGAAATCGACGGCACGCAGGTGGATCAATACCAAGTTAAAACCGTGTTCCCCCCGTCGCTTGTTAAAGAAATGGGCCCCGCAGGCATGGTCATGGGCGGTTCGGGCACGGGCGGCTACCTTGCCGCTACAAAAAACCATGTGCTTGTCACCACGGTGACCGACCCGCAGCTCGTCACCCGAGGCCTTAAAGCACTTGATGCCGAAGACGGCTTGGGCAGCGACATCACCCTCACCCAACTACGCGACACCCACTTGCCTGCCGATCCCTCGGTTGAGGCGTATGTAAGCGTGAGCGGCATTGCCAACACCGTGAATCCCTTTCTCATGATGTTTGCCCCGGGCGGCGAGCAAGTGGATGTGCCTGCCGACCTGCCGCCTGTTGGGCTTGGCGGATCCAGCGATGGCGACAGCGTGGTGCTGCGATTGTTCATGCCTGCCGATGTCTTTAAGTTTGGCGTGGACACCTTTGAGCAATTCGCCCCCGAAGCGCAAGACGCACCACAACCAAGAGGCCGCCGCGCTCCACGGGCGATTTAAGAACGCGAAGTGGAAAGGCGAAGCAATTAGCAATTAGCAAATAGCTGTTAGCAAGACACAAGCGAAGGGGTGTGTCGCTTGGGAGATCGTAGCCGTTTACTCTTTTTTTACCCGCTATCCCGCATCCCCGTCATCCCCGCGTAGGCGGGGATGACGCGTGCGAGCCGGGGTTCCCGCTTGCGCGTACAAGCTTGCGTTCCCGCCTGCGCGTACAAGTCTGAGTTCCCGCCTGCGCGGGAATGGCAGAGGGAGGGGGGACCACGCTGTTTTTATCGTTTGGCAGCCTTGCAAGACGACGGATTCTGCCCAAGCCGCTACCCTGCGGGGTATGGCAAAGAAGAAGACCACAAAACAGAAAAACGGCGGCCTTACCGAGCCGATGAATGTTCTCATTTTGGGCTCGGGCGGCCGCGAGCATGCGTTGGGCTGGAAAATCAAGCAAAGCAAGTTTTGCAAGAAGCTGTTTTTTGGCCCCGGCAATGGCGGCACACGCGAGGTGGGCACCAATATTGATTTAGACCCCATGCCGGTGACCACCAAAAACGTGGATGACATCGACCGGTTTTGCCGCAAAAACGACATCGGGCTTGTGGTCATTGGCCCCGAAGACCCCTTGTGCGGAGGACTGGCAGACCGACTGGCCAAGCCAGGCCGCTTTGTTTTTGGCCCTGTGGCCGCCGCCGCCAAGCTCGAAGGCGACAAGTCGTACGCCAAAGAGATCATGAAGGCGGCGTCGATTCCCACCGCCGACTCACGCACATTCAGCAATTTTGAGGCGGCCGAAACCTATGTGATGGCTCGCGAAACACCCGTGGTGATTAAGGCCGCTGGGCTGGCCAAGGGCAAAGGCGTGATGGTGACCTCTAATTCAGAAGAAGCCGTGGCCGCTTTGCGCCGCTGCATGATCGACAAAGAGTTTGGCGACGAGGGCACCACCGTGCTGGTTGAAGAACGCTTGGTGGGGCAAGAAGTGTCGATCTTGGCCTTGGTCGATGGGCGCAACCTCTTTTTGCTTGACCCCAGCCAAGACCACAAACAAGCTGGCGAAGGCGACACAGGCCCCAACACCGGCGGCATGGGCGTGTATTGCCCCACGCCTTTGGTGGACGACGCGCTGATTTCAGTGATTCAACGTGAGATTTTGGTGCCTGCCGTGGATGCGATGAAACGCAGCGACGTTGACTTTAAAGGCGTGCTTTACGCAGGCCTGATGCTCACCGCGGGCGGCCCCAAAACCCTCGAGTTCAACACGCGCTTTGGCGACCCCGAAACCCAGCCGCTGATGGTGCGTATGAAAGGCGACCTGCTGGCCGCACTTGTCGCCACCTGCGACGGACGGCTTGACGGCGCCAACCTAAGCTGGGACCCGCGCGTGTGCTGCTGCGTGGTCATGGCCAGCGGCGGCTACCCCGGCAAATACAAAACCGGCCTGCCCATCACCGGCATCGAAGACGCCATGTCCGATCCCGATGTTCAAGTGTTTCATGCCGGAACGTCGTTTAACGCCTCCAACGAATTGGTCACCAGTGGCGGCCGTGTGTTGGCGGTTTGCGCCTTGGCCGACACGCTTAAAGAAGCCCAAACCAAAGCCAACGCCGCCTGCGACAAAATCAAATTTGAAGGCGCTTGGTTCCGACGCGACATTGGTTCGCGGGTGATGGAATGAAATGGCAAGGACGGAAGGGGCTGAGGGGACGGTGGGTCGCGGTTAGGCGTTAGCAAATAGCCGTTAGCAAGATAAACTGAAAGAGATCATCGTTTGTGGTTTCTCCTTGCTTCCTTCGTGTCTTTGTGCCTTCGTGTTCTGCCTTGATGTTTTCAACCTTGCGTAGGGCAGGCCTCCACCACGGCCTTATACACCCCAGCACATTGTTCGGCGGCATCACGCCAGTTCAAACGGCGCAATTCCATGCCTGCATGCTTGCGTAAGGTGCTTCCCAGCGAAGGGTTTTTTAGCACCGCGAGTATTTTGCTGGCCAGATCGTCGGTGTCCCAAAAATCAACTTTGAGCACATGGTCGAGCACTTCGCTGACGCCCGACTGCTTGCTGATAATCACCGGCACATCGTGCTGAATGGCTTCAAGCGGGGCAATGCCAAAC
>JAZGFZ010000300.1:0-3938 GCA_036480015.1 Algisphaera sp. | reverse complement strand
CATCGGGACGATCAAAATGGGTATGCGAAACGCATTCCAGCGGCAAGCGTTGGCAACGGGCCACGCGACGTTCGAGCAAAACACGGTAGATGGTGCCGCGACTGCGGCGAAAGCGTTCGGCTAATTTGCCCACGCCAATGCCCACGCGATGGGCCCGTGAAATAAGACGTTTTTGACGTGCGGTCAGCGGGCCGGTGCGATCGGCAAACAAGGGGTCGTGAGGGTGATCGCGGTCGTGTTTTTCGAGAATAAGACGCAGGGTTTCGAGGGCTCGGCCACTGCGTTTGGCCAAGTGGGCTGCAATTTGATTGAGCGTGGCGTCGGTGGTGTGGGCCAGGCGGCGAGCGCGTTGAATCAAACGCTCGCGCTGGGCATCGGTCATTTGACTAAACGAGCTGGCTTTGGCCACGCGTTCGCTGCGTTGTGCGGTGTAAGCGGCCACGGCGTCGGTGGTAAAACCAATAACACGGCGTGGGGTGGTTTGTTTTGGGGTTGGGGCCAGTGTGATCCAACGCCAACGCAAACCATCTTTGCGCCAACGGGCCAGTGTTTTGGTGCTGACATTAAGTTGACTGGCCAGTTGAGCGGCGGTGAGGGCACGGCCGTCGGCTGCGGGCAATTGCAAACTTTTGCTAAGTCGATCAATCAGTGTGCGCAAATCGACTTGAACCGCCGTGCCCACATACAACGCGTTGTCGCCATAGTCGCGCCGGAGATTGGTGATGCGAAAGGCGAGAAAGGCAAAGGGATAGGTGGTGTTGGGGTTTATTTCATCGTGCAGGGTTTCGGCCTGCCGCATGGCGGCTTCGCGCATGACGGCTTCGCGCCCCAAAAGGGTGGCGGCCAAGTCGCTCAGTGGAGCGCAGCAATACTCAGGGGAAGGTGATGAGGGCACGGGCAGGTGGCGGGATAAGGTTTAATGTTGCGGCACGTTGGGCAAAACGGCCTATGGCGTCGAGTTCGGGCTTGCCCACGCGGTAATGCAAAATGTTTCCCAAGTAATCGGCCGCAAGAGCAACAGGCCAACCATGACGCGGGCCGTGGGTGGCGGCAATGGTGTCGATGCGTTTGAGATTGTGTTCAAGCAACTGCGCCAACGCTTGGGGCAGGTTGGCCAAAGAGGCGTTGTGTCGCGCCAGCCACACGGCAAACACAAACGGCTGGCCGGTGAGACGGTGCCACGCATCGCCCAAATCTATTTGATAAGGAAAATCGGCTTGGGCCGGGGCGTGGGTGACCACTTTGTCGCCGATGAGCAATCGGGCCGCGCCGGGTTGACGTGGGGCGGTGGGTTTGGGCAAGCCCACGCTTACGGGCGGTTGCACGCCATACACGTCATTTAAAATCACCCGAAGAAGACACACCGAGGTGTGGCTTTCGGCATCAAGGTGCACGTGGGTGATGTCCGCAGGCGGCACGGGGCTAAACAGCCGAACCGTTTGTGTGGGGCCGACGCAGCCAATGCCCCCTACAGGGACCACCCTAAGCTCACGGGGGCTGCGAAAATAGTCAATCACCGGACACAAGGCCAAATCCACACGGCCTGCATCCAGCAGGTCGATTTGCTTGGCGGGCACGTCGAGAACGAGTTGGGTTTGCGGCAAAGCCTCCGCGAACCCGTCGATTAACGGCGTGGCATTAAGGTAAGACACACAGCCCACAGCGAGCGGTTTGGTTTGAGGCTCGGCGTAAGTCATGCGGCAGCATTATAGTTGGCTTAGATAAACAGACGACGCAACCGTTCACGGCTTTTTGTTCACGATCGTAAATCACAGCCATTCACGGGTTTTGAGCCCCGCTTATCCTAGACGTTAGACTTCCCCCCAAACAGCAGGAAAAGAAACATGAACCGCCAAGGGAGCCAAGGAAGGCAAGGAAGGCAGGGACTGTAGGGCGAAGAGATGCTTTCAATCTGCCTGTCTTTCCCTTAGTCCCTTAGTCCCTTACTCACTCAGTCCTTTCTCTCTCCGGTAGCTTGGCGGTTAAATTTCCTTTCCTGTTTTTGTATGACTGCGAGAAAACGCCCCATGGCGAATCCCAACGACGACACTTCAATCACCGCTCAAATTTTGGTGGTGGACGACGAACCCGACCACGCCGAAGTGATGGCTGAGGCTTTGCGCCGTTTGGGGCATGTGTGCACCTTGGTCAATGATTCTTCGCAAGCCATCGATGAGCTCACCCATGGCGGCTTTGATTTGGTGGTGACCGACTTGAAAATGCAAGCAGAAGACGACGGCATGAAGGTGTTGGCCGCCGCTCGTCAGTATCAGCCTCAGGCCGAGACGGTGATGGTGACGGCCCATGGCGATGTGCCCACCGCCAAGGCTGCCATTCGCAATGGCGCATTTGATTTTATTGAAAAGCCGCTGGACCTGGACGTGTTTCGAACACTTTGCAGCAATGCCATCAATGCGGTTTTTTTGCGGGCCCAAAACACCGATTTGCGATCGCGATTGGATGAACAGTTTGGTTTTGAAGGCATCATTGGGCAATCAGCGCCCATTCGTCAACTCATTGCCACGATGAAGCAAATTGCCCCCAGCCCCATTGCGGTGTTGATTACAGGCGAAAGTGGCACCGGCAAGGAATTGGTTGCCCAAGCCATTCACAACAACAGCAAGCGGGCACGCAAACCTTTTGCTCCTCTGAATTGCGCGGGGCTGAGTGAATCTATTTTAGAAGATGAACTTTTTGGACATGTGCGCGGCGCTTTTACCGGGGCCGACAAAGAACGCCAGGGGCGGTTTGAATATGCCGATGGCGGCACCCTGTTTTTAGATGAAGTGGGCGACATGCCCGCCTCGATGCAGGCCAAATTGCTGCGTGTGCTTGAAAGCGGCGAGGTGGTTCGCGTGGGCAGCAATGAGCCCAAGCATGTGGATGTTCGCTTGGTGTCGGCCACCAACAAACCCCTTGAGCAAATGACCAAGGATGGCACCTTTCGTGAAGACCTTTACTTTCGGGTTAAAGGCATCGAACTGCGGCTTCCGAGTTTGCGTGAGCGTCGCGAAGATATTCCATTGCTCACCCGACACTTTGTGGCTTTGTTTGCTCAAAAAATGGAACAGGACGTGCCAAACATTGCCGAAGACCTTCAAGGCTTGCTGGCCCGTTACGATTGGCCGGGCAATGTGCGGCAGTTGATGAATGTGATCCAAAACATGGTGGTGATTCATGATGGCGATACGTTGGAACCGCGCCACCTACCCCAAGAAGTTGCCCAGGCGGTGGGCGGCGACTCCCCCACGACAAGTGGCAGCACCGGCAGTGCCGCAGGCGGCGGAGCGCTAAGTTTGGAACAACTCGAAAAGCGTGCGATTCGCGACACCCTAAAAGCCACCGCAGGCAACCGCGAACAAGCCGCAAAAATCCTGGGCATTGGCGAACGAACGCTGTATCGCAAGTTGAATGAATATGGGTTGAAGTGATGTTGGGCTGTAAGGCTTCATGGTTGTAACCGCCCATCGTTTTGAGCAAGGAGGCATCGCGGAGACGTTTTACGCCAAGACGCCAAGACGCCAAGACGCAGAGACGCCAAGAAAAACCGTAAACGATTGCTCACCCTCCGTCATTCCCGCGAAGGCGGGAATCTAGCGTGTGGTGCTGGATTCCCGCCTTCGCGTACAAATCTGGATCCCCGCCTGCGCGGGGATGACGGAAGGGGTTACCCTTTCACTTCGTCCCTCAGCCCCTCACTCACTTAGCCCCTTCTCGCCCCTCGCAGACTTCCACCACTTCGACAAAGTGCTTGGCTTTGATGTCGGCCAAATCGCTGAGTTGATGGCGGCAGGAGATGCCGTTGGCAATAAGGGTGCGACGGGCTTGGTGGGCGTCGCGGGCCAGAGGGAGCAGGCGGTCTTGGGCGATGGTTTGGCTGAGGTCAAAGTGGGTGTAGCCAAAGGCGCCGGCCATGCCGCAGCAGCCGGCGTCGCAGG
>JAZGFZ010000299.1:0-15279 GCA_036480015.1 Algisphaera sp. | reverse complement strand
TTTCAATCGAGGAACAAAACGAAGCTCACGCACAGGTGGTGGTTCAGCGTGGCAACACGCCGCTTCCAAGCTCGTCGGTTCAAATCGACATAACGAAAACCCGTGGTGTTGATTGGGAAACGTCGTTCTCGTTTGGGCCTTTGCCTCTTCGGGAAGGTCAACAATACACGTTTCAATTTCGTGCGAAGGCCAATGCGAATCGCACAGCGGCTATTTGGGGGCAACAAAACGCAACCCCTTGGAAGGAATGTTTTGAAACGCCCGACGTGATGATTGGCGAAAAATGGCGCGAGGTCGAAATTGCTGTGGTCGCGAATCGCACCTGTGCCAACGCCATGATTTGTTTCGGACTTGGCAAAACAACAGGCACCGTGTGGATTGACCAAGTGCGATTTCGAGCCGGGGGGCGTGATGTGTGGCGCCGCGATTTTGAAGGCGGCGCGGTGGTGGTGAATGCGACACGTCAGCCTTGTGAAGTTGATTTGGGAGACGTGTTTTTGAAAATCAAAGGCACGCAGGTGCCCGAGGTGAACGACGGAAAAAAAGTCGAGAAGGTGGTTGTGCCCGGTCTTGATGCGATTGTTTTGTTGCGGCGTTAGGGTGTGTGAGAAGTCGCAACTGCTTGTGCCCGCCGGGCGGGGAGTCGGTTAAAGCCGTCGGTCTGCCGGTTCACTTGAATCAGACTTGGGTTGACGACAAATTTCTCATACACGCTTTGAGCTGGATCCACACCTACGGCGTCAACAAAAACCTTGCAGCTTCCACCAATGGCGGTAGCATAGGTGGCGTGAGTTTCACCATTGTCCAAGATCACGAAAACCGCATCGCCAGTTGGATACACACACACAATGAAGATATTCGACGCTGTTTTTCTGGGGAGAGTAACGCTTTTGGTGATCTTTGGGTCTGTCTGCGTCAAAGGGTTAATTTATTTATTGAGTTCCATGGGGTCTTTTCGCCCTTCCGTCGTTTTTGGGATTAATACATACGATCTGATTCCGATACTTTTTTGCCGTCAACTTAGGCAAAGACTAATGAATTGATTTTTTGAAAATACACTGACTTCTTCTGACGCCGAGACGCGTTTTGAAACAGGCGATATTTTTGTTGTTAAAACAAGCGCAGGTTTCTGCATAGCGATCCGTTGGATTTGTAATGCCGCGCTCTTGCTTTGGGCTGCTTTGGTTTGGCGCTGGGTGTTTAGATCGCCCTGACGCAGATTTAATGGGGTCAGGCCGCCACGGAATTAACCAAGCTTGCGGCCACCTTGCTCTTTTTAAATCCAAGAACGCTTTTTGTCCGCAGATTACGCAGATTGAAACCAGATTAAGGCAGGCAGGGGAAAGACGGTTGAAGGGCCATGCTGCAAAAAGTAGGACAGGCATTCCTGCCTGTCATCGGGCCAGCGGTCCGACACGCCCATCAACCCCTCGTCTCATTTTCGGCTTTGTCGAATGACAGGCAGGAATGCCTGTCCTACCGAAGCTTCCGTGGCTTGCTCGCAATTTTCTTGCCTTAATGTCTTCCTTCGTGCTTTCGAGCCTTCGTGTCTTCGTGTTTGTCTTGGGATCTTGAGCAGGAAGATCGCCACGGGTTTGGGTTGCAGGTTTTCGCCGGGCGTTCTTTCTAAGGCAGTGCCTCACGCAAAGGCGTAGAGGCGCGCAAAGGGGAGACTGTAAGAAGGCAGGTGGGGGAGTGAGGGGGCCGCATCGAAAAACCACAAACAAAAACCACGAATGGACGCGAATAAACGCGAATTTCCGATCCGTCTTCATTTCCATTCGTGTTTATTCGCGTCCATTTGTGGTTAAAAAAGTTCCGTCGGTCAGGCGTACCCGCCTGACTGCCTCCCTATCTGCCAACATCCATGAGACAATAAGTCAGATCCCAATCAGGGCAATACAGGACACCTTATGGAACCCAATCAAACAGCAAGCAACCCTTCGCTTTCTGGCTCCCCTCCCGCTCTCGCGGCTGGCGAGCGCAGCGAGGCGGCCGCGAGAGCGGGAGGGGAGCCAGGCGATAAGCCTTCGCCTCACGCCAAGCCTAAGCGACGCACCTTCACCGTTGACTACAAGCTTGCCATTCTCAAAAAAATCGACCATGCCACAGAACGTGGGTCGGTCGGTCTGATTCTCCGGCAAGAGGGGCTCTACTCGTCGCATCTCGCCGAATGGCGACGTTGGCGAAACCGTGTGAACCGCGGCGGACCTTCCACTGTGAAGCGGCCTGCGGGTGTCAATCGCTCTGAATTCGAAAAGCTCCAACGGGAGAATGCTCGCCTTCAGAAAAAACTCGATCAAGCTCACATCATGATTGAGCTCCAAAAAAAACTGAACCAGGCGATGGAAAGTCTCACCGAAGGGAGCACGCCGTGAAGATCGCCCAGCAATATCTCGCTCACACTGATCGACCGATTCCAGTCAACGCCTTGTGTGCAGCACTGAAGATCCCTCGGGCAACGTACTACCGCGCTGTCGCCTCGCCCAAATCTACGCCTGGATTCGAGGGGCGCAAGCACGTCCCCCGGCGATTGAGTGACGACGAACGCCAACGCATTCTTGCAGCGCTCTGCAGTCCTGAATTCGGCGAGTTGCCTCCTGCCCAGGTCTTTGCCCGGATGATGGAACGCGGCGCCGTGCCTTGTTCTGAACGCACGATGTACCGTATTTTGAAGGACAATCAGGCCGTTCGGGAACGCAGGCCTCAGCGTGAACACCCCAAGCGGGTTAAACCACGACTGAGGGTGACTGGTCCCAATCAAGCTTGGACTTGGGACATCACCAAGATCCCCGGGCCGGGACGCGGTGTGTTCTACCACCTCTACGTCGTGCTGGATCTCTACAGCCGCTACATCGTTGCGTGGAAGTTGGCTGAGACTGAAAGCAGTGCCCATGCCCAAGGATTATTCCACCACGCGGTGGCGATTCAAAAGATCGCCCCCGACACCCTGACGGTGCATGCAGACAATGGCACGGCGATGAAGAGTTTGGGCTTGGCAGCGGTGTTCGAAGATCTGGGTGTAGCGCGTTCGTTCAGTCGACCCCGGGTAAGCGACGACAATCCGTTCAGCGAATCACAGTTCAAAACAATGAAATACCACCCCGGCTACCCGGGGCGTTTTGAAAGCCTTCACTTGGCCCGCGTGTACTTCGAGAAGTTCATGGTTTGGTACAACGACGAACACCGTCACAGCAGTCTTGGCCTATTCACCCCGTCAGCGGTGTACCACGGTGAACATTTGAGCATCCAGAAAGTAAGACAGGCCGCGCTCGACGCCCGCTATGCCCAAACTCCCGAGCGATACGTAAATGGTCCGCCGCGGGCTCCTGAAGTACCAAGCGTCGTGTCCATCAACCCCGAAAAGCCGGTTGCGGTCATCTCGCCCAACGTCGTCAATCAACCGCCTGAAAAAAGGCCCATGAAAGCCGGGTAAACGTCAGATCTTTTTAAAAAAGTGTCTCAAAGATGTTGACAGGTTCCGCCTTGGGTTGTTGAGTCTGACAACGAAGCGTCAGGCGGGTACGCCTGACCGACGGGATCCTCACGAGGTCGAAAATGGGTCGGGCCCGCGTGAATGGTTGGAATCAGATTGATTGCTCGAAATTCCCTTGATTTAATGCCTTCCTTCGTACCTTTGAGCCTTCGACGCTTCGTGTTTGCCTTGGGGTGTTTTGCGGAAAATGCAGGGAATCTAGGGGGAGAATCGATGGGCCACGCGCGGCTCATTCGGCCTCTAAAAAAAGTTCTGTTTTTCTTGCTATGGCGGGAACTTTTTCGATACGTTTGCGTCTATAGGGATGTCGATCGAGATAGGGAGCTTGTGCATTGCCCTGAGATCGCCTTGTTTTCTCATTATGGAGCCACCCGATGAAACCGCATTACCGTTGCCTTTTGCCTCTTTTAGCGGCTTCGCTGCTCATGCCAACCGCAGCGCAAGCCCGCATCAAGTTCACCACGATGCCTGTCCGCGAGCGGGTTGAGATTCAGCTTGACCATGAATCGGCGACGTTGGTGGAAGAAGAGCGGATCGTGCCGTTGATCGCGGGGAGCAATCAGATTGATTTTTCGTGGGCCAACACGCAGATCGACCCCGATACGATCGTTTTTCGCGTGCTGGGGCAACCCGAAGGGGCCCAGGATGATCAGGCGTTTGAGGTCAATGTGCTGTCGGTGACCTATCCGCCGGGCGAAAACGCATTGGTCTGGCAGGTGTCGTCTAGCCAATCTACGTCGGTGGTGGTGCGCATTAGCTACCTCATCGGCGGGCTGACCAAGGGCTTTAACTATCGCGCGGTGGCGGAGCATGATGAGTCTACGCTGACGCTGAGCCAGTACATTCGCATCAAAAACTTTGCGGGCGAATCCTACGGCGACACTGAAATCTACGCGGGCCTTGGCGATGCGTTTCTCAAGCCCATTGGCGTCAACGAAACCAAGCAAATGCTCGTGCAGCGCATTACGGAAATTCCCGTGACCAAAACCTATACCGCGGACATGCACCGCTTTGGTTGGTTGGATCAGAGTCAGTACAAGCTTCGGGTGCCGATGCACTATCGTTTGGAAAACACCGACGCGATGGGCCTGGGCGAAGCGGCTTTGCCCAGCGGCAAGGTGCGCATCTTCCAGAAGGATGCGCCAGGCGAAGACGCGACGACGGCCTTTCTCGGCGAAGACTTTGCGCGGCATACGCCCATCGGCCAACATGCCGATTTGTTTCTCGGCGTCGCGCAGGACATCGTGATTAAACGCACGATCGAAGCACGCAAAGACCACCGCATCGCGGGCAATCTTATGGATCGTCGGGTCACGATGAAGTATGAAATCGAGAACTTCAAGGATCAGCCCGTCACGCTCAACGTGTCGGAGCAAGTTGAGCAACTTCGCCAAGAACTCGGCCTCGCGTCGGGGCAAATGGCAGAGTGGATCATTGGCGAAAACACCACCTTTGCTGGTGGCCCGATGGCGGATGAAACCCACCAAGGCCAAGTGATGTTTGCGGTGGAATTGCCCGCCCGCACCGGTGACAAAGCTGAAAAAATCACCCACACCCTCGAAATCATCTTCAAAAACCAATGGTAATCCCTTCCCCGGAGTCGCTCCCCCCGAAAACTGTCCGAATTTCTTTCGGGGGTTTCTGGGAAATCCTTTTGGAATCCTTTGGAAGTTTTACGCCTCGTTGTTGCCGTCTTTGTCACGGCTCTGACTACCATCCTCAAAACCCAACCGCGATCGCTTGCGGTTTAGCGAGACTCTCCCCATGAAACGCAACCTCACCTTTACCCTTTTGCTTCTCACGCTTCTGAGCTTTTCCACTACAGGACTTGCCAAGAATATCGACCTGTCGACCGTGCCCGACCGCGACACGGTACAGCTTACGATTTACAACAGCGCAGACCTTACGCTGGTCCGTGAAACACGCAAGGTCGTGTTTCGTCCCGGCAGCAACCCGCTGCAATTTTCGTGGGCCAACACGCTCATCGACCCGACTTCGGTGCAGCTTCGTTTTCTCAATCATGGGGACAAGCTGGATGTGATTGACACGACCTTTCCGCATGACAAACCGCAGATGCTTTTTTGGAACGTCGGCAGCGAATATGCGGGCGAAACCATGATCGAAATCAGCTATTTCACGTCCGGCATCTCGTGGTCGGCAGACTACACCGTCATCGCTGCGGCGGATGAATCCACCGCCAATGTCGAGGGCTACGTGACCGTGGTGAACCGCTCTGGCGAAGACTACGACGACGCGCAGGTTCGTCTCGTGGTTGGCACGATCAACTTGGTTGAGGAAATCGCAGAGCTTGCTCAGCAGGCGGGGCGCAGGCGAAATGAGCTGGATATCAAGGAAGAAAATCTTTACAAGCAAAAAGCCACACGCGGGATGGTGATGGCTGCGGAGGTGGCGATGGATGACGATTCAGGTGGTTTTGTGGCCTCTGCGCCAAAGCAAATCGTCAAGAAAGGCCTCAGCGAATACTTCATCTTCACCATCGAAGGCCACGAAGACATCTCCAATAATTCGCGTAAACGTTTGCCTAGTTTTACCGCTGACGCAGCGCCGCTGAAGGTGCAATACCGTTATCGTCCACGGCAATACGGCGAGCAACTGGTGCGCATGTTTCTCATGACCAATGACACCGATTCGAACATGGGCGTCTCGCCGTTGCCTGATGGACAGATCAATGTGTTTCGGAAGAAGGCTGATGAAAACGGTCGCGGTTTGTCGTTTGTCGCTCGGCAATACGTCAAGTACATTCCCGTCGGTGACGACATTGAACTTAACCTTGGTGTTGATCCGAACGTCGGCTTTGAGCTGATTACCCGGCGCACTTACCGTGACAATATTTGGATGCGATTGCGACACCCCAATGTCTTGCACAAAGTCGGTGAGCCGTTGCCCAACGGCATGAAGCTCGACAGCCGATCGACCGTTGCGGGTTGGGACGAACACCGGGTGATGGTTCGGCGTGTGCGGAACGACACACCACGCCCGATCACCCTCGAGGTTCGCCAAGTTGTTCCTGGTGATGCGATGTTCTTCAGTCGTTTTGAAGCGACCCGTTTCGACAATCAAACCGTGGTCTACTCCGGCACGCTCCAGGCTGGCCAACGCGTCGATGCGGACTACGACGTGGTGACCAAGCAAGGCACCAACGCCAAGCAGTCGCGTGTCGAGATCATGCGTGGCGAACCGACCAAGGCGCTCGGCGAATAAGGGTGGGTTGAAGATTAAGGGCCTGATTGAAAATCATCCCTCGCCATAATGAAAAATCACCAAGCCGAGGGATCACCATCCTTCGGCTTTTTTGTGATTTTGGTGGTTTGGTTGTCCCCCAGCGTCCCCAGTTGCCTTTTTAAGCGTTCAGATAATGGGGAGGATTACAAAACGCCGTTTGCAAGCCGTTCGAATTTTAAATAATTTAATAGAAGGGGCTTGGGGTGTTTTGCGAAGGGGGTGGCGTGAGAAGCGAAAAAAAACCTAACGTGCGTACTTGACATATCCCGAACACACGTTATCGTACGTAAACCTAACAGCCGCCAAGCGGTCACACCCCACACACGGAGCACTACGATGGTTACCAATACCCTGAATCGCCCTTCCCCTGCCAGCAAACTTAACGGCAAGGCGACATTCCCTAAAAACACCAAAAGCAGCATTGCTTCACGAGGAAAATCAATGGCCCGTACCGCCAAAGCGTCAAAACCCAGCAAACTCACCGAGCCCGACGCAAACCGCGATCGCGCTCTTGACCAAGCCCTTGGTCAAATTGAAAAGGCGTTTGGTAAGGGCTCCATCATGCGGTTGGATGATGACCCTTCTAACATTGCCGAGGGTATTTCCACGGGGGCTATTTCTATTGACCTTGCGTTGGGAGGCCGCGGTATTCCGCAGGGTCGTGTGGTTGAAATTTATGGGCCTGAGTCGTCGGGTAAAACCACCCTGACGCTTCACACGATTGCCAATGTTCAGAAAAAGGGCGGGGTGGCAGCCTTTATTGATGCAGAGCATGCGTTGGACCCTTCTTGGGCTCGCCGTTTGGGGGTGAATCTCGAAGAACTTTTGGTGAGTCAGCCCGACACCGGTGAGCAGGGGCTTGAAATTTGCGAGCTTTTGGTGCGTTCCAATGCGGTGGACCTGATTGTGATTGACTCTGTTGCGGCATTGATCCCGCGTGCTGAAATTGAAGGTGAAATGGGGGATAGTCATGTGGGCTTGCAAGCCAGGCTCATGAGTCAGGCGCTGCGTAAGCTCACGGGGGCAATCAATCGCAGTAAATGCACGGTTGTTTTCATCAACCAAATTCGTGAGAAAATTGGTGTGATGTTCGGCAGCCCTGAAACCACCCCAGGTGGCCGTGCGTTGAAGTTTTATGCTTCGGTGCGTATTGATATTCGTCGCATTGGAACCATTAAAGAGGGCGACAAGGCGGTGGGTAATCGCACCCGTGTTCGCATTGTGAAAAACAAGATTGCCCCACCTTTTCGTCAGGCTGAGTTTGACATTATGTTTGACGAAGGCATTAGTGCCAGCGGCGATTTGATTGACTTGGCGGTTGAAGAAAACGTGGTGCAAAAAAGCGGTTCGTGGTTTAGCTTTGGCGAAACTCGCTTGGGGCAAGGCCGTGAAAACTCGAAGCTTTTTATTCGTGAAAACCCCGACGTGTTCAAAGAAATTCACGGGTTGGTTTTGGAGGCCAAGGGCATTGGTCCTGCGAAAACGGCGGAGGAAATCGCTGCTGAGGATGATATTCCTGAGGCTCCGGCGGAGTGAGCTTGCGGAGCGAGGCTTTTTGCGTGTTTGGTGTTCAGCCGAATAAAAGTGCAGGAAAGAGGGGCGGCGTCGCGCCATATGATGTTTTTCAGGCGTGCAGGCCCCGGAGGGGGGGGCACGCTGGAGTCACGGCTGGCTCCACCGTTGGGTTGAAGTCACGGTTTAAAAGTGTCGCTGTTGAAAATTAAAACCCCGGCTCTGCCTGGCGAACCTTTTTTCTTCTTCTGAGAGGTTCGCAAGTTGAGGAGCTGGGGTTTTTTATGTTTTTCATTCTGCCTGTCTCATACACGTTTTAAGTTGTTACGTATGACACGGGCGGGACGAATGCGCGGTCGTCTCCGCAGGGGCCGCCTGCATCGGACGATGATTCGTAGTTTGAGAAATCGCTGCCGTCGAAGTTCAGGCTGGGCCGGTAGAAATCGTTGATTTCTTTGGCGCTGGCAGGGGCGTAATGGCAGATGAGGCTGCGTCGCCACTCATCTTTTGTGGTGTTGGACTTTGAGCCGTGGATCACGCTGCCGTTAAAAAACAGGACGTCGCCTTTTTCTAAGGTGAGTGCGACTTCTTCGCAGCCTTTGGGCGGGGGAACGTAGTGGCCGCTGTAACTGTCTTCTGCGTCGGCCTGTTGAGGGCATTGCAATTCCAAGTCTTGCGTGCCGGGGCAAACGTAGAGACCGCCGTTGTCTTTGTGAGATCGGTCGATGGCAGTCCACGCCGCAACGCAGGTTTTGGGGCGTACTTGCAGGTAGATGTTGTCTTGATGAAGCGCTTGGCCTTGGCTGCCGGGCGGCTTGTAATAGAACATCGACTGCGTGGCGATGGGCGCTTCGCCCATGAGTGCGGCCACCACGGCTTCGACGCGTTTGTCGAGCAGCATTTTTAAGCTTAATTCGCGAAAGGGTTCGCCTTTGATGCGGTGGGGGTGCATCACGCGTGGGCATCGCTCCCATGGGCGTTCGGAGCTGGGGTCGGGGTCCCATTGGTCGGGGATCGCTTTGCCGAGCATGGCGAACGTGTCGAACGCGGCTTGGCATTGGGCGACTTCTTCGGGCGACCAAAGTCCACGCACGACGGCATAGCCGTCGCGTTCCCAGATTTTCAGGTCTTCATCAGTGAGCAAATTTCGATTATTTACAATGACGGGCATGGGGAGGTTTCCAGTTAATGGGGGTGAGATTCGGGTGGGGTTTAAAGTTTCGCGTTAGGTTGGCCACGCCACGTCTAACGCACGTCTCTATTTTCCATTACCCAGGGATTCTCGCCATAGCTTTGACCTTTAAAAAGATGTACGATTCTGCTATGCCATCCCGTCCCATTACCCCTTTCGGCGATACGGCCACCATTAGCACTGGCCGGTGGGTGCAAGACCGCGACTATCGCAATTGGCGACCGCAGGGCACCCGAGACCATTTGTTGATCTACACGTTTAGTGGGGCGGGAAGTCTGCATTTTCCCTCGAATACATCGCTTGCGGGCGGTGGTGATTGTTCTCTTTATCTTCCCAACACGCCGCAGGACTACCGTACGGCCGGCCAGTCGGGGACGTGGGGGTTGATTTGGGCACATGTGCATCCACCTGCGACGTGGCGGTCATACCTGAATTGGCCTGAGCTGTCGCCAGGGCTTCGACAGGTTCACCTGAACGATTTGGTCGTTCGTCGGCGGGTCAAGCGGTGCCTTGAGGCGATGGTTCATCACAGTCTTTCGGCTCAGCCGATGGCGCGGGAGTTGGCGATGAACGCTTTGGAATCGGCATTGCTTCATATTGCCAATGCTCGACCCGACACCGCCCAGGCTCGCTTGGACCCTCGGCTTCGCCCGGTGCTCGACCTGATCCACCATCGATTCGATCAGCCACTGGCGATTGATGAACTTGCGGCGGTCGCCCACCTTTCCCCGTCACGCTTTGCCCATCTTTTTCGTGAACAATTGTCAGTGACCCCGCTGCAATATGTCGAAGCCCAACGACTTCAACGTGCCCGGCAATTGCTCCAACACACCGGTCTGAGTATCAGCCAAATCGCTTCTGAAGTGGGTTTTGCGGAACCGTTTTATTTTTCGCGTCGCTTCAAATTGGCCACGGGTGTTTCACCGCGTGCGTATCGAGAAACGCTTTAGGGGACGTGCGGTTTGGGGTGACCGTTCACAGGTTCCAAAAGGATGTTGTGGGGTTAACGCGAAGGAAATTTAACCCCCAAGGGGGCAAGTGAGGGAGCCAAGGAAGGCGAAAAAGAAAATTAAAACGTTCTTTTTCGTCTTGGCATACGTGCGAAAATCAAGTCAAGGCGATTGAGAAACACCCCTCAGAAAGCGTCTCACTCTCCTGCCTTCCTTGGCGCCCTTGGTCACTTGGCGGTTGATGTTTCGTTTTCTCAGTTTGGGTGAGAGCTTAGGGTGAGAGAGAGGAAGGGCTAAAAATATGTAAACGGCTTCGGGTCGAGGCTGTTTTTTGCGTTTAACGGTTACGGCTTTGGCTAAATGGCAAAGTATTTGGCCTTGGGGTGGTGGACCACGATGGCGCTGGTGCTTTGCTCGGGGTCGATTTGCCAATTTTCGGTGAGTTGGCATCCGATGCGTTGGGGTTCGAGCAGGCGGAAAAGGAGTTCTTGGTCTTGCATTTCGGGGCAGCTTGGGTAGCCAAAGCTGTAGCGGCTGCCACGGTATTTTTGGGTGAACAGTTGTTTGATTTTGGGGCTGTCGTCGTTGCCAATGCCCAGCTCGGTGCGCATGTGTTTGTGCCATAATTCGGCAAGGGCTTCGGCGCATTCAACGCCCATGCCGTGGCAGTAGAGGTATTCGGTGTAGTTGTCGGCGTCGAAGTATTGTTTGGCCAATTGGCTGACTTGGCTTCCCATGGTGACGCATTGCATGCCCAGTACGTCGCGCTCGCCGCTCGCAAGGGGTTTGAAAAAGTCGGCGATGCAAAGTCGCTTGCGTCCTTCTTGCCTTGGGAAACGGCTAAAGCGTTCGATTTCGCGATCGTGGTCTTGGGGGTCAAACACGACAAGGTCGTCGCCGTCGGCATTGCAGGGCCAATAGCCATAAACCACTTGGGGTTTCAAAACATCGTCGTCTTTCATCATCACTTTGTAGCGATCAAGAATGGGGCGAATGGTGTCTTGGATTTGTCGGTCGTAGTCTTGGGTGGAAAGGGTGCCACGCACAAATTGCCATTGGGTTTTGAACAGGGCGGCTTCATTGAGGAAGGGGTAGATTTGTTCTAAGGGCACATGCTCGACCACGCGTGATCCCCAGAAGGGCGGGGTGAGGGTGGGCAAGTCGGTTTTAATGTCGGATTTTTCGGGCAGGCTGGCGGTGTCGCGGCCTGTACGTTTTTCGGCACGGGCGGTAAGCTCGGCCACTTTGGCGTCTTTGAGGTCTCGCTTTTCTTTGCGGCTTTCGATTTCGGTGTCGAGTTCGTCGGCTCGGTTGTTGGACAAATAATCCATGAGCCGCAGGCCTTCGAACGCGTCGGTGCCGTGGTAGACACGTCCGTTGTAGGTGTCGCGTAGGTGTCCTTCGCAATAGGATCGCTGGAGGGCGGCGCCACCGAGGATCATGGGCACGTCGATGTTGAGGGTGTTGAGTTCTTTGAGGTTCTCTTCCATCACGTTGACGCTTTTGACCAGCAGGCCTGAAAGGCCAATGGCGTCGGGTTGAAGCTCTTTGTATTTTGAGACGATTTCGTTGACGGGCACTTTGATGCCCAAATTGTGCACGGTGTAGCCGTTGTTGCTGAGGATGATGTCGACCAGGTTTTTGCCAATGTCATGAACGTCGCCGCGTACGGTGGCCAGCAGCATGGTGCCTTTGGTGGAGCCTTCGATGCGTTCCATGAAGGGTTCGAGTTCGGCCACGGCGGCTTTCATAACCTGGGCGCTTTGCAACACAAAGGGAAGCTGCATTTGCCCTGAACCAAACAACTCGCCCACCACTTTCATGCCGTCGAGCAGGTGATTGTTGATGATTTCGAGGGGCGGGTATTGCTCGCGTGCTTGGGCCAAGGTTTCGGCTAGGTTTTTCTTTTCGCCGTCGATGATGTGTTTGCGCAGGCGCTCTTCGAGTGGCAGGTCGGCGAGCTCGACTTTGTTGTTGACGGTGGCGGCGCCATCAGGGAAAAAATTGATGAAAATTTGGAGGGGGTCGGTGGTTTGGTTGCCGTCTTCGAGGGTGATGGGGCTTTCGGGGCGGCGGTCGTACAAAAGAGCCATTGCGGCATCCCAAGCCGCGTCGTCGATGCGGTTTTTAGGCAGGATTTTGCTGACATGCAAAATGGCGCTGGTCATGCCGGCTTGTACCAGTTCGGCCATGAACACACTGTTAAGCACCTGCCGCGCCGCAGGTTTAAGGCCAAAGCTGATGTTGCTTAGACCGCAGGTGATTTGGCATTCGGGGAAATGCTGGGCAATCAGGCGTGTGCCTTCAATGGTTTCGAGCCCGCTTTTGCGGTCGGTGTCCATGCCGGTGGAAACCGGTAGCACGAGGGGATCGAACATGAGGTCGGCGGGGGGCAGGCCATGGGTGTTGACGGCCAGGTCGTACATGCGCTGGGCGATGGCGAGTTTGCGTTCGCGGGTGCGGGCCATGGCGTTTTCGGGGTCTTCGTCAATGGTGCCCAGCACCAAGCCCGCGCCATAACGTTTGGCGAGTTGGCACATGTCGGCGAATTTGTCTTCGCCGTCTTCGAGGTTGGCCGAGTTGATGATGCATTTGCCGCCTGCGGCTTTGAGTCCCGCTTCGAGGGTGGCGGGTTGGGTGCTGTCGAGCATGAGGGGTGCGTTGACTTGCTGGACCAAAAGACCAACGATTTTTTGCATGTCGGCGGCATTGTCGCGGCCTGCGTAGTCGACGTTAACGTCGATGACGTGGCTGCCTTCGCGAACCATGTCTTTGGCCAGCGACATGATTTCATCCCATTTTTCTTCTTCGAGAAGCCGTTTGAATTTGCGCGAACCAGAGGCGTTGGTGCGCTCGCCCACGTTGAGCAGGCTGTTGTCTTGGCGGTAATCGACGGCGCCCATGAGTGAGGTGATTTGCGGTTTGTAAGGACTTTTTTCAGGGGCGGCTGGGGCGGTGTTGAGGCCAATGGCCTTAACCAAGGCGGCGATGTGTTCGGGCGTGGTGCCGCAGCATCCGCCGACGATGTTGAGGCCGTGTTGCTTGACGAAATCAGACACTTTGTCGGCGAAAGGTTCACTTTGAAGGGGAAAGACCGTTTTGCCTTCGACCAGAAGCGGCAGCCCGGCGTTGGGAAGTAGGCTGATGGCGCGTGGCCAGTGCTTGGCGAGGTATTGCACGTGCTCGGCCATTTCGGTGGGGCCGGTGGCGCAGTTCATGCCCAAACTTAAAATGGGGTAATCGCGCAAGGCTGCCACCACGCCTGCGATGTCGGTGCCCACCAAGGTGGTGCCGAATTGTTCGATGGTGACTTGCACCATGATGGGCACGTCGCCGGTGCCATCGACATCGGGTGTGAGGTCGCGCTCGGCCAGAACATCAAGAATGGCGGTGATGGCGCACTTGACTTGCAAAAGGTCTTGGGCGGTTTCAATAAGCAGTACATCGGCCCCGCCGTCGAGAAGTCCGCGCACTTGTGCGGCGTACGAGGCGAGCATGGTGTCCCAGTTAATGTTTCCCAAGGTGATGAGTTTGGTGCCCGGGCCCATGGAGCCGACAACGAATCGCGGGCGTTCGGGGGTGGCGTATTGGTCGCAGGCTTTGCGGGCCACTTGGGCGGCCAACAGGTTGAGTTCGTGTACGCGGTCGACCAAGTCTTGGTCTTCCATGGTGTGAAGCTGGGTGTTGAAGCTGTCGGTTTCAACGGCGTCGGATCCGGCTTCTAAAAAAGTTTCATGGATGGATTGAATGACTTCGGGGCGGGTGAGCAAAAGCACTTCGGTGCAATTTTCACGGCCCAGGTAATCGCGTTCCAACTCCAAGTCGTCTAGTTCATGAATGGACGTGCCCATGGCGCCGTCAAGAAACAGGACGCGGCGTTGCATTTGTTGAACGAAGAGGCTCATGGGGGGCTCTTGGGAGGGGAGGGTGTGGGTCGCAAGGGGAGGGGGTTAAGATGAGCGGTTTAAGTATCCGTTCATCCGGATGGAATGATATAGGTTTTGGGGTGGGTTTAAAAGGTGGGGGCCACTGAGTGGGATGGTCGATCTCGAAATGTCCGTCAAAACCGTTTCAAATGGCCAATCTTGCGGTGTTTGGAAGTGCAACCGGGGTGTTGGGCGGGCATGTTGATGGGTTGGTGGTATCTTTCCGCCGCGTCCCCGACGATTGGGGGGCTTTACTCAGATTTTTGTAAGACTTTTACGTAGCGAGAAATGCAATGGAATGGTGGCAAGCGGTGATTTTGGGCCTGGTTGAGGGCCTTACGGAGTATTTACCGGTGAGTAGCACGGGGCACTTGCTGATTGTTCAATCGCTTTTGGGCATTGGCGTGGGCGACGCAGAGGAGAAGGCTGCGGCCAATGCCTATGCCATTTGCATTCAGGCCGGGGCGATTTTGGCGGTTTTGGGGTTGTATTGGCGGCGGGTGCGGCAGGCTTTGGTGGGCTGGGCGGGGAAAGTGGGCATGGGCCCAGGCGACGCCGATGGCTTTCGCATGGGGCTGAATCTCATCGTGGCGTTTTTGCCTGCAGCGTTTATTGGCTTGCTGTTAGACGATTGGATTGAAGCCCAACTGTTTGCCCCGTGGCCTGTGGTGGCGGCACTGTTTGTGGGGGGCGTGGCAATTTTGGTTGTGTCGCGGTGGAAAAAGAAACAAGCGGGTGAGTCTGCGGGTGATGCGCTTGAGGCGATGACTTGGAAAATGGCGTTGGCCATTGGGTTTATTCAATGCCTGGCGATGTGGCCGGGCACCAGTCGCTCGTTGGTCACGATCGTGGGCGGTGTTTTGGTGGGCTTGTCGTTGGCCGCCGCGGTGGAGTTTAGTTTTTTGCTGGGGGTGATTACGTTGTGTGCGGCGACGGCGTACAAGGCGTTGGATGCTGGCC
>JAZGFZ010000298.1:0-5719 GCA_036480015.1 Algisphaera sp. | reverse complement strand
AAGGCAAGTGGGGTGCTCATTCCTAGGTTCGCTCTCTGTCATTCCCGCCTTCGCGTGCAAATCTGGGTTCCCGCCTTCGCGCACAAATCTAGGTTCCCGCCTTCGCGGGAATGACGGAAAGGGAGTGTTGGCTATGGCGGCCAAAAGTTTGTGGACGGTTGCAAAAAAGCCGGTAGGACAGGCATTTTTGCTTGTCCTACCGGCTTTGATTTTGTCTTGGGATGTTGAACTGCAAAGGGGGGAGCTTCGCTTTACGCGGCGGCTTGGGCTTGTTCGAGGTGGAGGCCGATGGACCATTGGTCGCCGTCTTTGACGGAACGCACCACGCGGCCCACGGCGTCGTAGCCTGCGTCGGGGCCGTGTGACGGAAAGAACACGGCGACGCGGGCGCCTAGGGGGAGGGGTTGGTGGCTGTAGCCGCCGAGTCCGGTGGCGGAGCTGTCGACCAATTCAATGGAGCAAATGCTGCCGGAGCAGCCGTTGGCGGGGTCTTCGTGGCGTGCCACGGCGGTCACGTGGGCGTTCATGCTGTGCCGTGGGGCGCGGCGACGCTCAAATTTGTAGGAGTCGGGGATTTCTGTGTCGGTGACCAGTTTGAGGGCGGGGGTGTTCATGGTGGTTGTCTTTTCTGTGGCCGTGACGGGCCGGTTCTTCCCCGGGGCTTGGTTCTGGCGAGACCATCGACCGGATATCCGTTACGGTTCACCTGTTGTGACAGCATCCACTCCCCACGCGGCTGATAAGGCCACTGACGTACCTATCGGAACTGTGCACCTTGTGGGTGCAGGACCGGGCGATCCGGGATTGATCACTGTTACCGGACGTGCGTTGCTTGAGCGGGCGGGGGCGGTGGTGTTTGATGCGCTGGCCAATCCGGCGTTGTTGGCGTTGGCTCCTGCTTCGGCGCGTCGTATTGACGTGGGCAAGCGGGCTCAGGCTCACAAGCTCACGCAAGATGAAACCAATCAATTGCTTGTGGATTTGGCTTGCGAGGGGCTTGAGGTGGTGCGATTGAAAGGGGGCGATCCGTATTTGTTTGGTCGCGGGGCAGAAGAGTGCGCGTTTTTGGCCGCACGGGGGGTGCGGTGCGAGGTGGTGCCGGGCGTGACGGCGGGGTTGGCGGCGCCTGCCATGGCAGGCATTCCCGTGACGCACCGCAAGGTGGCCAGCACGGTGACCATTGTGACGGGCCATGAAGACCCGACCAAGGCGCACACGTCGGTGGACTATGCCGGGTTGGCGGGGCTTCTTAAAGCGGGCGGCACGGCTTGCTTTTACATGGGGGTGGGCCGGTTGCCGCAAATTAGCTCAACGCTCATTGCTCAAGGGCTTGGGCCTGACACGCCGGCTGCGGTGGTGCAGTGGGGAACACTGCCCCAGCAGCGTCATGTGGTGGGCACGTTGAACACGATTGTTGACCGCGTAAAGCAGGCTCAGTTGGGAGCGCCGGCCATTGTGGTGGTGGGGGCGGTGGCGGCGCTGGATGAACCGGGTTTGGACTTTTTTACGAATCGGCCCTTGTTTGGTCAGCGGGTGTTGGTCACCCGCACGCGGCAGCAGGCGTCGGATTTAACAGCCCGATTAAGTGCGGCAGGTGCCCAGGTGTTTGAGGCTCCCACGTTGGAATTGGTGGCTCCCGAAAACTGGGACGCGGTGGACGCGGCGGTGGGGCGGCTGGGGCTTTCGCAAGATGCTGGGGGTTATGGCTGGTTGGTGTTAACCAGTGTGAATGCGGTGGACACGTTGGCCGATCGACTGCGGTTTTTAGGGCGTGATGCCCGCGCCTTGGCGGGCGTGAAAATAGCGGTGGTGGGCGGCGCCACGCAGGAGGCGCTTGAGCACCGCTTGCGGGTGATTGCCGATGTGGTGCCCACGCAATTCACCGCCGAGTCGATGGCGGCTGATTTACTTGCATCGCAAGACCTTCGCGGCCAGCGGTGCTTGCTTTTGCGGGCCGACATTGCCCGCCCGGCGTTGCCGGAGCGGCTTGTAGAAGCTGGGGCGGTGGTGGATGAGGTGGTGGCCTATGAAACACGTCTGCCCGATGCTTTGGATGCTGGCGCGTTGGCGGCCTTGCGGGCGGGAGAAATCGACTGGGTGACCTTTACCAGTTCATCCACCGCACGCAACTTGCATACGCTTTTAGGCGAGGATGCAGCGCTTCTTGCCTCGCTACGCATCGCGTCAATGGGGCCGGTGACCTCGGACACGGTTCGCGGTTTGGGCTTGCCGCTGACGGTGCAGGCCCCAACCGCCACGCTTGAAGCCTTGGTGGAGTCGATGGTGGAAACCGCTGCTGAGCCTTCGTTTTCTTGTGCGGATGATTTGTCTGTTCCTGTTTTGGAGTAATGCGTTGTCGCAATCTTTACCTGAGTCTGATTCCTCTTCAGCGTCCATTGGGACGGCCCCGACCGCCGCGCCGATTTGTGTGCAGCGTCTTGATCCCAAGGCCAGTGCGGTGTTGCTGATTGATTTGCAAGAGCGGTTGGTACCGGTGATGCATGAGCGTCGCACGTTGGTGCGTCGGGCCAAGCGCTTGGTGGACGGGGCCAATGTGATTGAGGTGCCGGTGTTGGTGGCCGAGCAATATGTACGCGGTTTGGGCGAAACAGTGCATGACATTGCTCCGCAAATGAAAGGGGCGGTGTTGTCGGATGCGGTGACGCGTTTGTCGGCCGCAACGGAAAAACTGCTTCATGCCTTGGAGCGTCGCAAAATTCGCAGTGTGGTGTTGGCGGGCATCGAGGCCCATGTGGGAGTGCTTCACACGGCGTTAGATCTGTTGGATGCGGGTTTTACCGTGGCGGTGTGCCATGACGCCGTGTCGTCGCGGCGACCGGTTGACCTGCGATCGGCCCTGAGCCGCATGACCCATGCGGGGGTGCTTCCCACGACGGTGGAATCAGCCTTGATGGAACTTTTAGGGAGTTCTAAAAACGCTAATTTTAAGAACTTACGAGAAATTATACGATCGGACGCGTGAGGTGGGGCAAGGGCTTTTTGAGTGGTGAGAGAGAGCCCAAGGCACTGCGGGCTTGGGGGGCCTGTTTGCCGCCTTTTAAGCCCCGGTGTACGCTTTCAGGGCAGGCCGCTCCGCAGCGGTCGCCGTCTCAAGCCCTGTAAGGCGTCTTGTGAGCGTCAAATTGCAATTTTCCCTCTTCTTCTTTTTTGGAGACCCCCATGCTCGAAACCTACGAATCGCTCAAGAACGCCATCGCCGCCGTGGAAGATGACCTGAAAAAGGCAGCCGGAGGCAACCGTGCCGCAGGCACCCGCGTTCGCAAGCAAATGCAAGACATCAAAAACATTGCCCAAGAACTGCGTAAGAAAGTGCTGGAAGGCCGTGAAGGCGAAGCTTCCTAATTGATTGCCCCCAGCTTTAGGGCTGGAAGAACGCCGCCCGTGGCCCCGGCCGTGGGCGGCGTTTTTTAATGGTTTTGAAACGCCCTTGTTTTAAGGGTTCTTTCAATTCATTCCCTCGCTTTTTTTCTTCACCGCATTTCACGGAAACCCGCTCCATGGCCCCCACCCTTCTTTTTCCCATTGATGACATCGACCTGACCACAGTGGTTTACGATACCGCAGCCGTTGAAGCGACCAATCCCCACCGAGGTCACTTGCGATTGCTTGATGCCATTACTTATGAATCGGAATGTCGTAAAAAATACGCGGCTTATTTCGATGTCAAAGACGATCAATTTTGGGTGGCGGGGCACATTCCCGGTCGGCCGATTTTTCCGGGTGTGCTCATGATTGAAGCCGCCGCCCAACTGTGCAGCTTTATGACACTGCGCAAGCTTAAAGACGAAGGCTTCATGGGTTTTGTGGGCGTGGACGATGTGAAGTTTCGTGGCCAAGTGGTGCCGGGCGACCGGCTGGCCTTGTTTATGCTTGAAACCAAGCACTCGCGCCGTCGCTGCACGTCGCTGGCCCAAGGGTGGGTGGACGGCAAGCTGACTTTCGAAGCAACCATTCACGGCATGCCCATATAAATCCTTCACCGTTTTGAGTGAGGAAGCATCGTGAGAAGAAGCTTTACGCCAAGACGCCAAGACGCCAAGACGCCAAGAAAGGCAGGAGATAAAACCTGATGATTTCTTGGCTTTTCGCTCAGTCCCCGATTCTCTAAACGCCTTTGCGTGAAGAAAGGGTTGCGAGGTGTCGCGATTGTCTGACGTGTTACTTCAAAAAACGGCGAACGGTTAGAGCCATTCACATCGTGTAACCATTCACGCGTTTTGAGAGGCTATTGATCGAAGTGTAATTCGCGTCTTACGCCTTTGGATGAAGGGACTGGGGGTTGAGGGATTAAGGGGCAAAGTGGAAGGGCAAAGCAGATAGCAATTAGCAAGACGCAAGCGAATGGGTGTGTCGCCTGGAAAATCGTAGCCGTTCACTCTTTTTTACCCGCTATGGCCGACGACCCTTTGGTCATTCCCGCGAAGGCGGGAATGACAGAAAGCAGAAATCAAGCGGGCCTGCCTCTTGCTAACGGCTACTTGCTAATCTCTAATTGCTATCCCCCTTCTGCCTTCCACTTAGCCCCTTCTCGCTAGGCATTTTTGGCGGTAAAAATCCTCTTGGAAGCCGTGAACGGTAGCCATGCAAGAAAACGACCTTCTTCAACATGTGTATGCCGCCAACGCGGCATTGCCTGAAAACGTCACCCTGCCGCCGGGCGACGACATGGGCGCGATTGCTTTTGGCGGCGACACGCTTTTGGTCACCGTGGATCAGCTGATTGCGGGGGTTCATTTTGACCCTGCCACGGCCACACCAGAGCAAATTGGTCGCAAGGCTGTCACACGCAACGTGTCAGACGTGGCCGCCATGGCTGCCCAGCCCGTGGCGGGTGTGGCGGCCGTGGCGTTGCCCCCGTCGTATGGCACACGCGACACCCAACGGCTTTTTGATGCTGTGCGAGAAACAGCCGCACAGTACGGCTGCCCGTTGATCGGCGGCGACATTGCCGTTTCAGAAGGGCCGTTGTCTATCACCGTCACGCTTTGGGCTCGGCCCGATGGCATTGAACCGGTGATACGCCACGGAAGCCAGCCCGGCGATGCAATTTATGTGAGCGGGGCACTGGGGCATAGCATTCATGGCCATCACTTGCGTTTTGAGCCGAGGTTGATTTTGGCCCGTGCCTTGGCAGGCCATGCGGCCACGCGGCCGCGTGCCATGATGGATCTTTCAGACGGCTTGGCACAAGACTTGCCACGCCTCACGCCTCATGCCGAAATACAAGCCAGCAGCCTGCCTTTACGTGAAGGCCCTGCCGACGCGCAGCTGCCATGGCGTCATGCCGTGGGAGATGGCGAAGACTATGAACTTCTTTTTACCGCAGCGCCCGACACGCCCATTCCCAATGAGCTTGCCGGGGTGCCGCTCACACGCATCGGCACGGTGATGGATTCAGGGGGTGTGGTGGTGATCGCTCAAGGCCAGCGACACCCGGTGGCGGGTTTGGGCTGGGAGCATTGCGGGGGTGTTTCTTGAACATCGAAGAAGCATTTGTGTGGGTGAGTGAATCGCCCCAAGCCACCATGGCATGTGGGCAGCGTCTCGCCGCGTTGCTGAGCCCAGGCGATGTGGTGGCCTTAGACGGTGAGCTTGGCGCAGGCAAAACGCAATTCACCCGAGGCTTGGCTGAAGGCTTGGGATTGGACCCAGGCCACGTGTCGAGCCCCACGTTTGTGATGATGCACGAATACGAGCC
>JAZGFZ010000297.1:0-3543 GCA_036480015.1 Algisphaera sp. | reverse complement strand
CCTTCCGGCGGGCGCTCAAGTTGTTTTTGAAGCCGTGCGAAATTCAAACGGAGCTCAATTGACTGATTTCCGGCACGTGGTGTCGGGTGGAAATTGGGCGATGTCAGGTGACCGTGTTCGCCAACTGCCCGTGGGTGAGTTGACGTTGACGGCAACGTTGGTGACACCAGGTCGGCGTAATGCGTTGGCAAAGCTTCCCGTGGTGGTGACAGGCGACGATGAGCCCGATGTGGTTTTTGTACCGTGGCCTCGTGGTGCGCCGGTGCACGGCCCTAAAGCACCCACTGTGGCGCGACCCGCGACTGCACAGTCGGGGGAAGGTTTCCCGGCGTTTGCACCCCCCAGTGGATCGCGGGTGTATTACGTTGCTACAGGGGGTAACGATGGCAATGATGGTTTAAGCAAGCAGCGTCCACTCAAGACCCTTCGGGCCGCTTACAACAAGCTTCGTGACCGGTCGTCAGACTGGGTTCTTTTGCAAGCGGGCGATACTTTTAGCGGTGGGTTTGGCGGTTGGGCTAAATCGGGCGCTTCGCCTGCCAGTCCCATTCATGTTGGGGTGTATGGTGAAGGTGATCGGCCCCGCATTCGCACCAACGGCGACTCGGTGTTGCGAGCTCAGGGCAATGTCGAAAATATTCGAATCGAAGGTATCCACGGTTATGCCAACCGACGTTTGGATCAAACACCCACATCAAAAAATATCTGGCGTGAGTCGGGCATCACCTTGGTGGGCGGTGGGCGCAATTGGACCATCCAAGACTGTAAGTTGGAAGGCTTTCACTTCAACTTTATTTTTCAGGGTTATAACGGGAAAAAGATTCATGACATCAATCTTTACCGCAACATTGTGACGCGATCCTTTAGCCATTGGAACGGCAACATTGGTGGGCACTCTTCGGGTATTTATGCTGAGAATGTTCATGGCATGGAAATTGTGGAGTGCACCTTTGACCACAATGGCTGGAACCCGCGGGTGAGCGGGGCGCAGCGGACGCTCTTTAATCACAATATTTACATTCAAACAAATTCCAGCAATGTGAATGTTCGTCGTTCGATCATGGCTCGCGGAGCGTCGCATGGCTTGCAGCTGCGGCCTGGCGGTGAGGTTGTCGACAACTTGTTTGTTCGTAATGCTCTGGGATTCTTTGTGGCCAACAATCCAAGTTTGGTGCAAAACAATGTGGTGCTTGAAAGCGATGACATTGGTCGTTTGGACCCACGCGGGCAGGGCATCACCATTAATCCTGTGCAATCGGCAAATGTGACGGGTAATTTGATTGCCAACAAGGCCGGAAATGCGGCTTGGATGCATGCCATTTATGTTGACCCCAATCCTTCGGTTGCGGCTGAGGGCGGAGCCTTCCGAGTTCATATTTCCAACAACACGGTTTGGAATTGGACGATGGAGTCGGGTTATGCTGCGATTGACGGTAATCGCGCAGGATCGCTTACAGGGTCGGGCAATGTCATTGACGGAACCGATCAACAGACGGGACGGCGTGTGGTTTATCGTGATACGTCGGTGGGTTTTGACCGGTACGTCGATGGTGGCTTGCAGGTCTTTATTGACCGAGCCGTCAATCGCCCACGCGGTTCTTGGGAGCCACGTTTTAGTGCGACGGGTTTCAACAATTACATGCGTGATGGATTCACGCCGGTGAGTGGTACGGGATCGTTTTAAGCAGATGCTTCTCGCCGCATTGATGAAATGAAAACATTTGACCCCGGCGAATTTCGCCGGGGTTTTTCATAGGGGTTGCGGGCGGTTATTTTGAGAGGTCTGCACTAAGATGATGGGCATGGCAGCTCAAACATCTCTTACCGTCCCTGTTCGTGTGCGTTACCCCGAGTGTGATCCGATGGGGGTGGCTCATCACGCCACTTATCCGGTGTGGTTTGAGATCGCTCGGACTGAATTATTGCGTCAGCAAGGCGAGGCGTACCGAGATTTGGAGGCCACAGGTTTTTTCTTTGTGGTTGCTCGGTTGAATGTGAGGTACCGGCGGCCAGCTCGTTATGACGACGTGTTGGAGGTCGCCGTGTCGCTGGGGCCTTGCGCAGGGGTGAAACTTGAGCATCGCTACGAGGTTAGACGGGGGGACGAACTGTTGGCGACGGCCGAAACGACGCTTGCCTGCGTGGATGCAGACGGTCGTTTGCAGCCGATTCCTCGGGCATTGTTGTCGGAGGGGTGAGGGTGTTTTAAGAATGTGCATAAAAAGCCTGCCGTCGGCTTGAGCTTGGTTCGCTGGACGGCCGAGAAAAACCCCTTGGGGGGGTTGGATATGGCGATTAGGGCTGGAGGGCAAGTGGGGGTGTCATCGGTCCGAAAATACTCTTGGATGCCATGTTGCAGTCGAAGAGGAAGGTCGGGTCAGATAGATGTCGATTGATGCCAATACATGTTGGTTTGTAGGGGGGATGATCCTTGTTGTTCTGGCGGTGATTGCAGGGGATTTTATGGGGCGAATGTCGGCAGGGGCAGCCCGCGCAGGCATGGGCGGGGCGGTGGTTTGGATGTTGGGGTGGGCTTGGTTGGTGCATCGCCCGGCGGTGGCGGTTGAAATGATTCCCGTGGGCATTTTGAGTCGCGTTGAGGGATTCGGCGGGGTTCCTGCCTTTATGTTTATGCTGGGCGTTGCGTGGGCTCGGAGTCGGCTTAATCGCCAGCGCATGTTGGTGGCTTGGTCCGCAGCATTTGGGGCGGTTTACTTTGTCAATGGTGGGATTTGGCTTCTTCAGGACACGCCCACGGCGGTGATGGGGCACTCGGCCTACGATTCTGTGGTTCTGCAAAGTCAGGATTACTCTTGTGTGCCCGCTTCTTGCGCGACGGCGTTGAATATGCTTGGCGTACCCTCAACGGAGGCTCAAATGGCTGAATACACCGATACCCGTCCGGATACGGGAGCCACGGTCATTCGGGCGTTACAAGGCTTGGAGGAGCGATTGAGTCGCAGTGAGCTGCAGCCGCGATTGCGAGAGGTTGCGGTCGAGGATGCGCCGGGCCTTTTGTTGCCAGCCTTGGCGCCGCTCCAATATGAGCGAAACCGTCGGCACATGATCGTGGTGGTTGGTTTTGTACCCACGGGCGTGTGGGTGATGGATCCCATGAGTGGTTTGCTTGAATTGTCGTGGGAGCACTTTAACGAGCATTTTTGTGGGCAGGCCATTGTCTTTGAAGGCCCTCGTTCCTCGGGGCAGTTTCGGTAATCGGGGAGTTTTTAGAATTTAATTTGTTTGGTTTTAGGCCGTGGGTTTTGACGCCAAGCCAAAAACCCCTAGAATTACCGCTTACGCCGCAAAGCTGCGGCTCCCACCTCTATGCAGCACTGCCAATTTGCGGCGGTGGCTGTGCCCTCCCCGCATTTTGACAACCCCGGAGTTTAGAAGACCGATGGCCAAGAAGACCACCGCCCGCGTTTCCCGTAAGACATCCCCTAAAGCCAAAGCTGGCAAGATGGTTTACTACTTTGGTAAAACAAAAACCGACGGCAACACCAAGCAAAAGTTATTGCTTGGCGGTAAGGGGGCCAACCT
>JAZGFZ010000296.1:0-3192 GCA_036480015.1 Algisphaera sp. | reverse complement strand
AACGGCGAGCTGAGCGCCACTCGATTTGTTGATATTTCGGGCATTGTCAATAAACGCGGCGACCGTGGCGGCATCAGCATTGCTGTTCACCCTGATTTTGCAAACAAGCCTTACATTTACATGGCTTACACCTATGAACCGCCTGAGGCTCAGTCGCACACGGGATTGGCTGGCCCCGATGGGGGAGGCAATCGGGCGGCACGCGTCTCACGTTTTACCGCTGACGCAGCCACAGGATTTACCACAGCCCTGCCGGGTTCAGAAGTGGTGATTTTAGGGACCAATTCCACTTGGGAAAACATTAGCCACCCTGAGTTGGACTCCACCAATGTGATCGACATTCCCATGTCGGGCTTAGACGCCCAAGGGAATCCGATTCGTGATTTTGTGGCGACCGACAGTCTTTCACATACCATTGCAGGCTTGGAATTTGGCCCTGATGGCAACTTGTATGTGTCCACAGGCGACGCCTCGTCTTACGGTTCGGTGGATCCACGGACGGCCCGCGTACAAAACATCGACAACCTTTCGGGCAAAGTGCTTCGGATTGATCCGATCACGGGCAAAGGCATTGCGTCCAACCCCTTTGCAAATGGTGATCTGAACAGCAATCGGTCCAAGGTTTATGCCTATGGATTGCGTAATCCCTTCCGTATCTCCGTGAATCCAGAGACAGGCCGGTTGTACATTGGTGATGTGGGCTGGGGCCACTGGGAAGAAATCAACTTGGTTTCGCCCAATGGCGGCGATAACTTCGGCTGGCCCTATTACGAAGGCGGGACTGGCGGTAATTTGAAAACCCGGGGATATCAAAACACCCCTGAAGCTCAAGCCTTTTATGCCAGCAACCCAGATGTAACGGCCCCGTTGTATGCCCGATCTCACTTTGATGGCGCGCGGGCCATTACGTTGGGTGATTTTTATGCTGGCACCCGCTACCCCGGATTTGAAAACGCCTTGTTCTTTAGTGATGTGGTGGAGGGGGCTTTGAATGTCGCCACCCTTGCTGCTGACGGAAGTTTGGAGAAAATCACGCAGGTGAGCGACAATGGAGCGTTGGGTATGCCATCGTCCATTCGGGTGTCACCTGATGGCTATCTTTACTACACCGACGTCTTTGGCAGTACGTTTGGCCGCATCAAGCCTGTGTGATTAAGCACGGTAGCCAACAAATCACAACAGATTTAATTTCGAGGCCCAACCCTTATAGGAGTTGGGCCTTTTTTGTGTGGTTTAGTCGTTGTTAAAAGCCGTTTTTTTGGAAAGCACGCTTTACGAGCGAACCCCGTGGAGAACTCTTAGCAAATTAGGAATCTGAGGATCTTCGCGGTCGCCTGCGCCATAGCCCACGCGGGAAAGTGTGAGGGCAGGCGGCGGGCCAAAGGTTTCGCACAGGCCACGAACAAGCGCAGCGCCGGTGGGGGTGATTAACTCGCCCTTCCGATCGACCCCCACGCAAGGAAGGCCTTCGAGCAAGTAAGCCGTGGCCGGTGCGGGAATGGGCATCATGCCGTGAGCACAACGCACAAAGCCGCTGGAAATGGGCAAGGTGCCGCAGGACAGTGTGTCGATGTCGAGCTGCTCAAGCGCAATAACACTTCCCAAAAGATCAACGATGGAGTCGACGGCGCCCACTTCGTGAAAGTGAATGGCATCGAGCGGTTTTTGGTGAACCCGTGCCTCGGCTTCCCCCAGCAAGGTGACCACACGGCGGGCACGCTGCTGAGCGCGGTCAGAAAGCTCTAAACGGTCGATCATGGCCATGATCGTGCTGTGGCCAACGTGATGATGGTGGTGGGCCGTGGGAGAGGGGCCGAGCTTTACTTTGAGATCGACGGCGCCAATGCTGTGTCGCATGACGCGATGGGTGGTGATTTGCCATGACGGGCTTAAATCCAGTGGAGCAAGGGTTTCTTGAATGGTTTGCGGGTTGGCCCCCAGATCGACCAGTGCCCCCAAAAACATGTCGCCAGCGATGCCGCTGAAAGGATCGAGATGGAGGTGTTGGGGCATGTCGCCGATCATAGGCGAATGGGGTAGGTTGTTGTCAGATTATGACTGATACTCCTCCCCCTCATTCACCGCCTCCGGGCCGCCCGCCACTTGACCCGTCTCCCATGCAGACGGCTCCCCCTGCTCCCATGCCTCCCCCGGGATTTACCCCGGGAGCTTATGGCAGGTTGCCCACGGGCCCCGTGCGACGAAGTTTTTTTTCGCGATTGCTGCGATCGTTGGCGGTGGGAGTCATGATTTTGTCGGTGCTGCTCAATTTGTATTTGGGCTTGTTGGTGTTTCGGCTGGTCGCAAGCAACGAATCGGTGCTGCGCGCGGGGAACCCCTTGCAGCGGATTGTGGTGGTGCCCGTGGAGGGCGGGATTGATGGCGACATGGCCACGTATTTTCGTGAGACGATGCAACGGCTAAACCAGAATCCACCGCGGGCCGTGGTGTTACGCGTAGATTCTGGCGGCGGCGGCGTGAGTGCTTCAGACCAAATGTGGGATGCCCTCAACACGTTCAAAAACCATCACCCCAAGGTGCCGGTGGTGGCCAGTTTTGGCTCGGTGGCCGCCAGCGGCGGGTATTACATTGCGGCTCCGTGTGATTATATTTTTTGCGAGCGCACCGGCATCACCGGCAGCATTGGCGTGATTGCCCAAGTGCCTGCTCTCGAATCTTTGGCGGCCATGGCAGGGGTTGAAATGAACACGGTGGTGGCCGATGGTTCGCCCAAAAAAGAAGTGGCCAATAATTTGTTTAAAAATTGGCGTAACAATGAAGGGACGCTGAACGAGGGTGGCCTGGCAAGCCAAGCAGTGCTTAAGAAATTGACCAACAGCGCGTGGAATCGTTTTGTTGAAGTGGTTGACCAAGGCCGAACCCAGCTCGATCGAAGTGAGGTACAAAAACTTGCCACGGGCGAGGTGTACACGGCTTTGGAGGCCGAGGCCTTAGGTTTGGTCGACGGCGTGGGTTATCTGAATCAGGCCATTGACAAAGCTGCGGAATTGGCTGGGCTTGACGCAAATGCCAAGCCCCACGTCACGCAAATACGACGTGACGGTGGGTTAATGGGAATGCTCGGGGCACGGCGCAGTGCTTCAAGCAAGTTGCCCGGGTTTGCTCAGGTGGACTCGCCAGAGGCGTTGCGCACTTGGATTGAAGACTTTACGCAGGCTCGATTGAGCTATC
>JAZGFZ010000295.1:0-3577 GCA_036480015.1 Algisphaera sp. | reverse complement strand
CACGGCCAACGGTACCGAAGTCTATAATTCCAGTTCCTACACCGGCTCTGGACAGCAATCGTTTACGGCCACGCTGGGACAACAGTCTGTCCTCAGTGGTTCGAGCTCTATTGACTTGCGTATCTATGCCTACGAAGGACTTTGGTACGGACATTCAACCGTCACAGCCTTTTCGCTTCAAGGTGGGACCACCGGCGGCACCACGCCGGTGAACGTCACCTCCAACTTCAGTGGTAGCAATGCAGGCGGCTGGACTGCCGGAGCGGGTTTCTCCACCCCGGCAATCACCGATGGCCTAGGCTTCACCGCGAGCAACTACTCCACCCAACAGGTTGGCAGCACATTCGCTCACGCCCGCGCCAACAACCACTACATCAAACGAACCATTAGCAGTTCGGGAACAATGGACCTGCGCGGCGCTCAGCTCCAACTCACCATGCAGCGCCCCAACTGGAACTCGCCTCATAGCTTTGTGGTCGAAATCCACGGGGCGGGTATTGGTTCCAACGGAATCCGATTGACCACGGCCACCATCGGCCATGAGTATGGCCACAAAAGCTTCACGCTCACCTTGCCGCAAAATTCGCAGTTGCTCACTGCAGGTGATCTTGAGTTCCGGGTCTATGCCTACGATGGCCTTTGGGGTGGCAGCAACTCCACTGCAATCATGCGAGCTTTTTCACTTAACAGCGTGTAACTCAAACCAAAATGCCGACTCAAGCAGATAGGCTGCTTGCCCCACCGGCATCAAAACAAACTTCACCGAGCCGTGACCGTGCACCCCACACGTCATGGCTCGGTTTTTTTATAACTCTTGTTTTTCGATGCCCGATCGAATCTAACCTCAAAAACACACGTCTTCTTTTCTTGGCTGAATGGATTAACCAACCCAAGAAAACGCATCACCCCTTGCGCCCTCTCCAGGGCACATCGGTCACACCTGCCTCTACGTTGGCACGACGTGCCAACGCAAACAACAAATCGCTTAACCGGTTGAGATAAATCACCACAACTTCATGAACCGGCTCGGCACCTGCCAAACGCACACACAACCGCTCTGCACGGCGACACACACAACGCGCCATGTGTAGGCGTGCGGCCAATTCATCGCCACCCGGCAGTACAAAATGGGTCATGGGCGGCGCGGCCTCTGAAGCTTCGTCAATCCACCGCTCTAACTGAGTCACGTGCTCTTGGTCAATGCCCGGCACCGTGCGAGCCGATTGCCTCTCACCATCGGCTTCTGGCGTGGCCAAATCTGCCCCCATTTCAAACAACCGATTCTGGATTGCCTCCAACGGCCCTTGTACCGAATGGGGCCCGCCCACGCTGCGAACCCAGCCCACCACGCTATTAAGCTCATCCACCGTGCCATAGGCCTCCACCCGCAGGCTGTCTTTGCCCACCCGCCCCCCGCCGTAAAGGTCTGTTTGGCCGCAGTCGCCACGTCGGGTGTAAAGCTTCATAAGGCCACTATACGCCGCCGATCGGCAGGGTTTAACATGTTGATGTCTCCCGCGCTTGTTCATGACAAGATAAGACGCGTAAAGCAAGACAACTCTTCCACTTCTCTCCTCACCCCTGCAGAACCCGCCATGTCCGACGCCACCCCTGCCCAATCTCCCAAAAACATGCCCGACGTCCAGGGCAGCTCCGACACCCGCAACGTGGCCATTAACAAAGTGGGTGTAAAAGACATTCGCTACCCCATCACCCTGCACTGCCCCACCACCGGCGGCGTTCAGCACACCGTGGCCCAAGTCAACATGTATGTGTCGCTGCCCCACCACCAAAAGGGCACGCACATGTCGCGTTTTCTTCAGGTGCTTAACGACAACCACGACTCGCTCAGCCCCAAAGACATCATGAGTGTGTGCCGCGAAATGAAAAGCGTGCTCAACGCCGCCGACGCACACTTAGAACTGTCATTCCCCTACTTCATCGACAAGCAAGCACCCATCACCAAAAAGTCGGGCAAGCTGGACATTGAAGTCACCTTCGAAGCCACCGCCAATGGTTCTGACGATTTCGTCATGGGCATCAAAGTGCCCGCCACAAGCCTATGCCCTTGCTCAAAAGAAATCTCCGCCTACGGCGCCCACAACCAACGCTGCATCATGGAAGCCAAAGTACGTTTTGTCGAAGGCAAAACCATGTGGATTGAAGAGTTGTTTGAACTGGTTGAAAAATGCGCCAGCACCCAAGTGTTTGCCGTGCTTAAACGCCCCGACGAAAAATTCGTCACCGAAGATGCCTACGACAATCCCAAATTCGTCGAAGACATCGTGCGCGACCTTGCTTTGGCCCTCGACGCCGAAAATCGCATCAGCTGGTTTCAAGTGAGCAGCGACAACTACGAATCCATCCACAACCACAACGCCTACGCCGTGGTGGTGCGAGACAAGCGCCCTGCCAACAGCTAAACCTTACTGCACCATGGCCTTCAGTTCGTCTTCATCCAGCGGCGTGCCGGTGATCAACACCCCCGTCGGCGTGCCGCTTAACGTGCGCCGGGCAACGGCTTGCAACTGCTTGGCATCAAGCGATTGAACACGCTTGCGAAATGTCGCACCTGAAAGGTCTTCAATACCGTAAAGATGATCAAGCGCCAAACCCGCCGCAAGGTCGGCGTTGGATTGGCGACTCTGAAACGTGTTGGTCAACACCTTGCTCTTGGCCCGTTCCAAATCGTCTTGCGAAATAGCACCCTTGCGGGCCCGATTGGCCACGGCCACCGTGCGACGCAAAGCTTCGGTCACCGTGGTGGCTTGGGCATTAAAAATCATGGCGAAGTAGCCCGGCACAATGCCCACCTGCACGCCGGCCCCCGAGGCATAGGCCAAGCCACCGTCACGCCCACGCAATTCTTGCGGAAGCCAACCCGACGGAAAATCACCCAACACACGCGACAACACCATCACTGCGGGGTAGTCCGCATGGTCGCGGGTGATGCCCGGGCCGTAGCCCAACTTTACTGCCGCCACAGGTTTTTCGGTGGCAATGATCTTAAGCCCAGCCACCGGCGGTGCTGGCTGGGGCCAAGCGTCAGGCCGCACACCCGTGGGCAAATGGCCAAACAACTGCTGGGCCTGAGCAAACACCACTTCGGGGTCCACATCGCCCACCACCGCCAAAGCTGAAGCCGAGGCCACCAAGGACGCTCCGTGGGCTTCACGCAAATCGGCCACGCCAAACGATTCCACCGCTTCGCGGCGACCTTGGGCCATTTGCGACCACGCGTGATTTCCAAAATACGCCTCACGAAAAACCGCATTCAATTCGCCCGACCAACGGTCTGTCGATCGGTCAATGCTTGCCAACAAACGGGGCCGCAACCGGTGCCATTGGTCTTCATCAAAGGCAGGTTGCGTTAGCACCTCAGCCATCAAGGTCATGACTTCAGACCAATCCCCCGCCAAAGCCGTCGCGCGGGCAAACGCGGTGTTGTTTCCACTGCCGGTGCTTAAGGTCGCCCCCAAGTCTTCGATGGCCTCCGCCAATTCATGGGCTGAGTGTTTTTGCGTACCGCGCATAAGCATGGCATAAGCGGCATACGTCAACCCCTCACGCCCTTCAG
>JAZGFZ010000294.1:0-2604 GCA_036480015.1 Algisphaera sp. | reverse complement strand
TCGCGCACCAGCGCCGAGATGTGCGCATTGGGAAAGGTTTCGCGCAGCGCCCGCAGCGTGGGCGTCGCCATCAAACAATCACCAAACCACGTGGGCATGACAACGAGCATTTTTTGTGGGTCAGAAGCTGGGACCATGAGGGTAGTTTAACCAAGGCCCGCCTCTTCTACCGCTTCCCAAATTGAAGCGTTGCCACCACCGCCACCTGCAACACAATCGTCACTGTAATCCACCGAAAAAACGTGTAAAAAGCGTCGTCACCCGCCCCCATCCAAAGCGCCCCCAGCAAACACAACCCCGTCAACGCCTGCAACGCAAGGGCCACCATGTTCAGCTGCGGCACTTCATCCGAACTCCCACGCTGCACACGCAGCTCCTTCAAAATAAGCCGCACATTGCGAGCCACATCCGTCGGAGTGGCCCCAGAGCCCGAAGGCTCCACAGTCGACTCGACAGATTCAACAGACCCAGCCACCCCAGGCGTTTCCGCAGCGGGCGACACAGGAGACGCAATAGATGCCACGGACAATCCCGCCGCAACCGCAGCCTGTTCACCAACCGATGAATCCACAACCTTTGCCGTTGCTTTCGAGGGCGTTTTAACGTTCGTCCCAACCGAAACCTCGGTGTCAGACCTAGTGTCAGGCTTAACGTCAGACTTGGCTTCAGATTTAGCGTCAGGCTTGACGTCAGACTTGCCTTGAAACAACGGGGCTTGCGACGCACCCGAGTCCGAGTCCGTCCCCCCCGCCGCCGCAGCCTCGCCTTGCGGCACGTCCGCCACAGCAGCAGCAGCAGATTTCACGCCCGACCTCACACCCGACCTTACACCCGACTTCACACCAGGCTTCGCCTCCGTCCACGGCACAAACGGCTGATCGCTGGGTTTTGCAGGCGACACCGCATTCGCTTTCACAGGCTCGGCTTTTTGAGACGTCCGCTTTTTCGTACTTCGAGAACGCACCGCCGGGGCAGGCAACACCTTGGCCTCAGGCTTGCGCTTCACCGCAATAATGCGCACCGCCTCCACCAACGTGGGCACCACCTCATCGGGCGTCGCCGCTTTTTTGCCACGCTTACGCGGTTTTTTTGCCCCCTGCGGGCTCAAATCTTCCAATGATGCCCCAGGCTTGCGCAACAAAATGGTTCGACACCCCGCAGCCGCCCCCGCCGCCACATCGCGCAACTGATCGCCCACCATCCAACTTTGCTCCAAATCAAGATCCAAATCTTCCGTTGCCTGCAACAACATGCCAGGCTTGGGCTTGCGGGTTTCATGCTCACGGGTGTACTGCTTCACCGTGCCCTCAGGATGAAACGGACACGCATAAAACGCCTCAATCCGTGCCCCATTCGCTTGATCGCACACCAACTCAACAATGCGTTCATGCACCGCCTCCACATCAGCCTCGGTGTATTTACCCCGAGCCACCCCCCCCTGATTGGTCACCACCACCACGCGATAACCCAACCCACAAAGCGATGCAATCGCCAACGGCACCCCCTGGATCAACTTCACCTGATCCGGATCCCCCAAATCTCCATCATTGTGAATAATCGTGTTGTCACGGTCAAGAAAAACAGCAGGGCGTTTCATGGAAGTGCTCAAAAAACAAAAAAAGTGTCACATTGAAAGCAGTGTAGCCGTTCACACTTTTTGAGACGCTGTCAATCGAAGTGAAATCCGCGCCTTGCGCCTGTTGGCGAAGGGGCAAAGGGGCTGAGGGGCAAAGGGGAAAGGCGAGGCAGATAGGGGATAGCAAATAGCAGTTAGCAAGACACAAGCGGGCCCACCTCTTGCTAACCGCTACTTGCTAATCCCTAACTGCTATCTCCCTCCTGTCTTTCTTGGCGTCTTGGCGTCTTGGCGTAAAGCTTCCTCGCGATACATCCTCGAACAAAAGCCGTGAATGGCAACAAAGCATTTTAAACCTTTAGGTAGGTTACCCCACCGCAACGGTCACTTCCTTTCAACCATTGCCGCCAAATGTTTTTCCACCAACCCGCGAATCTCCGTCACCGCTTGGTCAAAATTGTCATTCACCAAAAAGGCGTCGTACACATCGGTGGATTCCGCAAAAGCCACCTCCTTACGGGCAATGCTAAAGCGTTTTTGAATCGTCACCTCGTCTTCACGCTGCCGCCCACGCAAACGCTCAAGCAACACCTCTTCACTTGGCGCCTTAATAAACAGCGCAAAACTCTCAGGCAACGACTGTTTCACCTGACGCGCCCCCTCCACATCAATTTCAACAATCACCGTGTGCCCCGCAGCCAACTGTTCTTCCACATAACTTCGCGGTGTGCCGTAAAAATTGCCCGCGTACACCGCATATTCCAACAATTCGTCCGCCTTGATCGCCCGCTCAAACGTGGGCACATTCACAAAAAAATAATTCACCCCATCCACATCTTCTTTGGTCATAGGCCGCGTGGTCATCGACACCGACAAATCCGCATCCATTTGCGTTAGCAACGCCTTGGTCAGCGTGCCCTTACCCACCCCCGACGGGCCAGAGAGAATCAAAAGAGCCCCGCGGGCGGGTGTTGATGTTGAAGAAGTGTCAGTCATGCCCACAAATGTAACGCATCACCCAATCGATG
>JAZGFZ010000293.1:0-9278 GCA_036480015.1 Algisphaera sp. | reverse complement strand
ACTCACCCGCGACCGCCTCCTCCGCAGCCTCATCTTCCTCATCCCCGTCGCCACACTCGTCGCAGGCATGGTCACCGCTTGGCCATTACCCAACGCCTTCGTATCCGCATTGGTGCTTCTTGGCGTGGGCTGGATGGCCTTGGGCCTGCTGCAAGCCCCCGTCATCATGGCCCTTCCCGCCTTAACCCATCTCACCATCGCCCATCCCCCCGCCGCCGCCACCGCCCTCAACCGCCTCACCGCCCGGCGCGGCCTCTCTTGCACCTTGCGACTCACCCTTTACCACCACGCCGCCCAAATCACCCACCGCTTAGGCCACACCTCCCAAGCCGCCGCCTTGGCCACCACCCTTTTGCGTCTCACCCCACAACCCAACACCCACACACCCGCCAGCACACGATCCACCTCGCCCCCCCACGCCGCACTGCTACTCATCATCGCCGACGCCCACCTCAACACCCCCCACCCCGCCAACGCCTACCCCGCCTTGGCCGCCCTCGCCCACACCCCCGTCACCCTCGATCAAAGCCTCAAACGCTTGGTCCTGCGCACCCAATACGAAGTCGCCATTGGCGCCCACCACGCCGCCCTCGCCAACCTCCCCACCAAAGCCGATCTCAGCGGCCTCATGCCCACCGCCGACACCCAACGCCTCCACCAAAACCTCCTCACCGCCGCACAAGCAGCCAACAACCCCCAAGCCACAAACTGGCTCGCGCAGCGCGTTGAACTGCTGGGAAACAATGCAATTTAAAATAGCGTAAAGCCCATTAAAAACAGAATCGCCAGAAAGCAATCTTTTTCACCGTCACACCCGTCGCTCTAATCGAAGTTGAGTGTTTTAAGCAATAAACACCTCACGCCTAATCCTTTGAAGCATCGTAAAGTGTAAATTTTGACTTTTTAGGATCCTTCAAAAATTCGATCAGCCGGTAAACATCGGTCGCAGCATTGGCGTCTGCGGTGCGAACAATTTTCTTGTGGTGCGTCTCACGAAGGCTGCGGGCGACATCAATGGCCTCGCCGTGCCGCTCCGCGCATTGTTCGTAAAGTTTCCTATCTGCTTTTTTGTACCCGTCCCTGCAAAAGTTGCTTTTCCTCCACACGATGTCCAGTGCGTCATCGCATGCTTTCTGATTGACGAACGACCGTGGTCTGAACTCCGGACAATGGCAGTGAAACCAGACCTCAAAACAAGGATTGGAAACGATGGCATGAATCCCATGTTTCTTGCAAAGGGCCAGCGCCTTTTTAAGCGGCGTTTGATACTTCGGTTCGGCGGCCTCGGTGTCGAACACCGCAAAATATTGGAGTTTGTCATGCGGCTTGCCGTGTTTCTCAACATATTTCGCGGCCGTTTCTGCGACACCTTCCGATCCCTTCCCGCCAGCATCGACAGCCTTGATCGCAGGGCGGGGTGATCCCGAAGAAAAACCATCCCTCAAAGCTTTCCCTAACGCCGAGAAATAAAACGCTTCGGTCGCGCCTTCACCAATGACATAGCAAATGGGAGACCGGCGCGGCTCTCGAAACTTCCGCTTATTTCTTGCCATGCCTGATTTCCTCAAACAACGGGAGCACTTGCGGCTCGGTGGGCAGGGGAATCACGTCCAACTCCGGACCGAACTCAGGCACGCCGCCAAACTTGCCGGTCGCAAACTGCCGACCCCACGGGCGATCCTTGCGAATATCTTCAGCAGAAAAATCAGAGAGTCGATAAAGGTCGGTGCCGCCGTGGAGTTCTTTTTGGGTAATCCAGACCTGATCACGCCGCAAGAGGTTTGGTTCATCAAGAAGCGAACGGTCGTGTGTGGTGAAAATAAGCTGCGTTCCCGAACGATTGATTTCGGGAGACTGAGCCATACGGATAAGGCGATGAGTCAGTTCAGGGGTGAGCGACGAACCGAACTCGTCAATGAGAAGGGTTTGCGATTGGCCCTTCTCGTTGCCACGAAAAAGAAGGTACAACAACGTAAAAAATCTTCGGGTGCCCGATGACTCTTGGCTTAGCGCAAAATCAATATCCTCACCCGTTTTTTCGTTGCGATGAGTAAAGCGTAAGCCAGCATGCCGCGACTGGTAAGTTTCTTGTTTCAGTTCCCCAACCCATTGTTGCCATTTTTTATATTGAAGTAAAACGTCTTCTTCTTCATCGGCAATACGGCGAGCAGGATGGTTGGGATCATCGAGCTGTCCAACCAACAGATCCATTTGTCTGGCGTCCGGGTCGCGGGGCATTTCCGACTCAAAGATCACGCCGCTAATGCCCACGTCGGCTTGTCTCGCTAATTTCATAAACTGCACAACCTCAGAAGATTCATTGCGTGGCAACCACCGCCCCAAGGAACGGTGAAGCTCTTCTTCGGCCCTTGAATTCCGATGAAAATCGTAATAGGCTAAGCCAGAATTGAACCACTGGCTGAGCTTGCTGGCGTGCTTAATATTCGCAGCCGATGCTGCGCCAAGCATAAGCCGCGTAGCCGTCGTGGTGTCGTTAACTTGATCCTGCTGCGTTTTCTTGGCGTATTTGTTTCCAAATTGAGTAATCTCGTCAGACTCGGCACTAGGCCTCTCAAAAACCGTGGCCCAACTGTGCCGCGATTCCATCGTGTGTTCAAAGTGTTCGTAGATCACACGATCGCGAGTCGCGTGAAGCGTGTACCGATAGCGGTCTTCACCAAGCAGCACTTCGAATTCAAACTCTGTCGGCCCGTCACGCAAATCTTCATCGAGCCGAAATGGGTCCACGCGATCCACCGCGTCATACTCGTCGGTACGTTTAGATCGCAAAACGTTGCGCTTGACCACATTCATGGCCTTGATCAGGTTCGTCTTGCCCGAAGCGTTGGAACCGTAGATCACAGCGGTCTTGATGTATTGAAAGTTACGTGGCTCGGGCTGCACAAGATTGCCCGGCAGTTCCGAAACACCGGTGTCGGCCTCCATGGTGAAGTCCTGTTTTTCACTAAAGGACTTGAAGTTAGCAACAGTGAAGTTAATAAGCATGGCTGAACTTAAGGCTAGGGCGACATGCACCGGGAAGATTTAGCCCCCTAAGCGGCAAGCCTAGGGTGTTAACTCTGATCAAACAACAACGAAACCATACCACCCTTGGCACAAATTGGCGACAACCCACCCGTTATCTGCCTGTTATTGGCAAATATCGGCATTTGAGTCCGATTTCTTGAGAATAAGCCCCAGCTCCCTCTTTCCTCCCCTGCCCCCCAACCCCTCAAATCACCCCACGCGCCTGCGGGAATGATCCCAGCACCGTGAGTTGCAGGCAGTGGCTTTTGGCTTCGGCCAGTGCGGCGGCAACTTTGGGGTCTTCGGCGTGGCCTTCGATGTCGATGAAAAAGAAGTATTCCCAGTTCATGCGTTGGCTGGGGCGCTCAGACAACCGCGTAAGATTTAGGCCGTGTTCTCGAAAAACATTGAGCACGTCGGTCAAGGCCCCGGCTTTGTGTTCGGTGGTGAATAGGATCGAGGTTTTATCGTCACCCGAGGCCCGTGCGTTTTGCTGGGCGATGATGCTAAAGCGGGTGGTGTTGTTGGGGTTGTCTTCGATGCTTTCAAAAAGCAAAGGAATGTCATGCAGCTCTGCAGCAAGGGTGCTGCCAATGGCGGCGGCGCCGGGTTCTTGCGCTGCAATCCGGGCGGCTTCTGAAGTGGACAACGTGGCGACGGTGTCGGCGTTGGGCAACTGGGCTTGTAGCCAACGACGACACTGGCCGAGTGCTTGCTGGTGCGAATACACTTTTTTGATTTCATCCAACGGGCCGCGCGACAACAAATTGTGATGAATGGCCACCATCACCTCGGCCACAATTTTGACCGGCGTGTCTAAAAAACAATCAAGGCTGGCAGTCACTCCGCCGTGGGTGCTGTTTTCCACGGGGATCAATCCATAGTCGGCATGGCCGCGTGTGACCGCGTCAAAAATCGCAGGAAAATGGGTGAACCCCACGTAGTCCACGCTGGCCCCGAATTTTTTACGCGCGGCCAAATGGCTAAAGCTTCCCGGTGGGCCCAAGTAGCCAATCCGCAAGGGACGCTCGAGGGCAAAACTGCCCGACATCAGCTCGCGCCAAATGGCTTCTACACAAGCGTTGGGCAAGGGGCCTTGGTTCGCTTCGCGAATGCGCGTCATCACCGCCTGCTCACGATCAGGCGCATAAATCGGCACGGCTTCACCCGCATCCCGTTTAATCTTTCCCACCTGCATCACCACATTCGCGCGACGATTCAGCAATTCAACCAATTCGCGGTCGATCCCATCGATTTGTGTTCGCAAGGGGGCCAGTTGAGTCTCCGCCGTTTCGCGGGCGTTAGACGAAGACAACGGGTTTGAAGAAGGATCAGATTCAGGCATGGTTGTGGGATTGTAACGGAGGCGACCCATCCAAGTCGCGCTGCATGCTCCACCCAAGTCTCACCATTGGGGAAATAGGGGATCTGCAGGGATCTGATCTTTGCGTTTTCACTTGGTTTTCTGTTTTGTGGGCTTCCATGGCCCGCGTGCCTTGATAAACTCAAACCATCATGTTTTTAACTCTTCTTGCCGAAATTCAATCTGCGATCGATCTTGCAGATGTCATTGCTGACATGCCTCTGGCGTGGAGCGGTGTACTCATTGGCGGCTTCGCCGTGGGGCTTGTCCTGCTTCTTTTTGGCAACCGACTGGCTAAAAAAGGCGTCATGCTAGGCGGCCTTGTGATCGGCGGCTTGGCGGCGACCGCAGCGGCCACCCAACTCAGTGGCGACCGGGTTGATCCCGGCACATGGCTTTTGGCCTTTGGCATTGGCGGCGCACTGGCTGGCGTGCTGTTGGCTTGGCTTCTCTTTCGTTTTTGGATGGCCGCCATCACGGCGGTGGTGCTTGCGGCGGTGGTGCCTTTGTCGGCCATGATTTGGGAGGGCAATGGCCCCAGCCTTTCGGCCTTGGACAACACCCAGCAACTTGCTGAAAACGTATTGGGCGTGGGAGAAAGTGATTCCGCCGCAGAAGCCATTCGACAAGGCCGGGCTTCGGGCAACATCGCCGACAACGATCTTGTGGGGCCACCTGCACCCGCCCTAGAAACACTTGAAAACGACACGCCTTCAACCGATCAAACTCAGGATCAAGGCCAAGATCAGGATCAAACACAAGATCAGGATCAAACAAAAGAAACCCAAGAAGACGAGCCTGTCAAAACAGCCACGTCACTCATCGATCGCACTCAGCTTCTCACCGACCTGCGCGCCATCGCCAACCAGCAAATCGATGAAGTCAAACTCTGGTGGACTGAAATGCCCACCGCCTCACGCCGCGTGCTTCAATTGGGAGCGGGCATTGGCGCGTGCAGCGGCGTGGTGCTGGGATTGGCCGCCCCGCTGGTGGCGGCATCATTGCAATCTGCCCTGCTGGGCGGGGTCTTACTCTTCATCACCACCCGCGGGCTTATTTTGGCTTTTGCCCCAAGCCTTGGGGGCGTTTTACCCACCGAATGGCGTGGGGTGCTTCTCAGCGTTGGTCTGATAACGCTGTTGGGTTTACTTATCCAGTGGGCACTGCGCCAACGCCAGGCCGATGAGCCGCGTTAGTGACCGCAAGCGGATTCTCCCATGAGAGCCCGCACCTTACCCCCGCGGCACCTCTCCTCTTCGGAGCCGCACCATGCCCATCACCACCCCACTTTGCCTTCCCGTGTTGGCCCAGTCCACTGCGGCATCGGTCACCCACTCATCGCCCACCAGCATGAGCGAAGCCATCAAAAATTTCTTTGATGTGGTTGCCGGTATGTTTTCCAAAGGCGACGCCTTGGCCCAACCCGACCACGTCATCCAGCACCTCTCTTCACTGGGCGCGGTTTGGGCTGTCATTTTTGTCATCGTCGGGGTCATGTGCATGCTCAACGGCTATCGTTTTTACCGAGCAGCCACCATTGGCGTGGCGCTTTTGCTGGGCATGTTTGCAGGCTATTGGTTTGGCTCAAAAATCGGAGCCCCCTACATTGTCGCTGCATGCTTGGGCGTGCTCATGGCCACCCTTGCCTTTCCCCTCATGAAATACGCCGTCGCACTCATGGGCGGTCTCACGGGCGCATTCGTCGGTGCCAACCTATGGGCAGGCATGGCCGATGCCATCAACACCATTGCCTCCGAAGGAAGCACCGTCCCGCAATATTGGGTGCCGTCCGAAGCCTATTGGCTTGGCGCTTTTTTAGGCTTGCTCATTTGCGGCATGCTCGCCTTTATTCTTTTCAAACTTTCGGTGGTGTGGTTCACCTCGGTCAGCGGCAGCACCCTTGCGGTCATGGGCGCGATTGCATTGCTACTTAGTTTTGAGCCCTGGCAAGCCACCGTGACTTCAAGCCTACGCTCCAGCAATTTGGTGATTCCCCTGCTGGTCTTTGTGCCCGCCATGATCGGCCTGATCATGCAACAAACCCAAAGCCGTGGTCTTGTGCTCGACATCGACGGCGACCACGACGAGTAAATTCCCATGAACCTCCAAGCTCAGTCTCTGGAGATCTACGCAACCCAAGACGCCTTCGCTGCGCTTGAACCTTGGACCGACCTACCCGACGTGCTGGCCGCCATCACTGGCATGCACGAAACCATGCGGCATTGCTACTGGGTCACCCAAAACCTTTCGGCCACCGTGTTTTTCGCCCAAGCGGCCATTCAACACGGGCTCACCGCAGCCTCGCAAGCACAAGACCCCGATCAAGCCGACGCCTTACGCGGCGCGGCCAAGGCGGCCTGCTACGACCTCGCCTCCTTCACATGGCCAGGCTGGGGCGAAGACGCCATTTCACCAACCCGCGATGATTTAGAGCGAGGCCTCCAAGCCGCCCACACCAACCTGCGGCTCACCCGAGCCCTAGGGCGCGACAACCTCGCACACAGCCGATCCCACTGGGTGCTGGGCGCCCAACGGCTAGCCAACGGCCATTTGAAAACCGCCCTGCAATCGTTTGAGCGAGCCGCCCAACACGCCACCGAAGGCGATCACCAGGCAGACCACCTTCTCAACACCGGCTACGCCGCGCTCGTCAACCAAATGGCCCTGCCCGACACAAAACCCGCCGCATTCGAAACCGCCCTCGACCAATTACGCAATGGCGACGTCAAAGGCGGCCCACGCTTTGCCAACCAACTCGACACCGCCGCCGGGGTGTTTTTGGGTTCAAAGCAATAAAAAATATAAACGGCCACCTCTTTCCCAGCCACCGTTAGGAGTCACCGTTCGCAAGCTTTAGGAAGATGCTTATGTTGACGCGCCATGGGCAATCCGTGTCTCTGGCAAGAGATTTTACGCCAAGACGCAGAGACACAGAGACGCCAAGGAAGACAAAAAAGCAACAAGAACACTTTTTCTCTTTGGCATGTGCGCGAAAAACAATGCCAGGTTTAGGGGCTCTTTTTGAATGACTGTATGAATTGCTATAACCATTCGCTGCTTTTTGAAATACATTTGAAATAATCGCGATTGAACGAAAAGGCCAAGAATTTATTACCAAGCTTCATTTCCTGCCTTTCTTGGTGTCTTGGCGTCTTGGTGCCTTGGCGTCTTGGCGTAAAACTTCTCCGTGATACCCCCTCACTCAAAACGGTGGACGACCCGCCGCGGGGCCAATTCCACGCCACATTCAATGGCACTTCATCTTGCGGTCCATTTAAAAAAGCGGCCCGCATAAGCGGGCCGCTTTGAATAAACAATCGTTGGCAAATCGTTGGTGAACGCGATGCCTTGTTCGTCTTAGGCTCGGCGACGACGACCGGCCAAAAGGGCCAAGCCGCCAACAGCAATCAACATGCTGGCGGGCTCAGGCACCACCGAAGACGTGGTGTCCAAGTCGGTGGCGTCCAATGTGCCGTAGTTGCTTGCCACCCACCAGCCGGTTTCAGCCAAGTTGGTGGTGTCTTCAAACAAAAATCCATCGTCGTTGTAAATCGTGTCACGGGCTAGGTTGTATGGGTGAAACCACACGCCCATTTTTTGAGCAAATGCCAAGCCCAACCATGACAACGGGGCATCGCCGTTGAGTTGATCGATCGATGCTTCTGAAGGACTGTGGGCATTGATAGCCGACGCGTCGATGGCCAGCCGCATCGTGCGGGTTCCGTCGGCGTTGTCAATCACTTGTGCGGTTTCGATAAACGATGCATCGTTGAGCGAGGAGATAATGGTGTCGGGGGCATTTTGAGCATCTGCGACCACATCGTGAAAATCAGAGTGCCGAAACGATGTCGCCGAGTCGGCGCCGTTGTAAGCGTAGGCTGTCACAATGGGAGCGGCTTGGTGGGCGCCGGTGGCGTCAAAATAAAGGGCCGCCAGCTCGCCGGTATGCCCTTTGGGCATGGGGCCGTCATTCACCACCAAAGTAAAACCGTTGGGCTGAGCGCCACCAGGACCGGGGTTAAAAACCACGTCCCACGTGAAGCGTTCTGTCACATCGTCGTATGTCGTATTCACGGTGTGAATTTCAGCACCAATGCCTTCAACCGGCGCCGAAATATCATCGATATCGGTACCGGCATACGAGTACACCGTGGCCGAAGCCGGAAAGGCGGTTAAGGCAGCAATCGCCACCGCCGCCACACAAGAAGTACGCTGATTCGTGTTGTTCATCTCTACAGTTCCTCACTCAAAAAACCAGGGTCTTACAGACTTGAACTTATCTCTCTTTAAGAACAGGCAGGCTCTTCCTTGAGCCGCCAGCAAATGCGCTAGCGTCTGTGTGCCAAAAGTAACTCGCAGAAGAACTTGGCCAACAAGGCCAAAAATACATCTGCACAGGTGAAACACCGACCGTGCCTACGCTTCACCGCTTACTTGACCGTCCACATCATCTCGTGCGTTCTTGCTTATAAACTTGTTGAACAAGTTTAAACAAGCCTAAACACGCACATCGGATTCTTTCGTATTTGTGCATTGACGCTTTAAGTAAAGCACCAATGCCCCCGGAATCGAAACAATCCTCTCACCGTGAAACGTGTACAAGCTCACACCTGTACGTACAACAGCTTATCAGGGCAAACCCTTTTTACCAAGCCCTTTTATTCTTTTCGATGTCAAAAACGCGCCTTTTTACCTATTTTAACATTTCGGCCCTCATTTGATTCGCCTCCCGTGCCCCACCTCCTCATTAAGCGATACTCCCTGCCATGCGAATCTCCACCTGGAATGTGAACGGCCTTCGCGCCGCCTTACGCAAAGGCTTTGCCCATCATCTCGATACCATTGCCCCCGACGTACTTCTCTTACAAGAAATCCGGGTTCGCCCCGA
>JAZGFZ010000292.1:0-10379 GCA_036480015.1 Algisphaera sp. | reverse complement strand
GGGCGAGCCGCTCGATTTGAACGTCCATGGTGGCGGACACGAAAATGGTTTGGCGATCGGGATTGGGCACTGACTTGAGGATTTTGCGGATGTCTTCGCGAAATCCGATGTCGAGCATGCGGTCGACTTCATCCAACACGATGAATTTGATGTCGTTGAATGAAAGGATGCCGCGGGCGTGTAAGTCCATCACGCGGCCGGGGGTTCCCACGATGAGGTGGCCGCCTTGGGCCATTGATTTTTGCTGGGCTTGCGCTGATTCGCCGCCGATGATGACCGAGGTGCGAATGCTTGTGGCTTCGCCCAGTTTGTCGAGTTCGGCGGCCACTTGGTTGGCCAGCTCGCGTGTGGGAACAAGCACGAGGGCTTGGCCGCGAACCTCGGGATTGACCAGCGACAGGATGGGCAGGCCAAAGGCGGCGGTTTTGCCGGTGCCGGTTTTGGCTTGGCCGATGACGTCTTTGCCGTTGACGATGGGGGGGATGAGTGCGGCTTGGATGCCTGTGGGGTGTTCAAAACCTGCGGCGGTGAGTCCGGTGATGACTTGATCAGAGAGCCCCAAGTCGGCAAAGGTGACGGAGGTGTCGAAAAGTTCCTGCGTGTTGTCTGTGGCCATGGATTGACTTTGGGGTGTTGTGGCGGGGTGTTATCGTGATTGTTTCAGTGTTATTCGTAAGGCTTTAGCTTAACGGCGGGGGATGGGGCGTGCGGGAGCTTGCGGGCGAGGCGGAGAAAGGGCGGGGGGGGGATTGTGAGGGAAGTGACCTTGGCAAATGATCGTTTTGCCTGACGCGCCTAGGATGGGGTGATGAGCTTTGCATTGGCCACCCAAACCCCCACCCCGCCATTGAGTTATTTGGAGATCGACTTGGGCGCGTTGTCGGCCAATGTGGCGGCGTTTCGATCGCGAGTGGGGCCTGATGTCGCGATTTGTGGTGTGGTTAAAAAAAATGCGTATGGCCATGGGGCGGTGACGGTGGCCCACCGGTTGGCCAAGGCGGGCTGCGCCATGCTGGGTGTGTTTGCGCCGGCCGAAGCCGATGAATTGGGTGCCGGGGCGGTGACCACACCGCTTTTGTTGCTTTATCCCTTGCGGCATTTAACACGCAGTGAAGGCGCCTTTCGGGCGGCGGTGGCAGGGCGGCTTCATTTAACCGTGCAAGATGTGCAGCAGCTAGAGCAGCTTGAGGAAATGGGTCGTGCGTATGCGATGACTTGGCCAGTGCATTTGTATGTGGACACGGGCATGAGTCGGGCGGGGTTGACGGCAGCGCAGTTGCCTGACGTGCTGGAAAAAGTGGCGGGCATGAAGCATGTTGTGTTGGCCGGGGTGATGTCTCACTTGGCCACGGCCGACACCGATGGCGAACGGGCGACGGAACAGGCCGCGGTTTTTGCCGCGCTGATTGAAACCCATGGCGGCTCATGGGGCAAGGATGTGACGGTGCATTTGGCCAATACGTTTGGAACGTTGCGTGGTGGGGTTTTGCATGGGGCAACGGGCGTGTGGTCTCAGTCGCCACAGATGATTCGGCCAGGCTTGGGGCTTTATGGCTATGGCGAGGCAGGGCTTGCGGGGGTGGAGGCTCCAACCGTGGCCACATTAAAGCCTGCCTTGCGATGGGTGAGTCGGGTGATTTCGGCGGGGTGTTATGAACGTGGGGCAACGGTGGGTTATGGCGCCACACACAAATTGCGACGTGCGACGACGCTGGGGTTGGTGCCGGTGGGGTATGGCGATGGCTATCCGTTGGCGCTGTCGAATCGGGCTTTGGTGCGTGTGCGTGTGGGCGAGCAGTGGCACGAAGCGCCGGTGCGTGGGCGGGTCAACATGGATCAAATCAGCATTGATCTCACCGACTTGGTGAAGGCGACGGGGCTGTCGGCAACGGCTGATTTGCGGGGATTGGAGGTTGAGCTGTATGCAAGCGACCCGGCGGCGCCCAACACGGTTGAGAGGCTGGCGGCGCTGGCCAAAAGTCATGTGTATGAGTTGTTGTGCCGGTTGCCGAAAGAGATGACGCGGGTGTATTTGAAGTGAGTGTTTGGTGTGTGGGGGAATGGATTCACTTCTGAATTGCTTTTCACTTAATCCCTTTGCCCCTTTATGCTCATTACAACTAAAAACCCCGCAGCCGAGGCTGTGGGGTTTTTAGTTGTTTCGATTGCTGGAAGGGTTTGGGTTTAGTTGCTGCCTGCGCCTTCGAGGATGGTTTCGGCTTGCTCGCCGATTTCGTTGGCGGTGACAGGCACGGTGATGATTTCGGCAGCTTCTTCTGTAACAGTCTCGGCGACGTCTTGAACGCCTTCGGCGATGTCGGAGCCTACGTTTTCAACGGCTTCAGTGATGTCTGTTGCGGGAGCTGCGTCGATTGCTTCAGTTGCGTCAGTTGCGTCAGGAACGGAGACGGCTTCTTGGGCACCTTCGGTGATTTCAGCGCCGGCGTTTTCGACCGCTTCGACCGCTTCAGTCGTGTCAAGAGCGTCGGTTGCTGGGGCGGCATCGACGGTTGAGTCGATGTTTGTGTCGATTTCGGGGGCGGCTTCTTGGACGCTTTCGGTGATTTCAGTGCTGGCGTTTTCGACAGCTTCGGTTGCGTCAGTTGCGGCGGTCGTGTCGGTCGCGTCAAGAGCGTCGGTTGCTGGGGCGGCATCGACGGTTGAGTCGATGGTGGTCTCGATTTCGGGAACGGCTTCTTCAACAGCGTCGGTTACGTCGGTTGCGTCAGTTGCGTCAGGAGCAGAGACGGCTTCTTCGACACTTTCTGTGATGTCGGTGCCAGCGTCTTCGAGGGCTTCGACGGCCTCGGTCGCGGCTTCGGTGGTTTCTTCAACGGCTTCGACTGCGGGTGCGTCGGTTGCTGTTTCGGTGAGGGTTTCTTTGACGGGGTCGGGGCTGGTGCAGGCGACCATAAGAAGGAGGGTGCAGGCGGTGCAGGCGGTGAGGAAAGATGGGCGCATTGGGGGGGCTCGGTAGGGAGTTGAGGTAAAGGAGGCGGGGCATAATTCTACCCCAACTAACATGAACATGCTTCGCAAGCATGCTTTGGCGAGTAAAAAAGGGAAAAAAGTTCTTTTTTAGTCTTTAAACACAGTCTGCGCAAAAGCGGGCGATGGCGCGATCGAGTTTGGGCCAGGTGCGTTGAACCAGGGTGTTGTGGGTGGCGTCTTTGATGGTGATGAGGGTGACGGCGTCGTGGGCCTTGGTTTCGGCGAGCAGTTGTGCGTGGGCTGGGCCAGGCAAATAGGTGTCGCGGCCAGCCTCGACCAAGAGTACAGGCACGGTGATTTGACCAAAGGCGGCGAGAGAAGAGGCTTCGTCTAAGGAGAAACCCGCTTCGGTGCTGGCGGCGTCGAGGCCTTCTAAAATCCAGCGTTCGTTCATCCATGGCGTGAGTGTGCGGCGAAAGCTTCGAATGGCCTCGCGAAAATCGCAAAAAGGCGCCAAGGCGATCACACCTGCCACACGGTCGTCAAGGGGCGCGTGTTGAAGCACGGTGCCGCCGCCCAAGCTAAAGCCCATGGTGATGACGCGTGGTTCAATGAATTTTCGGCGAATGGCCTCGTCAATCACGGCCTTGGTGTCGTGTTTTTCCATCACGCCATAGGTGGATGTGCTTCCGGTGGATCGGCCATGTGCCCGGTGGTCAAACAAGATGGCGTCGTGTCCACGGGCGTTGAGTTTCCACGCTCGTTTGAAGTGGCGCTCTTTGGTTTGAAAGAGTCCGTGGGCGATCACCACGGGCAGTCGCTTGGGCGATGTGGGGTCACGCGGTGAAAACCATGCGTCAAGGGTGGTGCCGTCGGAGGAGGTTGCGGTGAACCGCCGACCGCCGCGATTGCGAGAAATGTGGCGATGCACGGTGCCCACGTATTGGCGCCCTGGGTAGCCTCCTGCGCGAAGCGCGAGGCGGCCTAAGGCTCGGGCCAAACGTTCAGGCAATTCGGTGGACTTGGTGGGCAGGTCGTCGTCGGGCATATAGAAGAAGTGTAGTAGCCGTTTATAGGTTTTAGGAGGGTATTTGCGTTGGCGCAATGGGCAAGTTGTCTCTGGCAAGCGATTTTACGCCAAGACGCCAAGGGGGCCAAGGAAGACAGGAGAGTGAGATGTTTTTCTGAGGGGCGTTTCTCAATCGCCTTGACTTCATTTTCTTTTTTGCCTTCTTTGGCTCCCTCGCTTGCCCTCTTGGCGGTTAAATTTCCTTCGCATTACCCGGCAGGTACTCTTTTAAAAAGTTGTGAACGGCGACGAAGTGGAAAGTGGGTTCGTTTGGTCGCGGTCTTTTGAATCATTCCAAATCAGTGGGGGGTGATTCTGTCTCTTGGGTTTTGATCTTTGCCCACGCGGTTTCGGCGGCGGCGAGTTCGGTTTGCCATGCGGCTTGGTCGTTGTTGGTCCAGTTGTTGGGGGTGAAGGTGATTTCGGCGACGTTGTCTTCGAGGGCGGCGATGGTGAAGGGCTCATCGGCAAGCAGGTTGTCTGCGGTGATGGTGAGGTTGGCGGTGGTGTCGTGGGTTTCGTATCCCGGAGCGTTGGTGATGGTGCCGGGCATGACGTATTGCTCGGTGATTTCGAAGCCTTCCATCATGGGGGCCATCATGGCGCGGGTGGCGGGGTCGTTAAAGGTTTCGCCATCTTCTTTAAGATCGTGAATCACTTGGGTGGCGAGGCTTCGGGTGACTTGGAGTTGGCCTGGGTTTAAGGCGTAGGTGGTGGCTTTGCTTTCTTCGGAGGGCACAGGCAGGTTGGGGTTTCCAAAAGAGTCGCCAAAACGCACGGTGTTGATGTCGCGAAAGTAGCCGACGAATTCAACGATTTTGAAGTTTCCTTCGATGTGGGTGGTGGGTTGGGTGAAGGCGACCCAGCCCGCGGCTTCTTGTTGGGCCAGTGCTTGAGGGGAGAAGTGTTCAAAAAAAGTGCTGTTGCCGCCCATGGCAAGCATTTGTTCGTTGATGGCGATACGCAAGGCCATTTTGCCGCTGCCGTCGGGCTTGAGGGTGGTGGTTTGTTTGACTTTGACACAGCCTGTGAGGGCGGTCAACAAGCTGAGTGCGAATAGACAGAACAAGTGCTTTTTCATGGGGAAGGTCGCTTTGAGAAGGCTGGCAAGTGAACGGGATGCCACGGGCCTTATAAAAGAGGGGCAAGAGGGGGCTGGGAGGAGGATCACGGAAGGTTCACTTTACCCCGCGTGCGGGACATGGGCGAAGGTTTTTAGCATTTGTGGTGAACCAAGTCGGTTAGGGTGGCGTGTTGTGGGAAAGGGATGCGCCCTTTGGCTTGGTGTTGAATGTGATGAGATGAATTGTTTTGCGTTGTCTTTGTTTTTGATTTAAGGATTTTCGATGCTTCAAAAAACCCTTCAGCGTGTGATTGATATGAAGTTGACTTCGGCCCGTGAGATTGGCGAGTTGGCGGGGGTGTCGACATCGACGGTGTACCGGTGGATTGCCGGGCAGTCGCAGCCTGATTTCGATTCGATTCGTTTGTTGGTGCGGCACCTTCCGGATCGTCGGGCGCAAGAGGAAATTTTGAGTTCGTTTTTAAATGGCACCGAGTGGAATGCCTCGCGGTTGGACTTGGAGTTGGACTTTAACAACGACGGTGTGGTGGACAGTGATGATGCGTTGGAAGCCACGATTGAATCGGTGCAGGCTGCGGCAAAAAGTTTGGGGAGTATTCATGCATCGGCCCATGTGCCCATGACGGCCGAGGAAACGCTGCAAACCATTGCGCTGTTGAATCACGTGGTGCGGCACTGCACGCTGACCCAGCGGGTGCTGATTGACATGGGCGAGCAACGGGCGAAGCGTAAGCTCAAGATTGCGGAGTAGCCGTAATCGGTTGCCGTTCACGGTTTTCAAAAAGATTTGCGTTGACGAGCCATGGGCAAGTCGTCTCTTGCAAGGAATTTTACGCCAAGACGCAGAGACGCCAAGACGCCAAGGAAGGCAAGGAAATACAAGTAAAAACCAAGAAGAATACTTTTGTACTTTGGGCGTATGTGCGAGAATTTTCTCCGCGATGCCCCCTCGCTTAAAATTCGTGAACGGTCACCGTTCACGGTTGCTTATTCAAAAATGGCGGAGACGGGGAGCGTGAAATGCGGGACCACGTCGCCGCCGACGAGAAGGTCTTGATTGGCGAAAACGCGGGCGGAGCCGTTGGGGTGGTAGGCGGTGACGGTTTGGGGTTGAGGTTCAATGATCCAAACCAGTTGGGCGCCTTGTGCAAGCCACCACCGCACTTTGCTGGCCACTTCGCCTGAGCGGTCGTTGGGAGAGGTGGTTTCGACGATGAGGTCGGGAATCACATCGCTAAAAGAGGTGCTGCGTTTTTTGGGCAAGCGGGCTTGGGCGGTGAATGCGATGTCGGGGGCGCGGACGGTTTGTGAATCGCGGCCTTTGAAGCCAGTTTCGGCGGCGTATACGCGTCCGAGCTTATGTGTGTTGACGTGGTGCCAGAGATACCCGTGCAGCATGCCTGTGATGGTTCCGTGTTCGTCTCCGGTGGGTGACATGGAAAAAACCTCTCCGTTGATAAGCTCGCAACGCCCGTGTTTGGACGCATAGCGTTCAAATTCTTCGACGGTCATGTTTTGCTGGGGAATTGCAGACATGAATTAAGTTTACCTTGAAGTAGGGCGAAAACCACCCTTGTTGCGTTGCAACTTCATTTTAAGGCAACGTGTTGAACGGGCTTGCGAACGCTCCTGTCGTGGGCGGGGCCCGCATTGTGTGTTCCAAAGAGGTAGCCCTAAACTGGCGTTTTGGCGGCGTTCTACTTCCCGCCCACGGTGACGGGGGTTATGGCGTTTTTGCCTTCGTCGCCGGGGCAGGGGCTGGTTTCGATGTGGAGCTTTTTAAGGCGTTGGGTGGACCAGTCGGTGACGCTTAGGTCGGGCGAGGTGCAATCGCGGTGAACCTTGAGGTGTTGGTAGGCGTTGTTGCGTTGGGCAGGGGTGAAGCCTGCGTCGCGAATGAGATGGCAGAGGACTTCTTCGCTGAGGCAGTAGGTGGTGCCTGCGGCGCTCACCACATTTTCTTCCATCATGACACTGCCCATGTCGTCGGCGCCGTAATACAACCCAAGTTCGCCAATGCGCGGGCCCATGGTGACCCAACTGCTGCCGATGTGATCGATGTTGTCGAAGTACAGGCGGCTGAGGGCTTGGGTGCGTAAATAATCGGTGGCGCCAGCCATGCGAACCACTTTGCCTGCGCGGGGGGCGACTTTGGCCAAGGCTTTTTTGTCGTGGGGGTCGACCTCGCCGTTGAGCACGGCTTGGCCCAGCACATCGCCGGGGAAGGCCTCGCCCGATTCGCGGTCGAACTCGGGCAGGTTGCCCAGTGGGGTGTTTTCACGCTGAAAGGGCCAACTGATGAAGCTGAGATAGCGCCCGGGCAGGTTGTTTTGAAGGGCGGCGTCTTGGCGTTGGCGCACGGCGTCCATGTGCAAAATGCGGTCGGCGGCGCCTTCGATGTGGCCAAACATCATGGTGGCGCTGGTGGACATGCCCACGCGGTGGGCGGCTTCCATGACATCGAGCCATTGCGGGGCGGTGGCTTTGCCCAGGCCAATGCGGTTGCGTACATGGGCGGGGAAAATTTCGCCGCCGCCGCCGGGCAGTGTGTCGAGTCCGGCGTCCATGAGCAGTTTTATGATGGTTTCGAGCTTGGCCATCCAAACATCGTGATCGAGGGTGTGCGATTGGCGGGCGCCGGGCTTGGGAAAGCCCGGAAGATCGTACACCGCGACAAACTCAACAAATTCGGGCGGGCTAAAACCGTGAATGTGAATGTCTGGGAACTCGGATTTAAGACCTTGAAGCAGGTCGATGTAAAAGTCGACCCCCAAGCCGGGGTGCATGCCGCCTTGCAAAAGTATTTGCGTGCCGCCAATGGCCACCAGCTCGCGCACTTTTTGATGCAGTTGATCGCGGGTGAGGGTGTAGGCGTCGGGGTCGCCCTCTTTGCGAAAGAAGGCGCAAAACGTGCAACTGGCTGAGCACACGTTGGTGTAGTTGATGTTGCGGTCGATGATGTAGGTGCGAATGGCGTCGGACCCCGCGCCATGCTTGCGATGGGCGACGGCGGTGGCCCAACGGCCTAGGTCGCGCAGTGGGGCTTCGTTATAAAGTCGCAGTGCGTCGTGGGGCGAAAGGCGAGCCGTGCCTGCGATGACGCTTGCAAGGTTGAGGTCGTCGTACAGGGATGCTGCGGAGGGGGAGGAGGTGGCCATTGAAGGTGATGGTACCTGTGGGGGCGTTTTGTGGCCTTGGTTCTTGATGCTTTAACGCAAACGCCCCGCCGGGTGGGGCGGGGCGCGGGGAAAGACTCTGTATTAGGCATGGGCCTTGTTGTGGGGAGCGATTTAGGCCGCTTTGGCAGTGGACTTCGAAGTGGCGTGTTTTACGTATTCTTGGGTGATGGTTTTGGCGCGTTCTTGCCGTTGGGCGGCGGCTTCTTCGACGGCTGCGGGGCGGCTGCTGTAGAGCTTCCACAGCAGGAACATGCCGTATCCGTAGCAGGCGGCGAGGTAGGCGATGACAGCGATGAGGACGATTTGGAACATGGCCTTATGACTCCGGTTTGGGGCGCAAGGGGTGTAGGCGGCTACGGGGCTTATTTCATAGACCATCGGTCCTAAGTATTGCTTGGCATTAAAAAACAGTAGACGTTCATCGCTTTGAGCGAGGAGGCATCGCGGAGAAGCTTTACGCCAAGACGCCAAGACGCCAAGAAAGACAGGGGATGAGGCTTGATGTTTTTTTGGGGACTATGGAACAGTCGTGAAATAAATTTTTTTTGTCACCGTTCGCGGATTTTTGCCGGTCATGGTCGACGCTCCCTTTCGTGCATTCCCGCGAAGGCGGGAACCTAGACTTGTGCGCGAAGGCGGGAACCTAGCTCGCGCGCTGGATCCCCGCCTGCGCGGGGATGACGGGAGAGTTGGCTGTGGCCGGAGATGACACCGCTTACCCTGTGGTCCCTGAAACAGGGACGCTATTTCAGGATTATTCTTAAGTTTGCGGGGCCAAATCGGCTTCGTGCAGAAGGTTGTCGCGTGTTACGGCGCGTTTGAGCGTGCGGCCCAAGGTGGCGGTGAGGGCGGCTGCGGGCAATCCGGTGCCGGGGCGTTTGATGGTGAGATCAGCGGGGGTGAGGCGGTGGCCTGCGGGAAGGTCGCGGGTGAGGCAAAGGCTTTGGCGCGACACTTTGCGTACATCGGTTTCGAGAGGCTGGCAGATTTTGGTCAGCGGGCCAAGCCGCACGGCGGCCCGCTTTGCGGCGGCGATGTAGTGGCCCAAAGCCGCGGGGTCGAGGCTCACTGCATGGTCGGGCCCGGGTGCGGTGGGGTCGTGGGTGAGGTGTTTTTCGAGCACGCAGGCTCCGGCGGCCACGGCCAGGGCGCCGGTGTCTTGGTCGGCGGTGTGGTCGCTGTAGCCGATACGCAGTTCGGGAAACCGATTTTTAAGGGCGATTACGCCGCCCAGCGCGGCAGAGGCGTCGGGGGTGGGATAGGCCGAGACGCATTGAAAAAGGGCGCCGTTTGTTTGTTGAACAAGTTTCGCGGCGGCGTCGAGTTCATTCAAATCGCAGGTGCCTGTGGAAATCCACAGGGGTTTGTTGAGTTGTGCGGTGGCCTCGAGCAAGGGCAGGTTGACGGCGTCGGGCGATGCGATTTTGACGGCGTCGATGTCCAGTGATTTCAGGTCGGCCACATCCTCGAGGCTGAAAGGGGTGACGACAAAGGCCATTCCTGCGGCTTGGGTGGCATCGCGCAGGGGTTGAAGGTCGTCGGGCGTGAGGGTGAGTTTGGCCAAGAGTGACCGTGGGTTTTGGGGTGGCGTGGGGGATGTTTGGCTTTTTTGGTATTGGGCCAACTGAGCTTGAGCCGAAAGCAGGCGGTCGGGCCGAAAAAGTTGAAACTTCACCGCGTGGGCTCCCGCTTTTGCAGCGGCGTGAATGAGTTCGGTGGCGCGGGCCACGCTGCCGTCGTGGTTGACCCCAATTTCAGCAATGACCCAAACCTTGGCGGGGTGTTGGATGTTGGCGTGGTGGAAATCGGAGTGGCGGGGCGGTGTTGGGGCCATGTTGGGGGTTCTGTGGGGGGGAATCTTGACCCGGCGGGGCGGTGAGCGTATCGTTCGCGTTCCGTGGCGACACGGAGACCGACCGGGTAGCTCAATTGGTAGAGCATCGGCCTTTTAAGCCGCTGGTCGTGGGTTCGAATCCCACCCCGGTCACTTTTTTAAGTCATTCTATTGAAGCGACTTGCGTTTCTTTCTGTGTTTGTGTCGGGGGTGCTTTGCCAGACGTGGCCTTGATTTGCCTTGGACACGCGTCTTTGCGATGAGGCCCAAGCGAGTATTTTA
>JAZGFZ010000291.1:0-10208 GCA_036480015.1 Algisphaera sp. | reverse complement strand
TTTTGATTATGGACAACGCCACGCCATTGAGTTGGTGTCGGCTGCCGAGGTGGCCACGGCTTTGGGTGCGGCGTCGCATCGCACGGCTTCTATCGACCTGCGGGCTTTTGGGGGTAGCGCCTTGACCGATGATGCGTTGGCGGTTCCCAAAGACCGTGATGAAACCGCCATGGCCGCTGATATTCCGGTGACTTATGTGCCCGCTCGCAATACGATTTTTTTGAGTTATGCCTTAGCGCTTGCCGAGGTGCTGGGCAGCACCGAATTGTTTTTGGGCGTGAATGCGGTGGATTACTCGGGCTACCCCGATTGCAGACCCGAGTTCATCGCGTCGTTTGAGGCCATGGCCAATTTGGCCACCAAGGCCGGGGTGGAAGACCATCACCTCACCATTCATGCCCCCTTGATGGACCTGGCCAAACCGGCCATCATCGAGATGGGGCAAGAGCATGGCGTTGATTTTGCATTAACTCACTCGTGCTATGACCCCAAGCCCGATGCCACAGGTGAGCGCTGCGTGCCTTGCGCCCATTGCGACTCATGCTTGCTACGCGTGCGAGCGTTTGCCGAGTTGGGACAGCAAGACCCGGCGATGGTTCGGTACGGCGTGGCGTGAGTGAGGACGATGGCGAAGAGGTTTAATCGGCAAGTCGCCAAGGGAGGCAAGGAAGGCAAGGGGACAAAAGACAAGAAGATTTGCTTGCCTTCCTTGGCTCCCTTGGTTATTTGACGGTTCATATCCCATGCAATTTCGATGTTTTGTTTTGCAAACATGCGATGGCTTGTGAATGCAACAACCCCCCGAAAAGACGGGGGGTTGTTGCATGCTGGGGTTGTTTTGAGGTTGTTTGTGTTACCAGCCGACGGTTGATTTACTGCCTTGCTTGGAGATGATTTCTTCACCTTCCCATGCGGCAATGCGGGTGTTGGCTTCGGTGAGGCTCATTTGGAAGGTGTAGGTGAGCTCATGAATGCGGCCTGCCTTGGCGCGGTCGTCGATGATTTTGAAGCTGAGGGTGTAGTCGGGTCGCAAAACCGTGGGGCGTCCTGTGTTGGAGGCGTCATTTCGAAATTGATCGCGAGCAGATTGTTCGGCGGCAATGGCGTCGTGGCCGCGTGGGGTGAATACCCTTGCAAGGCCTGAGTTGGTGAGCTCGATGCGGATTTTCTTGAGCACGCTGTCGGGGTCGATTTGTGTTTCGGTGTTGTTGATAAAGGTGGACACTTCGATGAGTGGCGGTTTGCCGTCGATACTTTCGCCAGCGCCATTGAAGACACGCGAATTGAGCATGGACTCGGTGAGCACGTCGGCGGCGCGAATGGCGTCATCGACATCGAGCCCGCTGGTGGTCACGATGCGCTGACGTGTGTTGGTGTCCAGTCGCTTGGCGGGTGTGGTGCAAGCGGTGGTGAGAAGGGTGGCGATGACGGCGGTGGTGAGGATGGTTTTGTGCATGGTGGGCTGGGGGGGTGAGGATTAAAGAGTTGAGGGGACGTTTTTTTGTTTAGGCGACTCAGTACTCAAGCAGGCCTGTGGGTTTGCGTTCGATGAGTTCAAGACGAAAGTCGATAACGTCGGCGTGGGTGGCGGTGGCACTGATGGACTGCATTTGGCCGCCTTGGATATTGATAGCCTTCCAGCTGCTGGTGAGCGATTTGCGAACCATGCCGTTGGTGTCGAGCCATTCGAATCGGTAGTGAACGGTGCGTTTGCTCTTTTTTTGATTTTGAATTTGAGCTTGCACTCTGAGGCGACCGTTTTCGAGGCGGTGTTCGTTGAGTGAAATAATGCGGGCCACTTTGTTAAGTGAACCGTCGGTGACGATGCGTTGGTCGTCGATGTAATCGCGCTGGCTTTGGGGCTCGGCCCGTTGTGCGGTGTTGACGGTTTGGCATCCGACGCTTGCAGTCAGCAAGGCGGCCATCGTGAGGAGCTGCGCGAAGTGGGTGGGTTTGATCATGGTGACGGCTCTGTGGGGGTTGGGACGGCGGGCGAGGGGGTGGGCGAAGAGGCGGACGAAGGGATGACGTCAGGGGGTAATGATTTAAAGGGGAACGACTGAATGATAAGCGGGGCGGTTGGGCCGATGCTTCGCACCCACACACCATGACTGCAGGTGGGGTCAAGTTCAAGGGGGGCGGATTGTTGTTGGCCGACATTGAAAGTCACGATGCCGTCGGCGGGCATGGGCAGTCGGGTGTAGTCGATTTTTTTAGGCAGTGACGACCAAATGCGTCGGTCGGCTTGGTTGGTGGCCGCTTGATAGCCCATGGTGAGAAGACGGCCAAATAGAACGGCCAGTTCTTCGCCAACATCACCTGTTTGAGAGTGGGTTCGTGTGTTGTGGCGGCGATTGCTGCTGCTGTAGTGGTTGTTGTAATAAGGATTGCCGTGCCCGTGTTGGCTGCTTGAAGAACGCTGTGGGGTGTTGTTGCGGCGAATGCTCTCGTTGATGGCATAGGCGGCGGTGGTTTTAAGTGCGGCGCTGAGTGTGGATTTGACCACGATCATGGGCAGGCGATTTTTGAAGTCTTTGCCCACCACGGCATCGATGTCGGCCAAGGGTTCGGCGGTGGCGGTTTGTGTGCCTGCTTGAATGACGCAGGGCGTGAGGTATTGGTTGTTTTCGACCAGCGTGGGGAAATTGGCTGCGAAATAATCCACTTTGCGAGAGACCACAAACAGTGGCAATTCCAAATAAAACGCGTCGAGCCGAGGGGAGGTGCCGGTGGCAAAAAACACATGCACGGTGGGGGGCAAGGGGGTTCCATTGGCAGCGTCGTGCGCGGCGTTTAAATCGTCGACCACCGCCGCATTGTGCGGGGCCATGCCTGCAGCGCGTTCGAGGTTTTTGCGGGCGCGTTCGGCGTCGCCAAAGTCGGCAGGGAAATAAAGGAAGTAAAGCCCTTGCAGAAGTTCGGCAAAAGGGTTGGCGTAGTCGGCGTAGGCTTCGTATTTGTTGAGATAGTCGTAGCGTTGGTTGAATTGGCTAGAAAATTGGGGGTCGTCCATTGCTCGGCTTGAGCGTGAGCGGTTTTTCCATGGGCTGACGCCTTGCTCTGCGGCGTATTGATCCGAGGCTTCGTAGGCTTGGTCGAGTTGTTTGGTGTTTTTGCCCACGGCTTCTTTTTGGTGGCGATAGGCGCGGTTGAAGCTGGCGCGGGCGGCGTTGGGGTTGTGCAAAAACAAAAAGTTCATGGCCCGCAGGCTGGCAGCCATGATGCGGTCGCTGTCCCAGCCGCGATAGGGCAGTTCGTTGAGATTAACAAGCAGGGCCCGCATTTCGGTGCTTAAAGACACTTCGGGGTGTCGGTCAAAGCGGTCGATTTCAGCTTCGGCTTGGGCGAAACTGTGGTTGCTGGATTCAAAATCACCTAGGGCTTGTTGGGTGGCGCCAAGTTCTAAAAGTGCAATCACGCGGTTTTTTCGTTTTTTTCCTTCGCCACGGGCGTAAGATTCGAAAATGGCGTGGGCGTCGGCCACGCGCCCGGCACGAAAAGCATTTTGACCTGAAATGAGCGCCTTGTTGCAGCCGGTGAGGGTGAAGGCAAGGACTAAAAGAAAGGCTAAAAGAAGCAGCGACAGCAAGGCGGTGCGCATGCCACCACGCCGACAATTTGTCGGCGGCACCCAGGCGGGAGGGCTGATAGAGGAGGGAGAAATAACGGCCGGCCTTTTAAAAAACAGGGGTTGGGTTTACTCGCGGGGGAGGAGGTTGTCGTCTGCGTGTGGGTTGCGATCCAAGCGGGCGATGGGCAAGGTGTCTACGCCGCCGGTGACGTTAACACCGAAATCTTCTTCGAGTTTGGCTTGTGAAAAACGCGGGGTCACGTTAAAGACAATGGCTTTGCCCACGGGCACTTCTTCGGCGCCCAGCACCACGCCGGTGTAGGGGTCGATGAGTGTTTGACCCACGGCAAAAATGGTCCAGCTTTGTCCCACGGCAATACCGGTGCCTTGGCCACGGTTCAGGGTGATGGTCTCGGCGGTTTTGGCAATGACACGGGCAGGAAAAAGTTTGTCGAGCACGCGGTTGGCCACTTGGCTTGCCAAGGTGGCGGCAAGGTCGGTGCTAAGGCGGTCGGTGACATCGCCATCGCTTTCGACGCCGCGAATGGGCTCGTCAAATTGGTTTTGCGTGACAAACAATGTTTCAGAGGTGTGCAGCTCGCCGGTGGTGACGTTGTAGATTTTGAGCGTCGCAGAAAGTCGCAGCTCGCGTTTGCGGTCGAGCACGTGATTGTCTTCGCCCCGTAGGGTTTGGTGCTGATCGGCAAAATCATCGAGGGTGGTTTGGACAAGGTATTTGGCGGCTGATTGGGCGAAGGCCTTGGGCAAGTTGGCGTCGTTGGGGTTGGTGAACACCGATTGCAATTCTTGGTCTTTCATGACCGCTTCAAGGTCGGCGCGGGCGACGATGCGAAAGGCGCCTGTGTTTTGCATGCGGTCGATGAGTTGTTGATTGAGTGAGGCGCAAATTTTGTGAAGCGCACGTGTTTCTTCGGGGCTTTGGGCCAGTTGATCGCGCAGGGCTTCGGTGATTTGCGCGGGGTTCATGGCAATGGCCAAACGCCGATCGGCGGGGGCTGACACTGCGGCTGACACTGGGGGCGTTGCAGGGGCCGCCACGGGAGTGGTCGTGGCGGGTGTTTCGGTGGCGGGTGCAGGTGCGGGTGGGGCTGCGGTGGTTTCTTGGGCCATGCTCGTGAGAGGCATTGCGGCAACAAGCAGCGTGAAAACACAAGTTGCGGCGAAGCGTGTGGTTTTGCCGCTGTTTTTAAAAAGAGAGAGGGGCATGGGGTGGACCTTGAAGTGGTGTTGGGTAAGCGATGTTGAATAAATGATGATTGAGCAGGCACGGGTCGCAGGGCCATTTTGCCCTTGGGTTTAGTTGGCCTTGTTCATGTTGTCGATGATGTTTTGCTCAATGGCGGGGGCGTCTTGGGTGTCAACGCGGTAGCCACTTTGTTCGAGCAAGGTGGCGATGCCTTGGGCAATTTTGCTGCGGTCTTCTGACCCGCGTGCGGTTTGTTTAAGTTCTTCATACATCGCGGCCATGTTTTGCCATTCTTCGCGGCCTTGATCATTGAGAGTTAGGTTCACGGTCAAGGTTTGGCCCTCAAACACATTGATGGTGCGCTCCCAAGGGGTGAAGTTCTCATGGGTGAGACGAAGTTTGTGAAGGCCTGGAAGCACGCCAAAAGCGCCCGGAGCGCTGCCTATGGCCACGCCGTCCAGTTCGACGGTGACTGACAGTGGTTCGAGGGGATGTTGCTCGTGGCTAAGAACAAATTCGCCTGATTCATTTTTGATGATTTCGGGCACGTTGAGGTCTTGGACGGCGCAAGTGACTTCGAGATTCACACGTGCGTGGTCCGTGGTGGGGGCAGGCAGGGCATCGGCTCCGCCACGCAGGGCAAGTTGTTCAGACATTTGCAGGGCGGCGTCGTGCAGTAGATCGCCCAGGGTGTGGGTGCTGCCTTGCAGGCTTTCACTTTCGACCGAGCGAAGGCTGGCGGTGGCTGCGCCTGAGAAAAGGCTGCCGCCCAAACCCGCATCAAGAATTTTGTAGGTGGTGAGCAATTTGTGAGTGGTGACTTCGCGGTCGATGTTGAGATCGGGTCGGATCACCCGTTGGGTGGCGGTGTCGAGGCGATCAATGGAACCCACAAGCAGGTAGTTGGCGTTTAGGGTTTGGGCCAAACGCAGGGCAGAGCTGTTTTGTTCTAAAAGCGTGTCGAGCTGAGCGGTCGCCATGGGCGGGTTGTCACTTGGTGTGGCGGAGGGTGTGCTGTCGGCACTGTGAAAGGTGCTTAGGGCGGCGGTGACCTCTTGGGGGCTGATGATTTCGAAGCCCAAACGTGTGAGCTCGGCGATCATGAGGTTTTCGAAAACCGGGCGCTGCGCATCGAGTTGTTCATCGCCATTGTTTTTTACAAAAAGGGCGACTCGCAGGGGTGTTGTGGCGGTGGCGGCTTCGGAAGTTGGGGGCGCTGCCGCAGCCGTGGTGGAGGCGGGTTGCGCTTGTGTTGCGGTGAGGGGGAGCCATAGGGTGGCGAAGAGAAAGAGAGCGATTGAGGTGGCTGGGAATGGGTGGCGCATGATGGGTTCTCGGCGGGGGTTGGCGCGTACTACGGGAGACGAAAAGACGCGTGCATTGTAATTGAGGCCGCATTGAGAGGGCGACTTATTGAAGCCCTTCCCTTACTTGGACATTTCAACGGGTTTTAGGTTCCCGATTATTTTCTAAAAGTGTTTTCTGGAGTGATCGTCGCTCAGACGTGACCCTCAAAGTCTTTTTTTGGAGGGGTGGCGGAAAGAGCAAGTACGCTATATGTTAGGGTGAGTGAATGTTGTTTTTTTGGATTATTTCGCGTTAACGAGGCTTGTTATGGTTGTTTCTGCTCCCCAAGTGGGTTCTTCGCGTTATGTGCGGTATCGCGCGGTGGTTGATTGCGTGGCCAAGCGTTCGGCCTTTGATTTGTTGGCGTTGAAAAAAGCGTGTTCAGATGAAAAGCCTGCCACGGTGACCCGGTTGGTGAATGAGTTGGCCGGTCAGGGGTGGCTGATTTGTGAGTCGCAGGGGCACTATCGCTGGAATACGGCAAGGGGTGATTTTTGTGCGCGGCGTTGGTTAGACGCCAAGCTTTTTGGAGGCCAGGTGAAAGAGCAGCCTTTGCAAGAGCGTCCGCGTGAGCGCTTGTTGGATCGGGGGGCAGCAGAGTTATCCAATGCAGAGCTTTTGGCCATCCTTGTGCGCAGCGGTCGACCGGGAGAGTCGGCGGTGATGGCAGGCCAAAAAATTGCCAAAGCGTTTGAGCAGAATCTTGAATCGTTGCCTGCCGTGGGGCGGGCAGAGTTGAAAGAGGTGAGTCGTGCGGTGGACGTGACGGGATACTGCGCCATTCTTGCCGGCATTGAGTTGGGCCGCCGTGTGGCGTCGGCCACTGAACGCGAGCCTGATACGCCGATTCGATCCACCGACGACGCGATTGCTTTTTGTCGTCGGCGTTTTGCACGGTTGGCCAACGATGCCAAGCAAGAAGAATTTCATGTGGTGTCGCTTGACACCAAGAATCGCGTGTTGACCAGTCATCGCATTACGGTGGGAACACTGGATGCCAGTTTGGTGCATCCACGCGAGGTGTTTCGCCCGGCGATTAAAGAGGCCGCATCGCGTGTGCTTTTGGTGCACAACCACCCCAGCGGCGACCCCGCGCCCAGCCCCGAAGACCGCGCCGTGACCGACCGCCTAGAGCGCGCCGGAAAAATGCTGGGCATCGAAGTGCTGGACCACGTGGTGGTGGCACGACACGGGTGTGTGAGTTTGCGGGCGCTGGGGGAGGCGCGGTGAGTGGTGGGGGGTTGAAGGCGGAGATTCAGCCCCACACGCTAGATTCCCGCCTTCGCGGGAATGACGGAGGAGAGGCGTGGGAATGAGCGATCTACTTGCCTTTCACTCAGCCCCTGAGCCCCTCAATCCCTCAATCCCTCATCCCCTTCGCTTCTTCGTGTTTGCCTTGGGATGGCGAGCATGGACGCTGTCGTGAGTTTAGTCCTTCAGCCCTTCAGTTCTTCTTTCATGGCGGTTGCGGCGTATACGCCTGCGAGGAGTGTTGCGGCGATTTTTAGGCCGGTGGCTTGGCGTTTGGCGAGCCATTGAGCAAGGATGGCCAGTGGGATTTCATGGCGGGTGATGTCTTCGCCGTCGACGCCGCCGCCGGCGCTGGTTTGGGTGAGTTGGGTGGCGAGAAAAAAGGTAACTTCTTCGTCGGTGAGTCCGGCGGAGCAGGTGACGGTGGGCAAGGTGGCCCAGTGGTTTGCCGTGTAGCCGGTTTCTTCTTCAAGCTCGCGTTTGGCGGCTTGGAGAAGGGGCTCGGAGGCATCGGTGTCGCCTGCCAAGCCTGCGGGGAGTTCGATGACGCGGGCACCCACGGCGGGGCGGTCTTGTTCGATTAACACAATGCGGTCGTCGTCGTGCAGGGCGACGATGGCAATGACGCCGGTGGCGTTGGTGCGGGTGGCGTATTCCCAGCGGCCGCGCTGGGCGAGGGTTAGGAATTTGCCTTGGTAGAGGGGGGTGGGGTTCATGGGGTGATCGCCTTTAAGGTCTGGGGGTGGGGTTTGCGTTGTCGCAAGCGAGTGCGAATTGGTCGCATAGTTTTTTAAGGTCGTCGATTCGGGCAAGGGCGTTGATCCATCGCGATGGGATTTTGTCGCGGCCGAATCGCAGTCCTGCGAGGGCGCCTGTGACGGCGCCGGTGGTGTCGGTGTCGAGGCCTAAATTGATGGCGGTGAGCACGGCGTTTTCAAAGGTTTTGGCATTGGTGGTGGCCCACAAGCTGGCTTCTAAGGTGTGGATGACATAGCCGCTGCCTGATATTTTGGCGGGCTTGAGTGTGGGGAGTCCGGGGTTGAGGATGCGCGAAAAAGGTTCGACTTCTTCGGGGTGGTTTTCTGCAATCCATGGGCGATAAAGGTTGCGGGTGTTGTTGAAGGCAACGCCCCAGAGTTCGCCGCGGGTGAGGGCGGCGATGAGTTCGGTGTAAAACGCACAGGCGATTTGGCTGCGGGGGTGGCCATGTGTAAGGCAGCTTGTGTTCATGGCTTTTTGGCGGCGAAGCTCGGGTGTGGCGTTGGCGAAATACAGCCCAATGGGAGCAATTCGCATGAGCGAACCGTTGCCGTTGTTGTTGACATCGCGAAGCCCGGCTTCGAGGGGCGGTTTGCCTGCGTCGAGTCGAGAAATGGCTTCGCTTGTGGTGATGCCGACATCGAAGACGTGGCCTCGCGGTGTCCAATGGGCTTTCGTAAGCCAGCTCACAAAACGCTGGCCCATGTCGACCAAGTCGTCGCCGTGGCAAAGGCTTTCGGCACTGCACAGGGTGAGCGAGGTGTCGTCGGACCATGTGCCTTGGGGTTGATTGTGTGTGCCAGGGCCAGACATTTGGGTGACGGGATTCTCTTTAAGAAAAGTGCGGGCATTGAATTCGACTGGAACGCCCAAGGCGTCGCCCACGGCGAGACCTAGCAAGGCGGCATGGGTGCGTTCGTGAAAAAGAGGTGCTGTCATGGTGAAATTCTTGTGGTTTTAGAGGTTGGTGATTGTGACGCCAGCGTGTTGCATGGCCTTTAGGGCGAGGTCGCAATCGTTGGGTTGGAGGTTGACGCCACGGCAGCCTTTGGCGATGAGGGTGGTTTTGAGGCCGAGTTTGGTGGCATCTAGGGCGGTGAATTTCACGCAGTAGTCGGTGGCGAGGCCCATGAGGTCGATGGTGGTGGCGGCCAAAAATCAGTGAGTGGGTACGACTGTTTTTTGGGTGGGGGCTAAGTGTTTTTGACTGCTTTTGATATTTGCCAAAGTTTGCGATACACCGCGATGTGCCCCAGTAGGGCGGCCACCACGGCCACGGTGGGAAGCCACACAAAAGGAAAGTAGGCGACCCATGTGTTGTCAGGTTTCATTTGTTGAAACGGGCCAGGCACGCTTAATATGGCGACGGTGACCACACACAAAAGCAGGGCCAAGGCCAAGGTGTTCCATACAAGCACGACGTAGCGTGGGGCTTTTGAAACCCATGGCGCCAGCATTAACGCGGTGATTCCTGAGGCGATGTCCCAGTTAAAGCCCGACCATGTCATTTGTGGTGGCGCGACGCCTTCTACGACGGCTTGGTGGATGAGTAATTCGATAACAATGCGAAAGGCTTGGTAACCCACCAAAAGGGCGAGAGGCAGTTTCATAAGCCGGGAGCCCAGAGACGAAAAACTCAAAATGAAGGTGAGCAAAAAGGTGGGGCCCAAAAGCAAAAGCAATCGGGGGGGGCGAGCTGAAAAATCGGTTAAAAAGCCACTGGCTGCAATGGCCCCCGTGAATGCAAGCCACAACAATGCGGCGGCCAAGATGCGCCATGAGCGGCAAATGGCTCCTAGAAAAAGGGCCAACAAAACAGGCAATGCGATAAAGCCGAAGGTGAGCTCGGGAGATGCGTTCATGGGGGCATTTTAGGGGGATTGCGTTGGGTTTTTATCGTGATGTGCGGGCGGGTAAGCTTTGGGCTTGCGGTTGAATGTAAGAGCGTTGAAGGGAAGTGTGTTTGTGCTTGAGATGATTGCTGATGCGAATGACCCTCGATTGGAACCGTATTTGCGTATGCGCGATCGAAATTTGCGTAAGGAAAAGGACGGGCGGGTATTTTTGGCCGAG
>JAZGFZ010000290.1:0-5405 GCA_036480015.1 Algisphaera sp. | reverse complement strand
TGCAGCCGCTCTGCATGCCATGTTTGCGCCGCGTTTTGTAAAAAGGAATTAAAATTTGCACTGAATGTGGCTTTGCGATCGGTGAGTGTGTTGAGCAGAGCGGGGTCGTTGTTTAACAATTGCTCGGTGAGCATGTCCAATCGCCCGCTGAGATGGCGGGGGGCATCGCCGATGCTGTGGTGTTGTAAATCGAAAGTTTGAATAAAGCCTTTGCCGCGCCAATCCAAGCCCACGGGCACGATGGGTTTGCCTAGGGCATAGCCCAAGAGGGCGGCGTGCAAGCGAAAGCCAATAACGCCTCGGCATTGAGAAAATGCGGCGATGAGTTCATCGGGGTTGTCTTTGAACCAAATATCAACACCTTTGGGAACGTGTTCTTGGGCGGGTGTGACGTCGCGGGCATCGTGCAGGGTGACAAGCAGGGGCACGCCGCGATCGCGTAAGCGGGCGATGTAGGCCATGGCCGCATGAAAGTAGCGTCGGCCACGCCGGGTTCTTTGAATGCGTGGCGGTGGAAAGCTGACATGCAGCGGGGCGTTGGTGTCGGTGACGGCCGTGATGGGTGCGGGGGTGAGAAAAGTGACGGGGCAACCGGTGACGACGGCGGCTTGGGGCCCGAGGCCCAAGCGATAGAGCGCGTCGGCGGTGGGTTGGTCGCGCACGGCCGACGCAAAGGCTTGGCGGTGCAGGGCGATCATTTGGCTTGCGGCGGGTTGCCGAGGCCTGGGGATGCGGCGGCCATAATCGCTGCCGGTGCCCATGCCCAGTAAAAGAACCGGCGGGCGAAGGGATTTAAGCGAATTGGCATCGGTGGAAACCGCCCAGCGGCCGCGTGACCAAGGCTCTAATAAATTAGAGCCGCCAATGACAACCAAGTCGGCTTGGGCGTTGGTGCGGGCAAGGTTTTCACCTTGCAAACCGCAGGGTTTGTCGTTGTTGGCCGACCCGGCGCGGTTGTTGGCAGGGAAATTGACAAATCGCAAGGGACCAAAATGTTTGACCAAGGCGCATCGAATAGCACGAGCGACCAAGGCGTCGCCGGTGTTGGGGGTGCGATGCGGGAAATAGTGGTGGCACAGCGGCGCAGAAGAATCGGTGGACGCAGGATCTGTGAGGACGACGGGCATCTTTGTCTCAGGTGGGGCTTGCTGCACTAAGAAGGTGTGTCGAAAGCATCATGCCGTAACAGGTGTTGCAAGCCGTCGGGAGGCGTGGGCCATGCGGCATACACAGAGCGTAAAAAACGCAGTCGATCGGCCCGGCTGGGGCGGGCTTGATGAGGGCGCGGGTGGCGGGTGGCGGCGGTGGACAAGGCGTTGTTTAGGTTGCTGAGCATGGGCAATGCTGAAAGAAGCAGTGGCCGTCCCTTGGCACTGCGGCAACCCCCCGCGTCGATGAGTCGAAGCTCGCCGGAGTGGGGGTCGATCACGATGTTGGAGGCTTTGTGATCGCGATTGAAAAGTTTTTGTGAGAGCAACCGGCCCGTGAGTGTGCCCACCGCACGGGTGAGGCGATGACGCTGGGCCGGGGTGTCGGCATGGCCTTGGGCCAAGGTGTTGTGTAACGATTCGCCCATCCACGGGGTGATGATCCAGCCAGCGCCCGAGTGGTCGAAGCCTTGCGCGGCAATGGGCACCACCGGCACGTTGGCTTTTTGAAGGTTGGCATGCCAGCGTGCTTCGAGTTGCGCAGGGTGTTGGCCAATTTTTTGGGTGAAGCGTTGTTTCCACCGGGCATGTAAAAATGTCTTGACCACCCAAGGGTTGCCTTGTGCATCGGTGACGCGACGCACATGACTGCGGGCATCGTGCTTAAGGTCGGTGGCGTCGGTTTGCGCCACGAGCGTTGCGGCTTGTTCGGGCGTGAGGGTGATGAGCGTTTCGGGCATTTGTCGTTAGGGCAAAGGGGGGATTGATGGGAGAAAGGCATTGTAATCGTTCGCTGTTTTGGGCGAAGGGGGGGCGTGGAAGATATTTACGCCAAGACGCCAAGACGCCAAGACGCTAAGAAAGGCAGGGGGGGGGGTGGAACTTGATGAGTTCTTGGTTTTTGTTCATTTCTCGATTATCCAAACCCCTTTGCTTGAAGAAAAGATTGTGAGACGCCGCGATCATCTGGCAGACGTGACCGCGAAGAAAACCACGAAAAATGCTTCCGGTTTTTCAGGAAGGAACTTGTTCGAGGGTCTCAAAAATACTACAGTCACTCATGACGATCTCCTCGTCGGCGCTAACCGACGGCTAAAGGAAAAATGCGATGAGCGATTGCCGCTCATCGGGAGACCCTCTTTCAAGTGTTAACAATGTTCGGGATGCTTCCCGACGACCCCACTGCTGCTCTTCCCATGAATCGTTACCATCCATTGAAAAGACGTGCTGTGTCCGCGTCTATAATTTTGGGGGATTTCATGCGATTAAAAAGCTATGTCTTTGCGGGGACGCGCCCTCTTTTTGCAACGACAAAGACTCTTGATTCATGGGGTACGAGCTACGTTTGGGCGTCGGCGAAGTGGGTTGAGAAGAATCAAGATTTTGGCCTACTGGTCGATCTGGATCGATGCGTTGTCGCCTGTTTTTATTCAAACGATACGCTATATTCCGCGAATAGTTTTAGGCCGATCGAGACTGATTTTCATTTCGGATTTAGAGTTGCTGTCGCGTCTCAATCCTTGGATAAGAAAAGTACGATTGAGTTTCGCGATATATCATTTCCTTTAGAAATATCCTCGACTTTACGAGTATACGAAAACAGCAGTTTTCGTGATCTGAAGATTGGCCCGGCGATCTGCGAGCAATTACGAAACGGCGATTTTCAATGGATTTATATGCAAGTGGGGAATCGCCTGACCCCAGATGCTTCCCTTTTCGGTCCCTTTCGGGCCCTGTCGCCGTACAAAGCCGATTCCAAGCGACCGACCTCCACCCGTCCGGAAGGGGCCGCCCTGTGAAGATCCTCGTCATCGCCCCACACAACTACTACGTCGACCGCGGCACGCCCATCGACCTGGACATTCTGCTGCGGGCCCTCTCCGCACGCGGCGACGAGGTGCACGCCGCAGTGTACGACGGCGGCGAAGAACGCACCTACCCCAACGTGACCGTGCACCGGCCGGGTGCGCCCGCATCGCTGCACAACCTGGGGCCCGGCTTCTCGCTGAAAAAGCTGCGGGCCGACCGGCATTTGTTTCGTCTGGCTCGCCGGCTGGTGAAAGAGCTGAAGCCCGACGTGGTACACGCCGGGGAAGAGGCCGTGTTCATGGCGATCCACTTCAAGTTTTGGAACAAAATCCCCTACATCTACGACATGGACAGCTCGATCGCCCAGCAGATGGTCGAGAAAAAGCCGGTGCTCAAGCCGCTCGCGGGTGTCTTCAACGTCTTCGAGGCCAAGGCCATCCGCGGCGCCCTGGCCTGCGCGCCCGTGTGCCACGCCTTGGCCGACCTGGCAAAAGCACGTGGGGCGAAGCACCACGAGACCTTGCACGACATCTCGCAGCTGGCCGCCCCCAACCGGGCGCCCACCGGATTCCTGAACGAGCAGTTGGGCATCCCACGCGAGCGCCCAATCCTGATGTACGTCGGCAACCTAGAGGCGTACCAAGGCGTGGGTCTGCTCTTGGAAGGCTTCGCTGCCGCCCGCGCCGCCGACGACGCGGCGCCGATCGATCTGGTCGTCGCCGGTGGCACTGACGAAGACATCGCCGACTACAAACAGCGCTCCGAAGCCTTGGGCGTGGGCGACGCGGCCCACTTCTTGGGCCGCTGGCCCGCCGACCGGCTGGACGAGCTGCTGGCCGAGGCCGACGTGCTCACCGCGCCGCGCACCCGGGGGATCAACACGCCGCAGAAGATTTTCCCCTACATGCACAGCGGCCGGGCGGTGCTGCTCACTCGGCTTCCCACGCACACGCAGATCGTCGATGACACCGTGTGCTGCCTGGCCGATCCCACGCCCGAGGCCTTCGCAGCCGCCATCAACGCGCTGGCCGCCGACCCGCAGCGCAGCCGCCAACTGGGCGCGGCCGGGAGGGGCTTCGTCGAGGCTGAGCACATTTTCAGCGCCCACCAGCGCCGGGTGAACCGGCTTTACGACCACGTTCAGCAGCAGATCGAGACGCCATGACCGACGACGCCCACCCCCAAGATTCCAAGTTCATTCTCGTCACCGGCGCCACCGGATTTACCGGCGGCGCGCTGGCCCGCACGCTGCAGTCGCGTGGGCACCACGTCCGCACCCTGGTGCGCGACCCGCAGTCCGATGCGGCCAAGGCGTTGACCCGGGACGGCATCGAGCTGACGTCCGGTGACATCCGCGACGCCGACGCCGTGAAGGCTGCCGCCCAGGGCGTGGACCTGATCCAGCACATTGCCGCCGTGTTTCGCACCGCGGGCCATCCGGACAGCTACTACGAAGACGTCAACGTCGGCGGCGTCGAAAACGTCATCGCCGCCGCACGCCACCACGGCGTCGCGAGAACGGTTCACTGCTCTACCGTCGGTGTGCACGGCCACGTCAGCCAGATCCCCAGCGACGAATCGGCGCCGTACAACCCCGGCGACATCTACCAGGTCACCAAGCTGGCGGGCGAACAAAAAATGCGAGAAGCGATCGACGCCGGGCTACCCGGCGTGATCTTTCGCCCCGCGGGCATGTACGGCCCGGGTGACCTCCGCTTCCTCAAGCTCTTCCGCGGCGTGGCCAAGGGCCGCTTCCCCATGTTCGGCAGCGGCGAGGTGACCTATCACTTCACCTACATCGACGACCTGGTCGAGGGCATCATCCTCTGCGGCGACCACGATGCGGCGTTGAGCCAGACGATGATTCTGGGCGGGGACGAGTTCATCCCCCTCAACCGCTTCGTGGCCCTGGCCGCGGCGGCCACCGGCGGAAGCGTGCCCAGGATCCACTGGCCGGTCGGGCCCTTGATGCTCGCCGCCCGCATCTGCGAAGGGATCTGCAAACCGCTCGGGATCGCGCCGCCCCTGCACGTTCGGCGCTGCGAATTCTACACCAAAGCCCGTGCGTTCAAGAGCGACAAAGCTAAAGGCCTCATCGGCTTCGCCCCGAGCGTCAGCATGGTCGAAGGCGTCTACCGCACCGCGGCCTGGTACGCCGAGCAGGCGTTGATCCCGAAGGTGGTGCCGCGGGCGGATTACGACGCGGTGGTGGCGGGATTGGAACCTCTGGGGTCAGGACATCATTAGTCAATAGTGAGTCAGGTAGAATAGGGGCCAGGCCAAGATGGCCAAATGGCTTCCCCTGCGCCAAATGGTTCTCGGAAATTGTTTTTAACCACGAAACACACGAAAAGCACGAAAGAAAACCAAGGCAGGATTTTCGTGTGTTTCGCGTATTTCGTGGTTATTCAGAGGATCGCATGAGACCGGCCCCGCGACGCCTCCCAT
>JAZGFZ010000289.1:0-5970 GCA_036480015.1 Algisphaera sp. | reverse complement strand
CAGCAGGGCTTGCCAAACGGCTGGGCATGCCTGAAATGATTGTGGGTGCAACGATTGTGTCATTGGGCACCACCACCCCCGAGGCTGCGGTGAGTGTGATGGCTGCATTTGGCGGCGAGCCAGGCTTGGCCTTGGGCAACGGTGTGGGATCCATCATCGCCGACACGGGACTTATTTTTGGGGCAGGTTGCCTTTTAACCACCCTACCGGCGGATCGTTTTTTGCTTAACCGTCAAGGCTGGGTGCAATTTGGCAGCGCATTGCTCCTCGCAGGCTTGTGCTATGGCGTGTACCTCCAACATCAAAATGCTGCGGTGCTTGGCTTTCCTGTGGGGGTGTTGCTGACAGGGTTGCTTGTGGCTTACTTGGCCATCTCGGTGCATTGGGCCCGTGCGCATCCTTTGGCAATTCCTGCACTGGGTTCCCCTGATTCCTCAGATTCGCCTGATTTGCCTGATTCGCCTGACGCAACCCCCAGCGTGGCCGCACTTTTTGGACTTGGCCTTGCAGGACTTGTGTTGGTGGTGTTGGCCGGCGATGCATTGGTTAACTCGGTGTCTATCACCGCCGCTCGCTGGGGTGTTCCACAAGCGGTCATTGCGTCGACCATTGTGGCCTTTGGTACCAGTTTGCCCGAACTGGTCACCGGTTGGCGAGCCATTCAAAAAGGTCACCCCGGCTTGCTGGTGGGCAATGTCATTGGCGCCGACATTCTCAATGTGTTATTTGTCATTGGCCTGTCGGCCTTGGCCGCCCCGCTGTCGATCATCGACCCCACTGCGGCCCATCCCGCCGTGTTTTTGATGGTGCCTGTGCCCACCATGTTGGCCATGCTGCTTTACATGCGTGTGTGCATTGCCGTGGCCACGCGCAAGGGCCACTTTAGCCGGTGGATGGGCGTGCCCTTGGTGACGGGGTACATCGCCTACTTGGCTGTTTCATATGCCATGAGTGCTTAGAACGTGTATGAGAAGTCTGTCTGGCTTCGCCCGTCCAGCGGAACCGGCTGAGCTGCGTCGGTCTGCATCGTCGGCCCGCAGCGGGTCGCCTCTTCGACCTCCTTGTCATCCGGCCCGCTGGATCGTGCTCGGGCCGACGACAGATTTCTCATACACGTTCTTAGCGAAATACACCGGCGATACGACTTACGCAGCATCCATCTCGCGTCGCCCCGAGGCGCGTCGGTCGTCGTCGCGTCGATCTTCTGCCCGTGATGCCGCCGCGCCATTTAGCCCATTACGCGGCACGCCAATGGCTTGTCGCAAATCGGCCAAGCTAATTAGCCCGGCTTCCACCTTGGCCAAACCGTCGGCCACCAAAGTGGCGTGACCACGAGCGTGCAGTGCCCGTCGCAGTTCACGCTCGCTGGCGTTGGCCAAAATCAAATCCACGTCGTTTTCGTTAAGTTCCAGCACTTCGTACACGCCGGTGCGTCCAGCACCGCGTAGCGCGTGTGGATCGGCCGATGCGTCAGGTTCAAAGCACACCGAAGGTGCCTCGGCACCCACCACCCTTAGCCAATGCAAATCGCTGTCGGTGAGCGCCACTTCCACGCTGGCGTCGGGGTTTAACCGGCGTACCAAACGCTGAGCCACCACAATGCGAAGGCTTGCGGCAATTTGGTGATTGGTCACGCCCCAATTGCGTAGCGCGGTGACGGCACTGGCGGCATCGCGACAATGCAAACTGCTCATCACCACGCGGCCGGTGATCGCAGCATCCACTGCGGCAGACGCGCTTTCATCATCACGCACTTCGCCCACCATCACCACATCAGGATCCAATCGCAACGTGCTACGCAGCGCATTGGCAAAGGTTAAATCATGCCGCTCGTTCACTTGAATTTGGCTCACCCCGTCAAGTCGAAACTCCACAGGGTCTTCCACGGTAATCACGCTTCGGGCGGTTTCACGAAAGCGTTGCAACAGTGCATACAACGTGGTTGTTTTGCCACTACCGGTGGGGCCCACGGTTAAAAACAGCCCGTCGGCGTTTTCGCTCCAACGTTGAATTTTTTGGTAATGATCGCCTGCCAGGCCAATGGAATCGAGCTGTTGTCCGGCTTTTTGCGGGTCAAGCAAACGAATTGCCATTTTCTCGCCGCCCGCTGCAGGAATGGTCGTCACCCGAAGATCCAAATAACGGTCTTCATGCTGAAGATGCCATCGTCCTTCTTGGGCTTTAAAGGCAGGCAACGGATCAATTTCTGCTGCGGTTTTAATTTGATTGATGAGTCGCTGAGCGCCGCCTTCTAAGAAAACCTGCGTGTCATACAACACGCCGTTGATGCGAAAGCGCACCACACAACCATTTTCAGTGGGATCCAAATGCACATCCGATGCTCCCGCCTTGAGCGCATCGTGGGCAAGGGTGGTGGCAATTTGAGCGTTTGTGTCGTGCAGGCCGCTTTTAAGAACGTCCATCGTGCCCGCGATCAATTCAGGGTGCAGGGGTCGCAATGCCGCGGCAGTGTCTTGGGTTTCGGTCACAGACGATGCAAAAAGCTTCAGCACAGGAAGTTCCTTATTCAAGAAAAGAAAACCGACATGACACACACCAAGCCCCACTTGGGGATAATCAACAGCAACATCGGCCTATCGTCAGCCGTGATTGACCCCCGGGCCACCAATCCGCAGCTCCTGGCAAGCACCCCCTGCCGATTTGACAGTCCCCGCCCCGCCCAAACCCTCTTAAATGCCCTACAAATACGTTTCTAAGCCGCCCAACGTGGCAAGCGCTTTGCGACGTAATAACCCGGAACCCAACCTATGGCCCTTACTTTCGAAGACTATTACAAAACCCTTGGCGTCTCGCGCACGGCCAGCGCCGATGAAATCAAACGTGCCTATCGCAAACTCGCCCGCGAGCTTCACCCCGACCGCAACGACGCCCCCGACGCCCACGAGCGTTTTTCCAAAGTGGGCGAAGCCTACGAAGTACTCAAAGACCCTGAAAAGCGCAAGAAATACGATCGCTTGGGCGCCAACTGGAAACAAGGCGAGCAATTTCGCGCCCCTCCCGGTTTCGAAGACATGTTTGGCGGAGGAGGCAGCGGCGGTGGCGGTGGCGACTTCTCCGATTTTTTCAGCCAGGTTTTCGGTGCCCAAGGCGGTGGAGCCCGTGGCGGGCCCGACCCCTTTGGCCGAAGCTTTGGCGGACGTGGCGGGGGCGCACGCCCGCAAGCCGCCCCGCCTGAACAAGAAATTGATCTCACCGTCAGCCTGCACGAGGCTTACCACGGCGGCACCCGTCAACTCACCGTGTCAGGCGGCATGAGCACCAAAACCATTGATGTCAAAATTCCTGCCGGCATGAAACCCGGCGGCAAAATTCGTCTCAAAGGTGAAAACCTTTTACTTAAAATCCTTGTCGCCCCCGACCCGCGTTTTACCGTCGAAGGCAAGAATCTTGTTGCCGACATCACCCTTTCGCCCGCCATCGCCGCCTTGGGCGGCAAGGTCGACATTCCCACCTTTGACGGCGAGGTCACCCTCACGGTTCCGGCGGGCATTTCATCGGGTCAACGGTTACGCCTTAAAAACAAAGGCCTAGGCGATGGCGATCTTTTTGCCAGGCTTGTTATTGCCGCGCCCAAAAATCTTAGCGATGAACAACGTGATCTTTATGAGAAGCTTCGCGAACTCGAAACCGCTGAAACCGCTAAAAAAACCTGATTTTTTAGACAAACCCCAATTGCCCCAACGCCTCACACGGCGTGATCCGAAAGGACAAATCCCATGGACATGAGCAAACTCACTCAAAAAACCCAAGCCGCCCTCCAGCAAGCCCAAACCCTTGCCGGTGAATTCGGCCAACAATCTGTTGATATCGAACACCTTGCCTTGGCCTTGGTTGAACAAGAAGACGGCCTCATTGTTCGTTTGCTCGACAAACTGGGCCGCCCCGCCCATGTGTTGGCCGGCGAGCTACGCCGCAAGCTGGAAAAACTTCCTTCGGTCAGCGGTGGTGGCAATCAAATGTCCATCAGCCCCGCACTCAACCGCATTTTGGCCGCTTCTCAAAAAGAGGCCCAGAAAATGAAGGACGAATACCTCAGCGTCGAACATTTGGTACTGGGCATTCTCGCCGACGGCAAAAGCCCCGCGTCCAAAATGCTCACCGACTTGGGTATTACCTCCAAAGCCTTTCGCCAGGTGCTTGCCGACGTGCGCGGCAACCAACGTGTGCAAAGCGACAACCCCGAAGCCACCTACGAAAGTCTCGAAAAATACGGCCGCGATTTGGTGACTGCAGCCCATGACGGCAAGCTCGATCCGGTCATTGGGCGCGATGATGAAATTCGTCGCACCATTCGCATTCTCTCGCGCAAAACCAAAAACAATCCTGTGCTGATAGGTGAACCAGGCGTGGGCAAAACCGCCATTGCCGAAGGCCTGGCCCAACGTATTGTGCGCGGCGACGTGCCCGAAGGGCTTAAAAACAAACGCATTTTCTCGCTCGACATGGGCGCCCTCATTGCCGGGGCCAAGTTTCGCGGTGAATTTGAAGAACGCTTTAAAGCGGTGCTAAACGAGGTAAAAAAAGCTGAAGGCCAAGTTATTCTTTTCATCGATGAATTACACACCATCGTGGGGGCGGGCAAAGGCGATGGCGCCATGGATGCAGGCAACCTGCTTAAGCCCATGCTTGCCCGTGGCGAATTGCACTGCATTGGCGCCACCACCCTTAATGAATACCGCCAATACATCGAAAAAGACGCCGCCCTCGAACGACGTTTTCAGCCGGTGATGATCGACCAGCCTTCGGTTGAAGACACCATTAGTATTTTGCGCGGCCTGCGTGAACGTTATGAAGTTTTCCACGGCGTTCAAATTCAAGACGCGGCCTTGGTGGCCGCCGCCACCCAAAGCAACCGCTACATCACCGACCGTTTTTTGCCCGACAAAGCCATCGATCTCATCGATGAAGCCTGCGCCATGATCCGCACAGAGATGGATTCGATGCCCGCCGAACTCGACGGCCTCACCCGTCGCGTGATGCAATTGGAAATTGAAGAAGCCTCGCTTAAACACGAAAAAGACGATGCCAGTCGCCAACGGCTCGATACCTTGCAAAAAGAACTTGCCGACTTGCGCACCGAGGCCGACACCATGCGTGCCCGCTGGGAGGCCGAGCGCCAAGAGCTGGGCAAAAGCCAACAATTGCGTGAACAAATCGAGCAAACCAAACTCGCCATCGAGCATGCCGAGCAAGCCTACGATCTCAACAAAGCGGCCGAATTAAAATATGGCACGTTGCCTGATCTTGAAAAACAACTGGCCCAAGCCGATGCCGTCCAAGCCGACGCAACCTCCTCTCAGCCCACCTCTGACGGGCCAAGGCTTTTTCGCGATCAAGTGACCGATGAAGAAATCGCCCAAATCGTCGCCCGCTGGACCGGCATTCCCGTGTCGCGCCTTGTTGAAGGCGAACGCGAAAAACTACTCAAACTCGACCAAACCCTGCACGAACGGGTCATCGGCCAAGATGAAGCCGTTCAACTTGTCGCCGATGCCGTTCTGCGTGCCCGTGCGGGCATCAAAGACCCCAAACGCCCCATCGGCAGCTTCATTTTCTTAGGCCCCACGGGTGTGGGCAAAACCGAATTGTGCAAAGCCCTCGCCCAATCACTCTTTGACAGCGAAGACAATCTCGTGCGTATCGACATGAGTGAGTACATGGAGAAACACAGTGTGAGCCGACTCATTGGCGCGCCTCCGGGATACATCGGCCACGAAGACGGCGGCCAACTCACCGAAGCCGTGCGACGCAAACCCTACGCCGTCGTCCTCTTCGATGAGATCGAAAAGGCCCACAAGGACGTATTCAACGTCCTACTTCAGATCCTAGACGATGGCCGCGCCACCGACTCCCAAGGCCGCACCGTCTCCTTCAAGAACACCGTCATCATCATGACCAGCAACATCGGCTCGACGCACCTGATGGACGGCATCATCCGCGACGGCACCA
>JAZGFZ010000288.1:0-2990 GCA_036480015.1 Algisphaera sp. | reverse complement strand
ACTGGCCCACAACTGCAACCACGCCCTGAAAGCATGGATCCAAGACCTCGGCGGCACCGTCACCGGCTGGGTGGCACTCGCCGACTATCAAACCCCCCACGCCACCCACACCTTTGCCCCTGACCGTGAAACCGGCGGCATGCGCACCGACTTCGCTGAATTGGTGGGCGAACGCCCCCCTGCCCCGTAGTGCACCGTGTCTCACCCCACAAACCGCGCAAAACACAACAAGCCCACTTCTAGTGGGTTTCTCAACGTTGAATTTCTATAGAGCGACCCGCCCTATGCCCCTGTAAAACCAGCGGCAACACTATTGCCACAATCCCAAACCGCTTTTCGCAGACTTCTCTCGGTTGCTACCGGCTTTCTACCGATTGCAAACCTCATCAAGCACACGATCAATGCAACGGTCGATCACTTCGGGCTGATCGTAATAACCTTCGGCAAGCAAGCGGCGAACACGCTCGACACGAGGCGAAGGCAAACCAGCCCTTCGCCGTCCATTCAAACCGCTTGATGCAACACCTGATGCAACAGACGGTGACAATTTAACGGGCTCAACAATGACTTGAAGCATGTGGAGAATCCTTTCCAATGGGTCCTACAAAAAGAATTTAGTAGGAAAAAGTATCAGACGGCCCCGCCGTCTCGAAAACCTTCCTTTCAACGGAAGACGCGTACTATTGTATCCCCCGAAGAACCATAAACCTATATCAATAAAGCAATAGGGGTTACCACCTACCCGCCAGCCTCCTTGATGTAAAAATAGCTTTACCGACTCTTTCACAACTATTGGATTGGCGGTTCTGCCCTAAGCACCAACCGCACCAAATCCGCCACCGATTGAGAACCCGTCTTGTGCATCAAATGCGAGCGGTGCAAATTGACCGTCCCGGTGCAACAATCCAACTGCGCCGCGATCTGTTTTGACAGCAAACCTTGGCTAATCAAATGCGCCACCTCCCGCTCACGCGGGGTGAGCTCATCAAGGCACTGCATCGCCTCATCTTGCTGCGCCAAGCGTTTGCGCCGCTCACGCCCAAATTGCACCGTGCTATGAACCGCCTCTTCAAACCGAGGCGAGTCAATGTCGCTTTTCTCCAAATAACGGTGCGCGCCCGCTCGGGTCAAAGCCGCAGAAAGATACGCATCACCGGCCGAGGCGATTGCAATCACCGGGGGGGCCGCAGGGCAACCCGCCAACCTTTCAATCAGGGCCTCGCTGGTCTCCCCTTTCAAATGATAATCCAGCACCGCTAAATCATAAACGTGGTCATCCAACGCACCCAACGCCTCGCCACAAGTAGCACAACACGTCACTTCATCTAAAACAACTCCGTCCAGCCGCTCGAACGCGCCACGCAACACCACCTGCGCCCCCTCTTCATCGTCCAACAACAAAACGCGAAAGTGCAACTGATCAACCGAGGTCGGCGACGACATTTCCTCTGCACTGTTTTTCGCTTTTGCTTTAGACATGACAGAAAATCCTGAACGCACACCAAATCAAAATCGCCGAGTGGTTTAAAAGATGACTCTTGGATCGTCAAGTGGAGAACCCTTGAATCATAACTCTTTTAACAACGCCAGTCTAGGCCAATGAAACGAGGTTCAAAAATATCCCACAAGAACCTCGGGAATCCCCTTCCTTTCTTTACGACACACCTCAACCTTACTGTTAATGCCCTCTTTTTTTACAAAGACTCCATGTCTTCAAATAAAAAACAATGGCCCGATCACGCCAAAAGAAGCCCACGCCCTTTTCTCTGATCTCTTTCTCTTCTCAGAAACAATTTCTGCGGGCGGATACGATTGCCACTCCCCCATCGCTCCTCCTTAAAAGCCACTTTCGACCCCAGCCCCCCACCCCACACACCGTGCGCACCCGACTCATCACCCTCACCGTCACCGTTGTTTTGTTTAGCTGCCTTGCAGTGGCTGCTGTTGGGTTGCTCATTGCACAACAGGCCATTAGAAAACAAGCCATCGATCAACTCACCACCCTGCGCGAAATGCGGGCCGCCGCCATCGAAGACTACTTCGCTCAAATGCACGCCCAAGTGTCCACCCTTTCGCGCAGCCCCTTTGTCGTTGAAGCCGCACAAGAACTCACCGCTGCATTTAAAAAAACCACCTCCACCAAACTCACCGATCAAGCCACCCTGCAATTAAAAACGTTTTATCAAGAACAGTTTTTACCTAAAATTGTCATCGAAAATGAGCGTGACGCCGAATCAAAAAACAACCGCGACACCCTCATCAAAAACTGGCCAGCCACACCACAAGCCCGCCATCTTCAACACGCCTACCTCGCCACCAACACCTATCCCCTGGGCCAAAAAGACCACTTGGTCGACACCGAAGACGCCCCCGAGCCCTACCGCACGGCCCACACCCGCCATCACACCACCCTTCGTGATATTCAACAGCTTTTTGGTTTTTACGACGTCTTTCTTATTGCTCCAAGCGACCTGTCTGTGGTCTACAGCGTCTTCAAAGAAACCGACTACGCCACATCCTTGACCCACGGGCCTCACGCCAACAGCGGCTTGGCCAAAGCCGCCCGCCAAACCCTTGCTCTCAGCGACCCTCACGCCACCATCGCCACCGACTTCACCCCTTACACCCCCTCCTATGACGCCCCTGCCGCCTTTTTAGGCTCGCCCATTGTTGATAAACAAGGCAACCTCATCGCCGCATTGGTGGTGCAAGCCCCCGCCGACCGCATTGATGCCGTCATGACCGGCCGCTACCGCTGGCGTGACATGGGGCTAGGCGAATCGGGCGAAACCTACCTCGTGGGCCCCGACAGCACCATGCGATCCAACTCTCGCTTTTTTCTCGAAAACCCCGATCGTTTTTTTCAAACCCTCACCAGCGCGGGCATCAACGCCACCTTTCACCGTGGCATCAAACGCTTTAACACCACCATCCTTCAGCACACCGTCGACACCAGCGCATCGCGTGATGCACTAGCGGGCCACACCCAC
>JAZGFZ010000287.1:0-26281 GCA_036480015.1 Algisphaera sp. | reverse complement strand
CGATCAGGGCATTCCAGTCTTGTGGATCGACATAGGTGCCCACGTCGGTGGCATCAAGATCGGCCACGCCCAAGGTGACGATTTCTTTTTTAAGCCGCACGCGGGTTCTGCGAAAGGGCCGCTCTTGAGCGGTGGACCATTTCACATCAAGGTCTGCAAAAAGCCCCTCGTGTTGAGAACGCAGATTTTGGATAAAAGTTCGTAACGATTCTGGCTCACCTGCAATGGTGCCGTTTAGGCCTTCGGGAGCAACAAGCAGGGTGCCACACAGGTCGTGGTTGTCCATGGTTGCTTGGAGCGTCTCGCGAAGGGCAGGTGGATCGGCAATACGCACAAAACGGTAAAGCGCGGCCACGGCATAAGTGACGGCGTGCGGAGCAACGTTGGGGGGAGACGATTTCACCTATTTAGCGTACCTCAGATGGGTTGGGTGGGGTCCAAGGTGTCTCGCGAAAAGGCGAAAAGAGTGCAACGTAAGGCAATCAAAGCATTACGCCTTTGTGTGAGGGGGCTGATTTTGGGTGATCGTCGGTTCTGCCTTTTTAACCACGAATAAACACGCATGAAAAAGAGAGGCGGCTACAAATTCTGGCAGCAAGGCCGCCACGCGATTTTTTCCCGCTTACACTGGTGTTTTAGAACGTGTACAAAGAAGTCTGCCGTCGGCCCGAGCATGATTTAGCCGGTTCCGCTAGACGGGCGAAGCCAGACAGGGTTCTCATACACGTTCTTAGCCCCTGACACCCACGATTTTTACCCATGCCTCGATTCAAGCTTGCGACGATGATGACCAACCCCGGCGAACCGGCCGCGGTGTCGCGCTATGATGACCCCGCGGTGCTGGCGGAGCTGGGTTACAACGGGTTGGTGGTGTATGAGACCACGGCACTTTCAGGCATTCTTGGCCCCGATGAGGTGGCTGACCCCGATTTGTCTCACTTTGTTCGCTCCACCCTTGATCGGGTGAGCCAAACGGTGGATCGTGTGGCGACGCAATCGCCCGCGATGGAGGTTTACTTGGCCTACGACCTATTGGTCTTGGGGGCCGAGGCGGTGGGGCGTCAGGCGGAAGCCTTTTGTTGTCAGGGCCGCCCAGAGGTTTTATGCCCGGGGAAAGAGGCGGTGTATGAAAAATCACTCGCCGCCCTGGACGCCATGCTCGATCGTTGGCCGCAGGTGGCGGGGGTGGTGCTTCGGTTTGGCGACACCGATGCCGCCCGTTTGCCGCACTTAACGGGCAATGATATTTACACCCCGCATTGCCCGCATTGCGCCAACATCACCCCGGACGATCGGGTGTTGCGTGTGATGACCGCCGTGCATGAACGTGTGGTGCAAGCACGCGGCAAGCGGCTTATTGCGCGGGCTTGGAACGTGCGCCCCGGCGGCCTGCATGACGATGCCGCGTTGGCCGCCGCGGTGGCCGATCGTTTGCCAGGTGATCCTGAAGACGACCGGTTTGTGCTGTCATTCAAAGTGGCGGCGACTGACTTTTGGCGATACCAACCGTGGAATGCGTCGAGTCTTGCGATGGGGCGCCGACCGGTGTTGTATGAATTGCAGTGCCAACGTGAGTTTGAAGGCAAAGGGGCTTTGCCCAATTATCAAGCGGGCCTGTGGCGCAATGGCCAGCCCGAAGCCGTGCGACTTCAAGCAGGCCATGATGCCACGGGCCAAGTGAGCGGTTTGGCCGATGCGGCGTCTCGGGTGAACTTTGCAGGCGTGTTGAGTTGGGTACGCGGCGGGGGCTGGGGCGGGCCTTTTGTACGCGACGAAACGTGGATTGACGCCAACGTGCATGCCGCCGCAAAGTTGGCCGATGACCCACAAGCCGACCCCGCGGCGTTGGCCCGTGCATGGGTGGCCGACACCTTGCCTCACGCATTGGGCCCCGCAACTGATGGCCTCGTGCAAATTTTGCAAACGTCATCTGAGATGATTCGCAAAGCGTTTTACATTGAAGCCTTTGCCCGGCATCGCAAAAAACCGTGGTATCCCGCAGCCGATTGGATTCAAGACGACCTGCTGGATGTGGCCGCCGCTGTGCGCATGATTCAATCGCTTCCCGATGATGAACTGGATGCCGTGGTGAACGAAAAACAAGAGGCCGTGCAGCGTCTCGCCGCCATGGAACAGGCGTTGCTCGCCGTTCCCGCCACAAGCACCGAAGGCCGTTCGCCCAAATTACAAAAGCTCATGAACACGCTGTACTACAGCATGTCGTTGGTGGAAACACTGCGCGATTTGCTTGCGGGAATCATCGCGTGCCGGCGTTATCGCCTAGCTCCCACCCCCGAACTTGCCAACCAAACGCGAGCGCGACTTTTAAGCGCTCAAACACACTGGAACCACCACACCCAACGCTTTGGCCAAACGTCCGGCGCGGCAAGCCCCTTTCGCGAACAGCATTTTTGGGAATTGACGCAAGAAATGCTGGTCGAGATCGAGACGCGTTGATGTGTGAGGGGTGCTACAGTTAATGACTTGTCGTTTTAGCTTAATTCTCCTCTAAGGACTCTCCATGGCTTACCCCCGAATTTCGCTGGTACTTGCGGCCGCCTGCTTTTGCGGCTTAGCCAACCCTTTGCACGCTCAAGAGCCGACATTGGCCCAGGCGACTCGTTCCCAAGACGCCGTCCCAAACGCCAATGTGGTCAACATTCACAGCACCTTCGGCAAAGACGCCAGCACACAAATTTTCGTGAGCTGGCGCACCCCCGTTGCAGGCAGTACTGCCCAGCAAGAGAAAAATTCTGATTCGGACGTTGAATACGGCGTGACCAATGCTTACGGCAGCACCACATCAGCAGCCACCTTCGAATCAGGCGGTGGACTCCAACACCACGCCGAGCTGTCGGGCCTCACCCCCGGCACGACCTATCACTACCGCGTACGCAGCGGCGAAGCGGTCGGTCCAGACTGTACTTTCCGCACCGGCCTTCCTGCAGACACGCAAAAAACATTTACCTTCGCGGTCATGGGCGATGTTGAAGGCCCCGCCGATGGCAACAAATTCTTTCCCGGGATCACCGATTGGATCGCGGAACGCGACGTTGACTTTTTTGTGGTTCTCGGAGACTTGGCTTACTTTGGACAGCAACAGTCTGGCTGGAATGGTTTTTTCACATCCGGTGCACCACTGTTCCAATCTTGCGTGTTTGTCCCGGTTCTCGGCGACCACAGCATGGAGCGTCTGATCCCTGCTCCAGCCGACGTGGAAGAAAAGAAGCGTTACCACGGCACCGACGTGATCGCTCGCGAAATGCCCACCCTTTATCTTGAACAATTCATGGTTCCCGACAATGACACCAAGTCGAGCTACGATGATTACGGTCGACGCAGTTTGCGCGGTTTGTGGTATTCCTTTGACTATGGTTCGGCTCACATCGTTTCGGTCGAAAACACGCAAGAGCTCACCCCCATCGTCATGCGCGAAGCCACGGATGCCCAGCAGCCGGTGTGGGTTGCCAAAGACCTTGAAAACACCAAAGCGCCTTGGCGGTTTGTCTTGAGCCACCGCGCGTATTATCCCTATGAGTCTGAAGAAACCCAATGGGAACACGTGAATAATCGGCGTAGCACCCATCGCGCCCAATGGGATGAGATTTTCGCCGATGGCCGCGTCAGCTTGACCATGGGCGCTCACGTTGGGGGCTGGATTCTCTCGCACCCGATCATCAATGGAAAAGTTTCAGAAGAGGGACAAAACGGCACGGTCCACATGAAGCTCGGCAAAATTGGCGATTATGCACAGTCCCCCGGAGCATGGGAAGTCGAGCAATGGGGAACCGTGCTCCCCACAGACCCCGACGAAAAAATCCACTCCGGGCTCGTGCTTATTACCGTTAGTCCTGACGGCGCCAAGGTTGAAACATGGGACTGGTCAAAAGAAACCTTGTCTCACAGTTTCTCACTTACGCCTCAAAAGCCCTAATGGTTACGTGTCGAAAATATTTTTAACATTTCGCCACAAGGCGACGCTGCCGTCGCTTTGTGGCTTGGCCTCGCTCCCAAGGATCGTTTCAACATGCAGCTTTATTTTGTGCGGCACGCTCAGTCCGAAGGCAACGCCAATGGCTATCAAAGCACGATCGATCACGATCAGCTTTCACCTTTGGGGCAACAGCAAGCCCAAGCCCTTGCGGTTCGGCTCAAAGAGCTAACGTTTGATCACATCTATGTCAGCCCCTACCGTCGAACATTGCAAACCATTGCGCCGTATCTGCGGCAGGAAAATCGGCAAGCTGAAATTTGGCCCAATCTTGCCGAAGGTTGTTGGCAGTCTGATGTTGACGCCCCGATTCCCGATCGACCCGGCACGCCCGACCCGGTGAACATTCCCGCCGACCTTGCAGAGCTGTATCGCATTCCCAGCGAGCAAAATTGGCTTCCATGGGGCGAAGAAACCTATCAAGAAGGATGCCTTCGCTCAGTGGCTGCGCGTGATGAACTTCTTGAACGACACAGTCAAAGCGACGCCACCATTCTTACGGTGGGCCATTTTAACTCGGGCAACCACATGCTTGAATCATTTTTGAGCATGAAGCACAACAAAACGTTCGACCACGACAACACCGGCCTCAGCAGCCTCGTGCAAAAAGAATGCGGTGCGTTTTCGATCAACTTTGCCAACCGTTTGTAAACGCACACGCCAAGCGAACGCAGTCCACCAAAAGAAAAGCCCCGCCACAAGGGCGGGGCTTTTCGCGATCTCCGTGCCGAAGCACGTGATCCAAGTCGATTGACAGATTTTAGGAATGACTTAAAAAATCATCCCAAGGCTATTCGTCACACAGTTACCCCGCGAAGGAGGTTTGGGGGCGATTCGCAGGCCAAAGCCAGACGAGGGGATCCGTCGGGCTAGGCGAGTGACGGAGGCGACCCTGAAAGGGTCTCCGTAGGAACTCAACGACGTCCGTCGGGTTCCTCGTTTGGCGACGCCGCGAAGCGACGCCAAACCTCCGTAGCCTTTAGTGGAGCCGGGGAGATTCGAACTCCCGTGTCGGTACAGTTGATGAATAGCTTCTACACGTGTAGTCGTTTCTTTAATCTCGGCTTGCGGGAGGCTAACGACAGCCTTTCGCTTACCCAGTGTCAGTGTTGTTTAGTCCGCAGAGGCTGAAACCCCCTCGTTGGACGAGCCCGTTGTCATTCCCCAAGTTTGCCACGGGCCGAGCGCCCTTGGGGGTTCGAGCCTAGCTTGGTTTAACCCAAATTAGGCAGCGAGTCGCATTTGACCGAAGCCAATGCGACCAGCGATGGTAGTTTCATCGTTGGCATTTGTGTTTTTTGTACGCGGTTTAACGAGGCCAGCGTACACCTCGACGTGCGACCACTCACCGAATCATGTCCGGTCGATACCAGTCGGCCCCAATTGTCAAAGAACACCTTAATGATAGGTTGTTTTTTGCTTTGAAGTTAGTTTTTTTAGAGAATCGCGTAAAGAAATGCCGCACGCTGCTCTAATCGCGGTAATCATGCTCGCGCAGGGCGATTAGGGAGACGTGCTGAAGGGCTTGGATGTGGGTGGCTTGCAGCACAACTTGGGGGGCAGCGTGGGCGTCGTAGGCCTCTTGCCAGCGTGGGGCGCACAGGCACCATGGATCGCCGGGTTTGAGCCCTGGAAAGTGATGCTCAGGGTGCGGGGTGGAGAGGTCGTTGCCTTGGGCTTTGGAAAAGGCAAGAAAGGTGGCGGTCATGATGACGCACACGGTGTGTGAGCCAAGATCTTGGGCGCAGGTGCGGCAGACGCCATCGCGAAAGAAGCCGGTGATGGGGTCAACACCACACATTTGAAGCGGCTCGCCCAAGACGTTGCGCTCGTCGGATGAGGGGGGTGTTGAGGGTTCAGGGGGCGGGCGATTAGGGGCGATCATGGTGGTTCACTTAGAGTGGTGGGGTGATTGACTTTAACCTCCTTTGTAAACCCCTTTGCCGTTGCACCCTGTTGTCGCTTGTTTTGAGCGTAACAGGGGCTTGTGCGCCTGCCGAAGAAACTGCCATGCCCAATGAAACTGCCGCCTCGCACGCCCACACCAATGCGTTGATTGATGAAACCAGTCCGTATTTATTGCAACATGCCCACAACCCTGTGGATTGGCAGCCGTGGGGGCCCAAGGCGTTTGCCGAGGCGCAGCGGCGGCAGGTGCCCATTTTGTTGAGCGTGGGATACGCAACGTGTTATTGGTGTCATGTGATGGAGCGTGAGGTGTTTGAAAAAGAAGCGTTGGTGGGCCCGCTTAACGAACACTTTGTGTGCATTAAGGTGGACCGCGAAGAACGGCCTGATGTGGATGATATTTACATGACCGCCACGCAGGTGCTGGCGGGTAGCGGGGGGTGGCCGATGAATGTTTTCTTAACGCCGCCCAAGCCAACGACGCCGGGGGCTGAAGGTGTTGCGGGGATTGAGGGCGACGCGGCTCAGGGCTACGGCTTGAAACCTTTTTGGGCGGGCACGTACATTCCGCCGACGCCCATGCATGGGCGGCCGAGTTTTCCGCAGGTGGTGGACGGGATGCACGAAGCGTGGACGAAAGAGCGAGAGCAGGTTCTCACGCAGGCGGCCAAGGTGGCCCAAGCCGTGCAAAGCCAAAGCAACGTGGGGGCGGCCCACGGGCCGTTGGATGTTGAAATGGTGGATGTCACGGTGGGGGCATTGCGTGGGGCGTTTGATGCGCAGCACGGTGGATTTTCGGGGCCTGCGGGGCCTAAGTTTCCCACGCCTGCGGTGCCGGGTTTGTTGTTGGCGGCCGCGGCGCCTGCTGGGGCAACGGCCAAGGAAATTCGTTTAACGCTGGATGCCATGGCGCGTGGCGGCATGTACGACCAAGTGGGCGGGGGCTTTCATCGTTACAGCGTGGACGAGAAATGGTTGGTGCCGCACTTTGAGAAAATGCTTTACGACAACGGGCAATTGTTGAGCCTGTATGCCGAGGCGTATGAACGGTGGCAGGGCAAGCGATTTTCTGCGTTGTACGCCCGGGTGCTGCATGAAACATCGGCGTATTTATTGCGTGACATGCGTGATGACACCGGAGCGTTTTGGTCGGCCCAAGACGCCGAGGTGAATGCTCGCGAAGGGCAAAATTATTTATGGACCCCTGATCAAATAACGGCGGCATTGGCGGAGGAACCCGATGCCGCGCGACTGACGGAGTGGGCCCTTAAAATGTATGGATTGGAGGGCGGGACGAATTTTCAAGACCCGCACCATGCCGATGAACCTGCCAGCAATGTTTTGTATTTGCCTTTGGCAATGTCGAAATTGGTCAAGGTGATGGGCTTGGCCCAGGGCCAAGCAGGCACGTTGAATGACGCGCGAAATCAAATCAATGCGGCGCTTTTGAAAGTACGCAACACGCGCGATCAGCCCATCACCGACAACAAAGTGTTGGCGGCATGGAATGGTTTGGCGATCGCGGGCTTGGCCGACGCGGGCCGCGTTTTGGATGAGCCACGTTATGTGGATGCTGCCGTGGAGGCCGCTGACGCGATCCTGAAAAACATGCGTGATGATGCAGGGGGTTTGCTGCGCACCATGCGTGATGGTCAGGCGCGTGTGCCAGCGTTTTTAGAAGACTACGCCTTTATGGCGGCGGGTTTATTGGCTTTGGATCGGGTGCGACCCCGCGAGCGGCGCTTTTATGACACGGCCGTTGAATTGATGGCGTTGGCCGAACAAAAGTTCGGCATGCCCAACGGCGGATGGTTTGACACGTTGGCGGATCAAACCGATTTGTTTGTGCGAAGCCAAGGAACCTATGACGGGGCGATGCCCTCGGGCAATGCGCAAATGATTCACAACTTGTTGACGATGCGCGAACGCACCAAAGACACCGCCGCGGGCGAGCGGGCGGTGGTGGCGCTGCGGTCGATGGCGGGGAGTTTGCGCGAACGTGGACGCGGCATGGCCCATGGCATGCGGGCATTGGGGCGGGCGTTGGCCCAGCCGGATTTGGCGGCTGCGCTGGAGGCTGGCGATGTTTCGAAGTCTGGTGGGGATGCCCAAACGATTATGAAAGAGCCCATGTCGTTCATGGCGCCGCAGGCATCTTCGGCGCCTGTGATGGCGCAAGCCAAGCAGCAGGCTGATGGATCGGTGAAGGTGACTTTGAAAATCGCGCCGGGCTATCACCTCAATGCAAATCCGGCATCGGCCCCTGAGTTGATGGCGACGACGCTTACCGTTCGTGGCGACGGGGTGTTGGACGTGACGTATCCCGCTGGGCATGACGTGACGTACCCATTTTCACCCGAGCCGCTTGGGGTGTATGACGGAACCGTTGAGTTGCATGTGGCCAAGCTGCCCGAAGGGGTTGACTCGCTTACGTTGACGTATCAAGCATGCACCGACAGTGCATGCTTGGCGCCGCGGTCGGTGGAGCTTGGGGTTGAGTAGAGACGGATGTACAGGTCTTTTGAGGCTTTTACGGTCCCCAAATTAACAAAAAGGGGTCAGGAGCCTTTTCACGTTCTTAGGCCGCCAAGATGTCGGGGCCGGAGCCTGCAGCTTTTTCGAATTTGCCGTTGTCGCCTCTAACGTATTTGGTGAGACCGGTTTTGCCGATTTGGGCGTCGCTGAGCATGTGCTTGGCGTGGGCGTCGGTCCACTGGGTGGCGATGTTGGGGGCGGTGATGACCCGGCGGACGGGCTTGCCGGTTTGGGGGTGGGTGGTCAGTGGCGCGTCGGCCATTTTTTGCTGAACTTCAAAAACCTGCCCCGACTTGTTGTTTGCGAGAATCACTTCGTATACATAGGTGGGCATGGTTTTAACCTTGGGATGAACGGGAGCGATGCCGGCAGGGGGGCCATGAAGCCATGATCGGTTGGGCGGGTGGGTGTTATCCAGTTGGAGAAGATGTGTTTTAGGACCCAGTGGGCAAACGGGGGCTCAATGAAGTCGGGGCGGTAAACTTTGGGCGGCTGGTGCGATAGCGCTGCCTTTTTATGCTCGTACGCGTTTAAACCCCGCAGCTTGGAAGCCGCCATGATTGACACCCATTGCCATTTGACCAGTGACCGTTTAAACGAACGTGTGGAAGAGGTGATTGCCGATGCGCATGAAGCGGGGGTGGATCGCATGATTTCGGTGGGCACATCGCCAGACGATTCGGCCAAGGCGATTGCGTTGGCTGAGCGTGTGCCCTGTGTGTTTGCAACGGCAGGTTTGCATCCGGGGTACAGCGAGCATGTGACGGATTATGTGGCGCTTAAGGAAACGCTGGGGCGCATGTTGGACCACCCCAAAGTGGTGGCGTTGGGGGAAATGGGATTGGATCATCATTACCCCGACCCGCCTGATGCCTTGCAACGTCCGGCGTTTGCGGTGCAGCTGGAATTAATGGTTGAGCGACCCGGCATCGTGGGCGTGATTCACAACCGTGAAGCCACCGACGACACGTTGGCGATGATTGCCGACCATGGTGTGGATGCATCGCGGTTGGTGTTTCATTGTTTTACGGGATCGGTGGATGAAATCGATTTGATTTTGGCCACCGGTGCCATGGTGAGTTTTACGGGCATTGTGACTTTCGGCAGTGCGCAAAACGTTGCCGAAGCAAGTGATCGCGTACCACTGGAAAGGTTGATGATTGAAACCGACAGCCCTTACCTCACACCAAAACCTTTTCGCAAGGTGCGCACCAATGAACCCAAATACGTACCCCACGTCGCCCAATTTTTAGCCCACCGCCGCAACATATCCCTCGACACATTCACCACCACCGTAGACGCCAACGCGGAGCGCTTCTTTGGGCTGCCAGAGGCAGCCTTAGGATAAGTGTTGGGCTGCCGGAGGCAGCCTTAAGATGAGTGTTGGGCTGCCGGAGGAATAGTCTCGAAACAACGTCCCTCTTTTGTCATTGTTCGCATTTTTTGCCCGTCATGGCTGACGCCCCCTTCCGTCATTCCCGCGAAGGCGGGAACCCAGATAAGCCCGCGAAGGCGGGAGCCCAGAGGAGATGCACAGGCGGAATCTAGCATCGCACGCTGGATCCCCGCCTGCGCGGGGATGACGGAGCAGTAGACCAGAGGCCGCAGCAGCATAAGCATCGATGACCGCCGTAACAAAAAACGGGACCACGCCGATTTCTGGCACGATCCCGCTTGTCATTAAACAACTGTGTTTTGTCGCTTGGCCTTATGCCGCCAAGCGAAGTCCGGCTTGGCCCAAGTAATCAGCCAGTCGGCTTTCGTCGGTGCGGGTTTCGAACTGCTCGAAGATCATGCCCATGCGGGTGGGGCCTACTTCAGGGCCTTCGTCGTGGTATCGCACAATGCGTCCGGTGGCGTTGAATTGAATGTGGGTTTGGCCAGGGAGCAGGCCGCGCACTTCAATGTGGGTGCCGGGTTCGAGGGCGTCGTCGAGTTCAAATCGCATGCCGCTCATGCTCACGTCGTAGATGTGGCCGCTCCAGCGGTAGTTTTCTTCACCTGCAGGGCGAACACGCACCACGCTGTACATCGCAGGGATTTTAAGGCGGGGTTGCTGGCGGGTTTCGGCCACGCGGGGTGCGGGCTGTTGTGTGCGGGAAGGGTTTGGGGTGGGCTGGGGGAAGGCGAAACTCATGGCGGGCCCTTTGTGAATGGGGTTGAGGCTCGAAATCAAGGGGCGTCGGCGACGATCCTGTTAAAGCTATCGGTGGGGTGGTGGACTCAATTCATAAAACTGATCGTTTCGAAGGGGAAGTCCCGATAAGTCTGCATGCTGAATGAACCCACTCGCGTCACGGTGCCGTCGGGCGGAGGCTTGGGAGAAGCCCACGCGTCTAAGACAGGCCGTCTGGAAAATCAGGTCCATATTGTGGCTACATCGCCTCCGCATCTTGCGGGGCGATCGGTGGAGGGAGCGTCATCGACTGTTTCGGGTGGCGGCAAAACGCTGCTTGTGGGAACGGCTCAAAGTGTAAAACAGTTGGCTGCGGCTTTGATGCAGACCGTTCCGGCGCCTTGCATTGTGGGTTGTGTGCTGGTGAAGCCCGCGGCCATTACCGATGTGCCGGTGTGGGGCACGTTGGATGAACTAGACACGTTTTGTTGCAAGCCGGAGGTGGATCGGGTGCTACTCAGTTTGCCGGCGGTGATGGGGCCTGCCATTGCGCAGGCTGCGAAAATTTTGACGCAATCGGGGGTTGTGTGGTCTGCCATTCAAACATTGGATGACCAATTGATAAGTTCAGCCGGTCAGCCGGCGGTGATGGCAGGCGGGGCGTTTGATGTGTCGCGATTGATTGATCGCACGCCACGGCCATTGGACGACCAAGCCATTGGCGCGGCCATCACGGGGCGTCGGGTGATGGTGACCGGTGCGGGCGGGTCGATTGGTTCAGAATTGGCCATGCGGGTGGCGTCTTATGGGCCTTCGGAATTGACATTGGTGGAGCGATCGGAAAATGCGTTGTTTGAAATTGACGGGCGGCTGCGCGATCAATACCCCGACCTCACACGCCACACGGTGCTGCACGACATTACCCATGCCGATCGCACGTCGCGGCTGCTTTCGCGTGTGCGGCCTCAGGTGGTTTTTCATGCGGCAGCGCACAAGCATGTGCCCATGATGGAAGATCACCCCGCGTTGGCTGTTGAGAACAACTTTTTTGGCACCCGAAGTGTGGCCGATGCGGCCGCGGCCGCAGGTTGCGAGCGTTTTGTGATGATTTCAACCGACAAGGCGGTTAATCCGTCGTCGGTGATGGGGGCCACCAAGCGATTGGCTGAGCTGTACATCCAGCATTTGGATCGCGTCACCGACACGACTTTTTGCATGGTGCGTTTTGGCAATGTGCTGGGCAGTGCGTGCTCGTTGATTCCCATTTGGAGCAAGCAATTGGCTTCGGGTGGGCCGTTGACGGTGACCCACCGCGACATGACACGTTATTTCATGACCATTCCGGAGGCGGCGGGCTTGGTGTTGCAAGCCGGAGCTTACGCCACAGGCGCAGAGGTGTTTTTGCTGGACATGGGTGAGCCGGTGCGCATTGTGGACATGGCCGATCGCTTTTTGCGGCAACATGGCATGGCCCCCGGTGTGGATGTGGACATTAAATTCACGGGGCCAAGACCTGGCGAAAAACTTTTTGAAGAACTCGCCTATCGCGGTGAAGACATGGCGACCACGGCGCATTCGTCGATTCGGCGGTGGCGCACGGCCGTGCCTGAGGCCGCGTTTGTGCAGCAGGTGGTGGCCACATTTGATCGCATGCGATTTGACGCCGAAGAACGTGGCGGCGAGTTGAATCCCACGGCAGTGGTGGCGGCGCTTCGGGCGGCCGTGCCTGAAATGATTACTTCTGTGGCGGTGGCGTAACTTAGAATTGCGGTGTGACCGCAGGCCTCGGTAGGCGTTGGCGCTCGGGCGCTCGAGCCATCGGGCGAGGCTCACGGTTGTGTTTCGTTTCGCCCTTTCGCCGTTTCGTTTAAAAAAAACATTAGCTTGAATGGGTGTGAGGTGCGGTCTCTGTTTGGGCTATTTTTCGGAGTTTCTTTTGATAGCCCGTTTGAATCACGTCGACCAGCACCAACACGGCGATTGAAAAGTAAAACGTGCTTTTGGCCATGGGCTCGACACCGTGACCAAACAGTTTTAAGTGGGCTTCATGGCCACCCTCACCCAATAGCACGATGCCCACGATGAGAAGGATGAAGAGCCCGAGAATTTCGTATTTTCGATTTTTTTCTAAAAAAGACGACACCTGATTGGCCAGCAGCAGCATGGCCAAGCCCGACAGGACAATGGCTACGGCCAACACGGGGAAAACATCGGTGATGGCCAAAGCCGACAGAATGGAATCAAACGAGAAGATAAGGTTCATGAAGACGATCATGGCAATGACCTGAGCCGCACTTTTACTGGGTTTGCCGTCTCCCTCTTTGTGCAATTTGTCGACTGCCAGCATGTGTCCAATTTCTTTGACTGCGGTGTACATGATGAATGCCCCGCCGAATAAAAACACGATTGTTGAAAAGGTAAAGCTGCCTTCGAGGATGCCTTCCCAGTGAATACTAAAGAAGGGTTCGGTGAGTTGGGCAATGAGTTTGACCATGATAAACAGCAGCACGATCCGCAGTGCAATGGCAATAAGAATGCCATTGCGCCGCACCGAAGCCTGCTTGTTTTCGGGAGCGCGTTTGGATTCGATGGAAATGTAAAGCAGGTTGTCGAACCCCAGCACCGCTTGCAAAAACAAAAGGACGCCTAGGTTTGCAAGGTTTTCAAAGGTGAGCAATTCAGACATGAGGGAGATCTTTGGGACGAAGGAAAAGGGATGTCAGGACACAAGGGCAGCGCATTAAAACACTGCAACGCCGCGTAATTTACCAGACACGGTAAATGCAGTTTCTTTTGCGGTGCGCGATGATGTGTTTTTTGCCAAGACGCCAAAGGCGTGAAGGGCTAAGAGACTAAAGAATTGAGATGTTGAGGACGTAAATGAAAAGCAATCCGAGAACGGCTCCGCGGCCGAATGAAGAAACCCTGGCGCCTAAAATTACTTTTCGCATTAAAAGGCTCCTGACCCCTTTTCGTAATTTGGGTTATTTGGCGAAAAAAGGATCCTCCACACCCCATAAATACCCATCAATCGCAGTGAATGTCATGGTGGTGGTGGCGGCTTAAAGAATCGCTTCGCTCGTAGGTGGATTCAAAATACGTGGTTTCGTGATGGGGACGCGAGCGGTGGTGGGAATTGGATTCGCTGGCGATGACATAGCCGACCCCAGCGCCCACCACGGCACCAAGCAGGGCGCCGTGATGTTGAGATTCAACGCAACCGGAGGTGCTTCCCAAGATCAGTGTGGTGAGGCAAAGAGCTGTTATTGCGGTGGGACGTTGGCGAAAAGGGGTGAGGGGGTGTCGCATGGGGGGCTCCTTGAAGGAAGGGAACAAGCGCCAAAAAACGCGCAGGCCATGGCGTGCATGTTGCACAAAGGGCCGTCGCAGACGCTCTACCTTGAAGGGCCTAAAGACGCGGGTTGCGTGAGAGATGTGAATGTAAGTCTATTTTGTTGAATCGATTAGCGTTTGTGTGTCCCCGTCTCGCCGATGGACGGCCTGCCATGCGGAGAGCAAGGCGATTTGGCGGGCGAAAAGCTCGCCATCGGCCCATACATCAAGTTTTGGGGCAGTGGGGGGCAGGTGGTGGGTGAGAACGTCGGCAAAACGCTGGCCGCCGAGCAGGGCGGCACGGTCGGCGGGGCTTGAGCGTTGTGGATTTAAAAGCCAGTCGAGTACGGTGGATTGTTGCCCGCGGTGCAGAAGGGCCAGCATGACCAAGGGTTCGGGCAGTCCGTCGCGTCCTAGCCACCCCGCAATGTTGGGGTCGAGTTTGGGGCGTTGGCCTTGCATCCAAAGACCTAGCAATAAGAATTGGCGAACCACGGGGCGGCGTTCTTCGTCAAGAAGTTTGCGAAGGTGATCGGTGCGGCGACCGCTAAGCCCCGCGATGAGTGCGGCGCTGATGCGGGCATCGGCGTCGGGGTTGTGGGTGAGATCGTCGATGAATTGGTCAAGGGTGGCGTCGTCGAAACGCTGTGTGGCGGCAAGGCACGCATTGGCCTGCAGGGCGTGGGCGTCGTCTTTTTGAAGCAGCCCGGTGAGCCACGCAGGAGAAGGTCGTTGGGCGGCGCGCACGGCGGCGGGGCGCAAAAGATGTGGGGTGTTGGGTGGCAGTTGTAGGGCCGTGGAGCCGTGGGGGACGCCTTCGAATTGCGCCAAAAGAAGTCGCCAATGCATCGCGTCAAGGGTGTCCAAGCGGGCTTGCTCAAGCAGGTCGGGGTTGAGGGTTGCGCTGCGAAAAGCGGCCGCATATTGCAGCGGGGTATTGAGGTTGTTGGCGGCCATGGGCTGGTTGGCAAATTGCATCCACCATTGGCGGGTGGCGGGGGTGACGGGGGTTTGCAAAATGTCACGCCACGCGGTGATGCGATTGTCTGGAGCCAATTCTTGTGGCTGCAAGGTCAGTCGTGGAACGGTGGGGCGAGGTGCGGTGCGGTGATGAATAACATCCACCACGTCGCTGGCGATGTATCGCACGGTAGGTTCGGCGTCTTGTTCAAGTTGCATGGCCACGGCGGTAAAGCGCGGTGATTGGTCGTGAAGTGTGGCCGCCGCATGAAGTGCAGCCTGCCGCACTTGGGGCTGCGGGTCGGTCGACAGTGCATCGAGCAAGTTGGCCACTTGATGTGACGTTTGGGCGGAGGCCAAGGCGCTGTCAGAAAGCGATGCGAGCAATCGGGCGGCTTGTGTTCGCAAGGCGGGTTGGGCCGCGTGGCTGTTTCGCTCAATCCAATCGAGATACACCTTGGGCGGCAAAGGGGGCGTGGTCCATGCGCCTTGGCGATCGAGCAAGACAAACAGTTCGCGGGCTTGCGCAAGATTGGCGGTGGCAACGCGCTTCGCCGCTTGGGCAAGCAGGTCGAGGTCGCGTCCGCGGTCTGCGGCTTCGAGTAGGGCGAAGGCCTCGACAAAACCAGGGTGGCTAAAACGCGGGAGGTTTTGAATCAACATGTCTGGAGCGCCCGCGCCACGGGCACGACCGGTGCGATTCAAGACGGTGTAGGTTTGAAGCAGTGCGTCGGGGCTTAATTGCGTAAAACGGCTCACCACTTCGCGGGCCAAGGCGGTGTCGGTGGTCGCTTTACGCGAAATGTAATGCAGGGCTTTCTCGCGCTGTTCGGGCGATCCTTCAAGGCGATTCAAGTGCATGGACTGTTTAAGTGATCCGCTGAAAAAAAACAGCAGAGGCAACATCAACGCAAGCGTGAACGCAAGCGAGATGGTCAGACGTTTTTGAGCCGTGCGGTCTAAACCAAGCATTCCTTTAGTTTAAGGGGTGTTGTGGGGTAAGGGGTGTGGGGTATAGGGTGTGGGCTGTGGACATTCATTTGTGTTTGTCTTTTTTGGCCCAGCCCCTCGCACCCAATCCCCATCAACATGCCCAAAACAGCCACGCCTGACGCTCTGACAGCCCGTCTTAAGCCTTTACGCAAGCGTATTCGTGCGGCAGGGCATGATGCGTTGTTGGTGATTAACCCGGTGGACACGCGCTATCTCACAGGTTTTGTGGGTGATGATTCTTGGACGCTGGTGCCGGCGCGGGGTACGAAGGTTTTTGTTTTAAGCGACAACCGTTTCGAAGAACAAATTCAACGTGAGGCGCCGCATGTGTCGGTGATTATGCGTGACAAAACCTTGGGTGAAGAACTTAAAAAACTAAGGGCGAAATTAAAATTCAAACGCATTGCGGTGCAAAAGCAACACCTCACCGTGGGGTTGTTTGAAAAACTGGGCAAAGAGATGGGCCAGCGGTCGGTGGCAGCATGGGATGACGGCTTGGTCGCGCAACGTTCTGTTAAAGACGCCGCCGAGGTGAAGTGCATTGTGAAGGCAGGTAAAATTCAGCAGCAGGCATTCAAAGAGCTTTTGGACTTCATCGAGCCAGGGCAAACCGAAAGCCAAGCGGCCGCTTTTTTGGAGTATCGCATGCGATGCTTGGGGGCCGATGGGGTGAGCTTCCCATCGATTGTGGCGGCCGACGCCAACGCGGCTTTGCCCCATGCCATTCCGGGGGCCAAAAAGTTCACGGCAAACAGTTTGGTGTTGATTGACTGGGGGGCCAAATACCGTGGTTACTGCTCTGACATGACGCGGATGATTGGCTTGGGCAAAATAAAGGCTGTCATGCGTGAGGTGTATCAGTTGGTGCTTGATGCCCAGCTTGCGGGAATTGCCGCCTGCCAGCCGGGGGCCAAGCTGACTGAGGTGGATGCTGCGGCCCGGCAGGTGATCGTGGAGGCTGGATATGGCGATTATTTCGGCCACGGGCTGGGCCATGGCATTGGATTAGACATTCACGAGGCCCCACGATTGAGCCATTTGGCTGGCGATGGGGTGCTTGTGCCTGGGCAGGTGGTCACCGTTGAGCCGGGCATTTATTTGCCAGGCGTGGGGGGGGTGCGTATCGAAGACGACATCCTTATTACCGGTCGTGGCCACAAGGTGCTGACCGACTTGCCGAAAACACTCGATTCGACGACCATTTAAGCCTTAGACCACGAACCTTGGGCCCGTTTATGAGAGGCCTTCTGTTTAGAACACCGAATCCCGCCCCCGAGACGCGAAACGATGAACGATTTAAAAACACTCCGCCAGCTCATCAAAATGATGGTGGACAACGACCTGACTGAAATTGACCTTGAAGGCGAAGGCGAAAAGGTCAAACTCAAACGTGGCGTGCACGGCGTGCCCATGGTGCAAGCGCAGGCCATCGCTCCACAGTTGGCCCCGGCTGTCGCAGCAGGCGCACCACAGGCCACCGCAGGCGATGCCGGTGCAAATGAACCCGCCGACGATGGCCTACCGACGATTGACTGCCCCATGGTCGGCAGTTTTTATTCTGCCTCCAGCCCCGACGCCGACGCTTTTATCAAAGTGGGCGACCGCGTAACCCCCGACACCGTGGTTTGCATTGTTGAAGCCATGAAGGTGTTCAACGAAATCAAAGCCGAAATCAGCGGCACTGTCACCGAAATATTGGTGAGCAGTGGTGACGCTGTGGAGTTTGGCCAACCCCTCTTTAAAGTTAAACCGTGAATTGGGACGCACTAGGCATTAGGCACTAGGCAGGAGGCACGCGAGAAGAAAGAAGGGCCTGCTGCTCTTGTCTTCCTCACGCCTCGCACCAACAGAAGCATTTCTACAGTTCCCCAGCACCCACCACCCCGCGCACACCATGTTCTCACGAATTCTCATCGCCAACCGTGGCGAAATTGCCGTCCGCATCATTCGCGCCGCCCACGAGCTGGGCGTTGAAGCGGTGGCGGTGTACTCCGAGGTCGACCGCGACAGCAAGCATGTGAAAATGGCCGACCGGGCCATTTGCATTGGCAAGGCATCGCCCGCCGATTCTTACCTCAACATCCCACGCATCATCGCCGCCGCCGAGGTGGCCAATGTCGATGCCATTCATCCGGGGTACGGCTTTTTGGCCGAAAACGCACACTTTGCCGAGGTTTGCCGAAGCTGCAACATCGAGTTCATCGGCCCCAGTGTTGAAGCCATGCAAACCCTGGGCGACAAAGTGGCCTGCAAGCAGCTTGCGATTCGAAGCAAGGTGCCCACCAGCCCCGGTTCCAAAGGTGAAGTCACCGACGTGAAAGAAGCGGTGAAAATAGCCAAAGAAATTGGCTACCCCGTGATGGTGAAAGCCAGTGCCGGTGGCGGCGGGCGCGGCATGCGTGTGGCCCACAACGATGGCTCCCTGCGCAGCGGCATGAAGGCCGCCCAGCAAGAAGCAGAAGCTGCGTTTGGCAATGGCACCGTGTATCTCGAAAAGTTCATCGAAAATGCCCGGCATGTCGAAGTGCAAATCATCGGCGACACCCAAGGCAACGTGTGTCACCTGTGGGAACGCGACTGCACCATGCAGCGCCGCAAACAAAAGCTCATCGAAGAAGCGCCCTGCCCGGTCATCACCCGCAGCGAAGCCGACGCGCTATGTAAAAGTGCCGTCCGATTGGCCAAGGCCGCGGGCTATTACTCGGTTGGCACGGTTGAGTTTTTGATGGACAGCAAAAAGAAGTTCTACCTCATGGAGGTCAACACCCGTGTGCAGGTCGAGCACCCCGTCACCGAAATGATCACCGGCGTTGACATTGTCAAAACCCAGATCATGATCGCCGCCGGATTGCCGCTTCCGTTTAGGCAAAAAGACATCAAAATCAACGGCCACGCCATTGAAGTGCGCATCAACGCCGAAGACCCCGATAAAAACTTCGCTCCCTCGGCCGGGGTGGTTAAAGAGTTCTTCCCCGCAGGCGGATTTGGCGTGCGACTCGACACCCATGTCACCTCGGGCTATCGCATTCCGCCCAACTACGACTCCATGATCGCCAAGCTCATCGTGCATCGCAAAGACCGCGAAGCCGCCATGAACACACTGGCCGCCGCCTTGAAAGAGTTTCACATCGCACCCACCAAAACCACCATCGACCTTCACATTCGCCTGCTCAAAAACGGCAACTTCCGCAAAAGCGAAGTGGACATCAACTTTGTTGAGCGTCTGCTGGGCATGTAAACACATCGGGCTTTGTTGGCGAGGGAAAATTGCAACCGTTCACAGCTTTTAAGTTTCAAGGCGAACACGAAGGCGCAAAGGCGCTAAGGCACGAAGAAAACAAAAACAGCAAGAAGGATGAGGCTTCTGAGGTTACTCGTTGAAGTTGCCCGTCCCCAACGGGCGAGGGCTTTTCCGTTTCTTTGCGCCCTAGGCAACTCTCCGGTGAAACAAATCGCTGTTTTGAAATCCAGAAACAGGAACAACTGGAATACGGAACGCCCGACATCAAAACGCAAAGCGCTTTCCTTCGTGCCTTTGAGCCTTTGGGCCTTCGTGTTCGCCTTGAGATTTTAAAACGGTGAACGGCCATGACATCAACGTGGCTCGACAGAGACCATGACTTGAAGTTGTTGGTCGGCATTGATGGCATGCACGCGGCCGCTTTCGGTGTCGAGCCATTTGCCGCTGGGAAACAGAGGCCCCAAGGAGGGAAGCTCCACGGTTTGCAAGTCGTAGTGCGGGGCGTCGAGGATGATGAAGTATTTGGCGCCGCGTGGGATAAGCTCAAAGCGAGCAACGCCCATGGCGTTTCCGGTTTCGGTGGTTTCGGGGCTGCCTTGGGTAAACAAGTTTTGAATGGGCGAAACGGTGATTTCTGGACCGGCCACAGGTGTTTGGGTGGTTTTGTCGCGTACTGAAACCATCACGCCAATCGGAGCGGTGGAGCACGCCACAGACAAGCAGGCCACCCAAAGCAGCAGGCAAAGACGGAGGGGTTTGAATGTGGACACGGCGCTTGGCATGGCGACAGTTTACCAATCACAGGGGATGGGCAATGCACGAGACGTTTGCCGTTAGTCCGAGCCCCATTTTCAGCCGGTTTGCTGGAAGGGCGAGGCCAGGCAGGGGTTCTCATGCATGTTTTAGTGCAGCGTCAAGCCCTAATTTATAGGGCAACGCGTTGAGTTCGCTTGCGAATCCAGCCTACCGCGGGCGGAGCCCGCACCGTTTGCCCAAAAGGCTTAACCCTAGAATTAAGGTTTGACGGTGCATTAGGTGAATCACTAAGAATCACACCTGTTCATGGCCAAAGGCCGGTAAACACTTCGGTGGCCGGTCCGGTCATGTGGACGTGTCCGTCGGTTTCGCTCCAGTGCAGTTCGAGCGGTCCGCCGGGCAAAATGGCGGTGATGTGGCGATCGGTGAGGCCTGCTTGAACACCTGCCACGGCGACGGCGCATGCGCCAGTGCCGCAAGCAAGGGTGGCGCCACTGCCACGTTCCCAGTGGTACACCTCAACTTCACGGCGGTTTTTCACACGCACAAAGTGAATGTTCATGCGGTTGGGAAAGGCGGGGTGATGTTCTAATTCGGCGCCTTGCTGTGGGCGGGCAAGGCTGGCGTTGTCGGTGACAAAAACAACAGCGTGGGGGTTGCCCATGCTCACGAAATAAAAGTTAGCAAGACGGTCGTCGAGGTTGCTTTTGGCGACGGGTATTTGAGGCAGTTCGAGTACAGGCAAGCCCATGTCCACGGTCACTTGCTGCACCTTGCCTGCCGCGTCGCAGGTGTAAGCCAAGCTGAGCACACCGTTGCCGGTTTGAATGCGCATGGGGTTGGCGGTTGGGGCTGGCCCCAATTGGTGGTCGTGTATGAGTTTGCACACACAGCGAATGCCGTTGCCGCACATTTCACTTTCGCTGCCGTCGGCATTGAACATACGCATGCGCGCGTGGGCATCCACGCCCGGTTCGGCCGGAAGGGCCAAAATTAGTCCATCGCCGCCAATGCCAAAGTGGCGGTCGGCCACTTTTACCGCCAGTGCGGCGGGGTCTTGGATGTTGTGGGTGAAGCCATCGACATAAACGTAGTCATTGCCGAGGCCGTGCATTTTGGTGAATTGCATAAAAGGAGCATCCGTGTTTGGTGAGCCCCTTTTTTTGAGGGGGCAATCATTTTATGCCAAGACGTCAAGACGCCACGAAAAGCAAGAGGAATGGCAGTTTTGTCCACAGATTACGCAGGGGGGTGTTGAGTACGGCACCCCCACGGCTTGGTTTGTTACTTTTTTTAGTCTTGGTCTTTCTTGTTCATCTCGTACTTCAAAATGCGAAGCTGAACGGGTAACGCGAACTTTACGTTTTCTTTAATGAGTTCTGATTCGTCCACGTGGCCGTTGTAGCGTTGGGTGAGTTCGTTGAGTACGTCTTGCACCAAGTCGTCGGGGGCTGATGCGCCAGCGGTGACCAGCACGGTGTCGATGCCTTTAAACCAATCGTCGCGCAATTCGCTTTTGTCGTCTAAGAGATAGGCGGGGGTGCCGTCGTGTTCGCTCATTTCTTTAAGGCGTACGCTGTTGCTGCTGTTTTTGCTGCCAATGACGAGGGTGAGGTCGGCGCAGGGGGCCAGTTGGCGCACGGCGTGTTGACGGTTGGTGGTGGCGTAGCAGATGTCTTCTTTGGGCGGTGCGTTGCACCATGGAAAGCGCTTTTTGATGGCGGCGATGATGACGTTGGCGTCGTCGACGCTGAGGGTGGTTTGGGTGAGGTAGGTGAGGGGTTGATTTTTTTGAAAATTGAGTTTGGCCACGCAAGCGGGTGTTTCGACGATGTGCATGACCTGGGGGGCCTCGCCGTAGGTGCCTTTGATTTCTTGGTGGTCGGCGTGGCCAATGAGCAAAATTTGGTGGCCCATTTTGGCATAGCGTCGGGCTTCGACATGAACTTTGGTGACCAGTGGGCAGGTGGCGTCGATCATGCGCAGATCGCGATTTTTCGAGGCGTCGCGCACGGCGGGGCTGACGCCGTGCGCACTAAAGACCACCGTGGCACCTGCAGGAACGTCGTCGATGGATTCGACGAAGGTGACGCCTTGAGCGACAAAGCGGGCCACGACGTGTTTGTTGTGAACAATGGCGTGGTAGACGTAAAGCGGGGTGCCGATGAGGTCAATGAGTTCTTGCACGGCGTCGATGGCCATGTGTACGCCGGCACAGAAGCCGCGGGGGTTGGCGAGGATGATTTGCATGAGGGCGGGTCGTTAGGGCTTCGGGCCTGGGTTTGGGACTTGCCGTGAAGGGTTTGGGCAAAGAGAACAATCTAAACCTTAGCCATTGTGCGGAGTCAACAATGCGATTGCTTGGTGTTCTACTACGCTCGGGGTGAGCCAGTTCATGGAAGTGGGACTGGGCGGCGTAAGGACGGTGACGTTTGCTCCCAAGGGCGCCCATGTGGGGGGGTCGGTGGGGCCAAAAATAGCATGGGTGGGCACGCCGAGCTGGGCGGCGTGGTGGGTGGGGCCGGTGTCGTTACCGATGTAAAGCGCTGCAGGAAGCAGGGCTTCGATTAAGGCTTCGAGGGAGGCGAGGCCGTGGGCGCCTGCATCGAGCCATCGTTGGCGTTCGTCATCGGTCCAGTGTTGGGCTTCGGCTTCGCCAAAAACAGGCTGGATGGTGTGGCCTGCATCGCGGAGGGTTGTGGTGAGTGCGTGATAGTGCTCGGCGGGCCAGCATTTGTCGCGGCTGCCACTTCCGGGGTGAATGACGATGGGGCCAGAGGTTGGCGCTGCATGCGATGTGGGATGGGCCAAAGGCGCGAGTGTGATGTTTGCATCGGAAAGCAAACGGCGGTGCAAGGCGGTGAGGTGTTCGAGGGTGGCGTTGGGAGATGGACGCGTGGGCAGGGCAACATAAGTGGCCTCGGGTGTGAGGCGTTGAAGGTTGGTGGTCCAGGCGTCGTCGGGTTGGCCCACAAAGTCAATCACTTGTGTGACATCGTTGAAAAGATCGGAAATGGCGGGGCTAAGGGTGGAGGGGCCGCCTTGAGCGTGCAGTCGGGTGAACTCAAACTGATCGATGTCGGCGGTTTGAAGGCCATCGACAAGCGCTTGGGCCAAACGGCCGCGTGACCACGATGCGACCAATGTGACGGGCGCAGGAAGTGATCGCAGCAAAGGAAGGATGAGGGCGAAGTCGCCCAGTGCCGCTTGATGGAAAACCAGTGTCATACAGAGACGCCTGATGAAGGGGCGGCGTGCACAAGGGTTTGAGCGCGGTGAATGGCGGCCTTGGCGGCACTGAAGGGTTTGCTGTTGGACACAAAAAAGTTGTCGGCGCCGAGGGTTTTTTCAAGCCCAAAGGCGGCCATGCGTTCGCGCATGCGGGGTCGCAGGCCGCAAAGAATGAGATGGCGGTTGTCGGCGGCCATGCGCAGTGCAAATGACTCGATGACGTGCATGATGGTGGCGTCAACCATGTGGGTACGTTTGAGACGCAGGATGAGCACACGCACTTCTTTTTGTGCGAGCACACGTAAAAAGCGGTCTTGTAGGTCGTCGGCCGAGGCGAAAAAGAGGTTGCCTTCTATTTGAAGAAAGCTCACCGCGTGCTGGGTGGTGCAGGGCGCGGTGGATGGGAGGGGGCGTTCTTGCCAGCCTGCCATGAGGCTTTGCCCCTCGGTGGCGTGGGTGTTGTTTGATTCGCCCACCCATTGGGTGATGTAGAGGTGTCGCGCTCGTCGCAGATAAAGTGCCAGGGTGAGAAAGATGCCTGCGAAAACGGCGACTTCGAGGGCCACCACCAAGGTGGCGAAGAACGTGGCCAAGCAAACCCAAAGGTCGGCACGGTTGCTGTGAACAAGGCGGCGAATGTAATCGACGTTGATGAGGCCAGCGGCAATGACAAAGAGAATGGCGGCGATGCTGGCCATGGGGATGGCCGATGCGGCAGGGGCGGCCAATAAAAATAAGGCTGCGGTGATGATCGCTGATGCCACGCCCGCGAAGCGGCTGCGGGCCCCGGATTCTTGGTTGAGGGCCGATCGCGAATAGCTGCCGCTGGATGGCATGCAGCTAAAACAACTGCCTGCAACATTGGCAATGCCGATGGCGACAAACTCTTGTCCGGGATCGATGGGTTTGGCTGGGGCGTGAGGGTCTTGGGCGGCAAGGCTTTTGCTAATGCCGCAGACTTCGATCATGCCCACCAGTGCGATGGCAAAGGCGGGCCCAAGGAGCGGGCGGTAGGCATGCCAATTGAGCGGGGGTGGGCTGAATTCAGGCAAGCCAGTGGGGAGGGTGCCCACCAGCTTGAGGTCGTCGGATGTCCAGCCTGCAAGGTAGACCGTCAATACGCCTGCAGCGATGGCCAACAAATGCTTGGGAAGCCAACGGCTTATTTTTCCGCAAAGCAGCGCCACCACAAGGCTCACGCACCCCACGATGAGGGCAGGACGTGAAATAGAAGCCCCGTGCTGCGTAAAGGCTTGCACGATGCGGTGGGTTTTTTCGATGGCGGCTTCGTAGGGGCTGTGGGTGCCGGCGAGGTCGATGCCGAAAAACGCAGGGATTTGGCCGATTGCAATGAGCACCCCGGCCCCTGCAGACAAACCCACGATGACCGAACGGCTGACAAAGCGCACCAATTCACCCAAGCGACCGAACGCAAAGGCCAATTGAATGAGACCTGCAAGCATGGCGAGCATGGCGGCAATTTGCACACGACTGCCCAAGGGGCCGCCTGATTCAGGCACCGACAACGCGACAAAAGCGCTGGTGGTGAGCAGACTCATGGTGGTGCTTACGCCAAAGTGCAAGTGAATGCTGCCGGTGAGTAGGCAGCCCACCAAGGTCACCACCACGGCGGTGTAAAGCCCATGAACGGGTGGCAGCCCGGCAAGGGCGGCAAAGGCCATGCATTGGGGAATGGCCACGAGGGAAACGGTGATGGCCGCGAGGGCATCGCCGCGTAAAAAAGAAGGGCGATACCCTCCGATGGCCGCAGCCAACGATGTTGCCGTGGTGATGAGTGGGGCCAAGGCAGAACGCCCCCAACGGGCGGTGGAGGCCGGTGGGGGGGAGGCGATGGGCGTGTGGGAGGTGTTGTCGGGGCGGTCCATAAGAGAGGGGAGATTAACAGCCGTGCAACGCCTGCGTGGGAAAAACCCAGTGTGAGCCATTTGTAGGAGTGGGTAAAGGGGGCAAAGGTTCGGTTTGCGCCGTCTGGCGTGTTGCTTAGAGCCAAAGGATGAGGCGGAACGCTTAAGCGGTGTTGGATTTGGCCCGATTTTGACAAGGTGCGACTGGCCAGCTTTGGCGGGTTGTCCACGACCGCCTTTTGAGACGAAAGAAAGGCGTTTGATTGCTGAAATAACTCGCCCTTTGTCGTGCAGGGGGCGTATTCCAATGACCCAGGACTTTCTCAATGGCCGTATCACGCCGCGTTAAAACCGACCTTGAGCTTTATCTCAAGCAGATTGATGAGTCGCCGTTGTTGACTGCGGACGAGGAGAAATACCTTGCCCGCAAAATCATCAACGAAGGTTGCATGGCCAGTCGCGAGCACATGATCCGAAGCAATTTGCGGTTGGTGGTGGCCATTGCCAAGCGCTACATGAACCGTGGTTTGCCTCTTCAAGATTTAATCGAAGAAGGCAACGTGGGCTTGGTTCGGGCAGTGGAAGGTTTTGACCCTGACATGGGCGCACGTTTTTCAACCTATGGTTGTTGGTGGATTAAGCAGGGCATCAAGCGTTCACTGATCAATGCGGTTCAGCCCATTCACATTCCCGCTTACATGGTGGAATTGATTGCCAAGTGGAAGCGTGCATCGCGCTTGCTCGAAGAAAAACTTGGGCGAACCCCCACGGTGCAAGAGCTGGCTGAGGAAATGGAATTGCCTGCGAAGAAAATTCGCATTATCAAAAAGGCCGTGAAGGCCAGTCGTCGGCCTGTTCAGCCTGGCAGCGGTGAAGATGGCGAAGGCCCCACGTTGGCAGACATCGTGGCGGACACAAAGACCAAAAGCCCTGAAGAGCAGGTGTTGCTGGCCGATGACTTGGAAACCATTGGCGTGTTGCTGGATGCCATTGACGATCGGGAAGCCAAAATTCTTCGATTGCGTTATGGCTTGAATGGCGATGAGCCGTTGACGCTTAAAGAAATAGGTGTGCACGTGGGCCTTACCCGCGAACGTGTGCGGCAAATTGAAATTGAAGCCCTTCGAAAGCTTAATGCTCGATTTAACAGCGACCGGCCTTTGAGTGCGGCGCAGGCACAGAAAAAAGCCAAAGTTAAAGCCGCCCAGCGCGTGGCCAAAGCAAGCTGATCTTTTGAGAAGGTGCTTTGAGTTTTAAATAGTCGTTCATGGGTTTGCCGTTTCAAGGCAAACACGAAGTCGCGAAGGCTCAAGGGAAGGGCTCAAAGGCACGAAGGAAGACGCGGGGTAACC
>JAZGFZ010000286.1:0-6934 GCA_036480015.1 Algisphaera sp. | reverse complement strand
ACCTCGCACGTTGAATATGAAACCGAAAATCGTCACTACGCTCACGTGGACTGCCCAGGCCACGCGGACTTCGTGAAAAACATGATTACCGGTGCAGCCCAAATGGACGGCGGCATCTTGGTGGTCTCGGCCGCCGACGGCCCCATGCCTCAAACCAAAGAGCACGTGCTGCTTGCCCGCCAGGTGAACGTGCCCAAATTGGTCGTCTTCCTCAACAAAGTTGACTTGGTTGACGACCCCGAGTTGTTGGACTTGGTCGAAATGGAAGTTCAAGAACTTCTTGAAAAATACGACTTTGAATCCGACACCCCCATCATCAAGGGCGCTGCATTCCCTGCGTTGCAAAACCCCGACGATGCTGAAAAAGCAGCATGCATTGGCGAGCTGATGAATGCCATTGACACGTGGATTCCTGAGCCTGCTCGCGAAACCGACAAGCCTTTCCTCATGTCGATCGAAGACGTGTTCTCCATTAAAGGTCGCGGCACCGTCGCCACCGGCCGTGTTGAACGTGGTCAAGTGAAAGTGGGCGACAAGGTTGAGTTGGTCGGCTTGGTCGACACCCTCGAAACCACCGTCACCGGTGTTGAAATGTTCAACAAAACCCTCGACTCGGCCATCTGCGGTGACAACTGCGGCGCCCTGCTTCGTGGTGTTGAAAAAGACCAAGTGCAGCGTGGCCAAGTGCTCGCAGCTCCTAAGTCGATCACCCCTCACAAAAAGTTTGAGGCTGAGATCTACATTTTGACCAAAGAAGAAGGTGGCCGCACCAGCCCATTCTTCGCAGGCTACAAGCCACAGTTCTACTTCCGCACCACCGACGTGACTGGTGCGATTGAGCTTACCGGCGGCGCCGAAATGGCCATGCCCGGCGACAACATTAAGGTTGTCGTTGACTTGGGTGAAAAGCCCATCGCCATGGAAGAAGGCGTGAACTTCGCCGTGCGTGAAGGCGGTCGCACCGTGGGTGCTGGCGTCGTCACCAAAATCGTCGAGTAAGTTGTTTGTAAAACACAACCCGTGGGCGGGCCGGAAACGGCTCGCCCACGCTTTTCTGAACCGCAATGTGCGTCGCTTTAAGACGCCCGAAGAAAGCAAAAACCATGGCCAAGTCCAAAGATGCCGTCGAGTTCGTTTGGTTGCAATGCACCGAAACTGGCGACCTGAACTATCGCACCCCCATCAATGTCAAAGGCGGAATGCCTGAGAAAATGAAGGCGGGCCTTAAAAAGTATTCGCCGCGTTTGCGCAAGCACACACTGCACAAGATTAAACGTAAGTAATTTGGCGTTCGAAGCCAAAAGCGTTTTTCTTTCAAGGTTTTTCTTCTAAGAAAGACGCTTCGATCGCAGGTGTTGCGAAAGGCGCTCGAACGTTAAGCCTTCCCTGAACGGGCGTAGCTCAGTTGGCTAGAGCAGCGGATTCCAAATCCGCAGGTCGTGGGTTCGAGTCCCTCCGCCCGTGTTCTTAAAAGTTGACCGGTTTAATGACAGGTCAGCTGGTCGCTCGTTTGTAAGCGAGATTGCCTTGTGGCCTGTTGGCTGTTTTTGTTGAAAAGAAGCCACGCTTCAAGGAATGTTTCCCATGGCCTTGCCCATTTATAAACCCGGCCAAGGATATTGGACCCGCACACTTTCAGCCATTGGCGCCGCCATGTTGGTGCTGGCTGGTGCGGCTTGGCTCTACATGACGGTGGTGCCGCGTTATTACGGGTCCAACGACAATTTGCTGTATATCCAAGCGGGTGTGGCCACAGGCTTGGTTGTCTTTATGGCCATTTTGATTTACGTTTTGCTTAACCGTCCACGCATTGTGGATTTTATGATCTCCGTTGAGGCCGAGATGAAGAAGGTCAATTGGCCTTCTAAAAAAGAAGTCATCGGCTCGACATGGGTGGTCATTTTTGGAACAATTTTTATCGCGCTGCTGCTTTTTGGAATCAACCTGCTCTTTGGCTGGTTCTTCATGAAAATCGGCATTTTGGCGCCCACTGGCTAAGCATTGCCTGTTAACGCTCACTTTGAGTGTTTCCTGTTTTCTTCACTTCGACATGAGCTTGGCTCCCATGACCGACGAACACGTCAACTCGAGCGATTCCCCTGAACTGGCCGAAGAATCCACGCAGGTTCAAGCGGCCCCGCAGGCTGAAGAATCGCAACCCCAAGAAGACCTGCAAGCTCAAACCGACCTTGATGGCGGCGTTGATGAAACCGAATTGTTGGTGACCCCCGGCATGAACTGGTTTGTGTTGCGTGTGGCGTCAAACAAAGAGTCGTCGGTGCGCAAAACACTCTTGAAGAAAATCAAGATTGAAGGTTTCGATGGCGAAACCGAAGGCAAAGCCCACTTGGTCAACCGTATTCTCGTGCCCACCGAGAAAACCAAGACCATGAAGGGCGGCAAGCAAAAAATCGTTGAAACCAAGCTGTACCCCGGCTATGTGTTTGTTGAAATGATGCTGGAAGACGATGGTCGTATCCCCCAAGACGTGTTCTTTTTAATTAAAGAAACATCCGGCGTGGGCGACTTCATCGGCACCGCCGGACGGCCCAGTCCCATGTCGATCGATGAGATCGAAAAAATGCTTATGGCCTCCAAACCTGCCGACGATCAGCCGCAGGTCAAGATGGAATTCCAAAAGGGCGACCACATCAAGATCAAAGAAGGTCCCTTCGAGAATATGGAAGGGACCGTCGACGAGCTTTTGCCCGATCAAGGCAAAGTCAAAGTCATCGTCACCATTTTTGGGCGTGCCACGCCCATCGAACTGGAATACTGGCTCATCGAGAAGTTCGAGGACTAGCTCTACGCCAGTTGCCCGACCTCCTTCGCGGGGTGTAGGAAGCGGGGGGGGCGGCATCGCTTCGCTCGCCTTTGGGGGGATGGGGGCGAAAAAAAGGGGGGGGGCGGTCAGTCGGGTGCTTTTGTGGGGGTTTTCTTTATCTTTGGCTGTTTTTTGAGAGCCATCGACTTATATTAGTTTGGTCTTGCCCAGCCCCAGGCTCGTAACTACAATTACGTGTGTTGGCTCAATTGTTTTGAAGAATCTGGGAATCTCGACTGATGCCCAAAAAAATACGAGAATTGATAAGCGAACTTGAAAAAGCGGGTTTTACAGATCGTGGCGGCAAAGGTAGCCACCGCAATTTCACTCACCCCAAAGTCGGAAAACCGATTACCCTTTCGGGGAAACCAAGTGACGACGCCAAGCGATATCAAGAAAAAGCCGTTCGCTTAGCCCTTAAGGAGATCAAGCGATGAACGAATCTGCACGCTATGCCAAAATTGTTGAATGGTCTGAGGAAGACCATTGCTACATCGGCAGCTCTCCGGGCTTGTTTTTCGGTGGTTGTCACGGCTCTGATGAACGTCAAGTTTTCGACGAACTTTGCCAGCTTGTCCACGAAATGATCCAGATCTACCGTGATCAAGATCGCCCTCTGCCTCCCCCCACCTCGGGTCAAGACTTTGCCAATCGCATGCAAGGCGCTGCGTGAGTTGAAGCGTGTGTTGAAGGTTTGGCCACGTGGGATTCAGTTGAGGGGGATAAAAACGCATACGGCGGCTAAGAAGTGTGTTTGTTTCGACTATAGCCCTTGACCTATATTTGGAATGCTTCGTATTCGGATGCTGTGGGCGGGGTGACATTGACATCAATGGCATTGGGATTGGTAGGAGCGGCATCCGTCAAAACGCCTTGGCGTTCCATCTTCTTTGTCGTTTTTGGCCTATTTTCCGATAAAAACAAGTTTTTGGGGGTTATTTTGAGTGTGAACGGCGGTCGGGCTGTGATTTGGTCGATAGGTGGGGAGAGGTGGCTTGTGGTGAGCTGCTGTGGATGGGTTCTTTTTTGGAGCTAGTCATGGGTGTCATAGGAACAGGCGTTGCGGCTTCGGTTGCACAAACGGGACTTCAGGCTCAGCAGCAGGGGCGTCGGGCGAACAAGGTGCGGGGTGAGCGGCAGCGTGCGGCGGCGGATGCGGCCGCTGAGTTTGTGGAGCGGCTTGAGGGGCCTGCGGATGCGGATGATCCGGGCTCGGAGTTGCCTGATCGTCAGGCGTTGGGTTATGAACTTTTGTATGGGCCCAATGGGGCGCTGCCTGGGGCTTCTACGCCGGGCGATGCGAATACGCCGCCCGTGGAGGGTGATGGGCCGGTGACGCATCTTGATGTTCGGGCGTGAGTCGTGATGCTGGGGGAGAAGGGGTTGAGGGGCAGAGGGGGTGAGTGGCGAAGTGAAGAGACAATGGGGGCCGTAGTGGGTCTGATTTTCAGGCGGGTTTGCGGTGGAGCCTAAACGCGGCCGGGGAGTTCGGTGTCGACTTGGGGGAGAGAGCGTCTGAGGGTGGCGCAGTCGAGGCGGGTGGGAAGTGGGTCGGTGGGGTGGTGTTCGAGCCAAAACTGCAGTGCGGCTTGGGCGACGCGTGCGGGTTTGTGTTGGCCGCGGCACCACAGGTCGTAGTCTTGGAAGCTGAGGGTTAAAAAGCAGCGGTGGACACGGCCGTGGGTAAACACAGATGTTTCATAGCACCAGCCGGTGGTGGATTCGGTTTCGGGGCCTAGATCAATGTCGGGCATGGCGTGGGGTGCTTTGATTTGGAGGTGTTGCCGTTGCGGTTTTTAAGTTAGCCCATGCCGCATCCGCCGCCACAGCATCCACCGCTTGGGCTGGGGCCGCCGCAGTTGTCGTTGCGTGCGGCGCGGGCGTTGGTGAGCACCATGCCGGTGCCAAGAAGTTTTTCGACCGGGGTGTTGGCGGGGGTGTTGCCGAGGTCGAGGTCTTGGGTGCTGCAGATTTCGCCCCAGGTGTTGAGGGTGGTGCTCATGGGGTGAAGGACTTCGACGGATTGGCCATTTTCGGGGCAAAAGTATTCGTAGGTGGGCATGGGGAACTCTTGGAAAAAAGGAAAGGGGGCGGGGCTATTTTACGCCAAGACGCCAAGACGCCGAGACGCCGAGAAAGGCAAGGGAGCAATGGTTGCGGATATAAAAAAGGCTCCGGCGGGAATGCCGGAGCCTTTGGGGAATGTGTGATGGTTTTTTGCGATGGAAAAATTAGACGTCGAGCTGCGGGCGGCCGTCTTCGGGCCAGTCGACGTGGAATTTTTGGCCGCGGGGTTTGTCGGTGCGTTCGTAGGTGTGGGCACCGAAGTAATCGCGTTGGGCTTGCAGCAGGTTGGCGGGCAACACGGCTGAGCGGTAGCCGTCGAAGTAGGCCAAGGCTGAGCTGAAGGCGGGGGTGGAGACGCCGTTGAGCACGGCCATGGCCACCACTTTGCGCCAGTTGGTTTGGCAGCGGTGCAGTTCGCCCTTGAAGAAGGGGTCGAGCATGAGGTTTTGAAGGTCGGGGGCGTTTTGGTAAGCCTCGGTGATTTTTTGTAAGAAACGAGCGCGGATGATGCAGCCGCCACGGAAGATTTTGGCGATTTCGCCGAAGTCGAGTTTCCAGTTGTATTCTTTTTGAGCTTCGGTCATGAGCTGGAAGCCTTGGGCGTAAGCACAAATTTTCGAGCTGTAGAGGGCGTCGTGAATGGCGGCGATAAAGGCGTCGGGGTTGCCCACGTCGGTTTTTTCGGTGGGGCCGTTGAGCTGGCTGCTGGCGGCGACACGTTCTTCTTTAAGGGCGGAAAGGCAGCGGGCAAACACGGCTTCGGCAATGGCGTTGGCGGGAATGCCCAAGTCCAAGGCGCTGGTGCTGGTCCACTTGCCGGTGCCTTTTTGGCCGGCGGTGTCGAGTACTTTGTCGACAAAGAAATCGCTTGGGTTTTCGGGGTCGCGCTGTTGCAGAATGTCGGTGGTGATTTCGACCAAGAAGCTGTCGAGCAGGCCGTTGTTCCATTCGCCAAACACTTTGCTCATGGCGTCGGGGGTGAGGCCAAGCAGGTTTTTCATGAGGCTGTAGGCTTCGCAAATGAGCTGCATGTCGATGTATTCGATGCCGTTGTGCACCATTTTGACATAGTGGCCCGCGCCGTCGGCACCGATGTGGGTGGTGCAGGTTTCACCGTGGGTGATGGGCGTGCCTTTTTTGTAGTCTTCGATGGCTTTGCCGGTTTTGGGATCGACTTTGGCGGCGATGGCTTCCCAGATGGGCTTGAGGCTTTCCCATGCTTTGAGCGAACCGCCGGGCATGAGCGAGGGGCCAAAGCGGGCGCCTAGCTCGCCGCCAGAAACACCTGAGCCAATAAATTCAAAGCCTTGGGCGGTGAGGTCTTTTTCGCGGCGAATGGTGGCGTTCCAGTTGCTGTTGCCGCCATCGATGATGATGTCGCTTTTGTCTAAAAGAGGCAGCAGGCCTGCGATGGTGGCGTCGACGGGGTCGCGGTCGTCGGGTAGCACGGCGGTGGATTTGACCAACAGCACAATTTTGCGGGGTGTTGCGATGGAGTCAACAAAATCTTTGAGCTCGGCAAATCCCAGCACATTGGCGGCTGAGGGTTCGTTGGTTTTGTTGTCGGCAATGAAGGCGTCCATTTTGGACGTGGTGCGGTTGTAAACCGAAACCTGATAGCCGTGGTCGGCCATGTTGAGAACCAGGTTTTGGCCCATGACGGCCAGGCCGATGAGGCCGATGTCGGATTTCTTGTCTGCCATGTTGGGGGTCCGTTTCGAGAGGCCGCTTGTGGGGCTCAGTGGGGAGGGGATGCACGCAGGCGTGTATTAAGAGATAGAAAATAGCGGATTGGGAGAGGGGCGTTGTTTTTTGCTTAGCCCCGTGGTTTCTTCGCCCTTTAAGCCTCTTCGGTGGCGGCCAAGTGGCCGTCAACCAACGTGACCACCCGATCGGCGGCATCGGCCACTTTGGGGTCGTGGGTGACGATGACGGTGGTTTGGCCTTGGGCGTGGAGTTGGTCGAAGAGTTCTAAAATGCTTGCGCCGGTTTCTTGGTCGAGGTTGCCGGTGGGTTCGTCGGCCAGCAGCACGCGGGGCTGGT
>JAZGFZ010000285.1:0-4962 GCA_036480015.1 Algisphaera sp. | reverse complement strand
GGGGCGTCCTTTGGTGCGAACGCTGTTGGTGTTTTCGACCCATCCGCTTCAGGCTTGTGGTCGGGGAACGGTGCATGATGATTTGTTGAAAATCGCAGGGGGTGAAAATGTGCTTGCCGCCAATGCAGGCACAGCGCCCACCTTGGATCAAGAAATGCTGTTGCGTTTGGCTCCCGATGTGGTGCTGTTGTTGCGTCCTAAAGCAAAGGCGATGGCAAAAGACGCGGGTGTGCCGTCGCTGGAATCCGATGTTTCGGGCGATGGCATTGACGGATTGAGTGGGTTGAGAGACGGGGCATTGCGTGTGGTGCATTTGGATGATCCCGCGGTGCTTTTGGCGGGGCCTTCGGTGGATTTAACGGCGGTGTCGATGGCGTTGGTTTTGCATCCAAGCCGTGCGGCCAAGGTGGCGGAGGCTTATGCGCAGGTGGTTGACGTGAAGGGGGCGGCAGTGGAAGCGGGGACGGCGGAGCTGGGGACGGAGCCAGAGGCGGAGTCAGAACCTGATACGCAGCCGACAGAGGAGTCTTCTGTTGGGCGGTGATGCGGCTTGCCTTCAGGGTGGGGTTGAGCGTTGGCGCCGTTGGGGGGTGTTGGCGGGGGTGTTGCTTGCCGCAGTGCTGTTGCGTTTGATATTGGGCAGTGCCGGAGTGGGGTTGCCGGATGGTGAGACGTTGGCCCGTGTGGTGTTTGGTCATCGCGTGGATCGCGTGGTGGTGGGCAGTGTGGTGGGGGTGGCGCTGGCGGTGGCGGGGGTGGCGTTGCAAACATTGCTGCGCAATCCGTTGGCCGAACCGTTTTTGCTGGGTTTGTCGACCGCCGCAGCCTTGGGCATGGTGGCGCAGTGGTGGGTGGCCGATGTCATGGGGTGGCATTTGGGCGCGGGTTATGGCGGCGCCATGGTGGGCACGTTGGTGTGCATGGCGGTGGTTTATGTCGCGGGCCGACGTGGCGGCATGCTTGATCCGTTGGCGCTGCTTTTAACGGGCGTGGTGATTGGCACGATCAATGGGGCGGCGATCATGTTGTTGGTGAAGCTGCGGCCGAGACTGCTGCGTGATGACTTGGCCAATTGGATGATGGGGTTTTTGCGTGTGGATATTTCGGGCTGGACTTTGGGGGTGATTGCCGCGATGACTGCTGCGGGGTTGGCATGGATGATGATGGCCTCGCGTGCATTGGACGTGGCCACGTTGCCGCCTGCCGAAGCCACCGCATTGGGAGCCCACATCCCACGTTTGCGGCGAGCGTTGTTTGTGGTCTCGGGTGTGTTGGCCGCCGGCGCGGTGGTGTTGGCAGGGCCCGTGGCCTTTGTGGGGCTTATCGCTCCACACTTGGCCCGCCGTTTGGTGGGCCCGGGCCACGCGCAGTTGGTGCCTGCGGCTGCGGTGTTGGGTGCGGTGTTGGTGATTGCGGCTGATACCGCCGGCGCCGCGTGCGCGTTGGTGTTTCACGTGGGGGTGATCCCGCTGGGCGTGTTTACGGCATTGATTGGTGGGGTGAGTTTTTTGGGAATGCTGCGGGGTGGGCGGGCAGGTTGGGGGTAGGGTTTAGGCGTTTGGTTTGGGGCGAGGAGGCATCGGGGAGAAGCTTTACGCCAAGACGCCAAGACGCCAAGAAAGGCAGGAGGTGAATCCTGGTGATTTCTTGGCTTTTTCGCTTAGGAATAGTCCTGAAATAATATCCCTATTTCAGGGCCCCTCAGGGCCAGCGGTGTCATCTCCGGCCGCCTTCCCCGCCTCCGTCAATCCCCGCGCAGGCGGGGATCCAGCGTGTGAGCCTAGATTTCCGCCTGCGCGTACAACTCTGGGTTCCCGCCTGCGCGGGGATGACGGAGGGGGGCGTTGGCCATGACGGGTAAAAATGCGTGAACGGTTATCGCAATTCATACCATCATTCAAAAAGAGTCCTTAGGCATGGTATTGATTCTCGTACACATGCCAAAGTGCAAAAGTATTCTTCTTGGTTTTTCGTCTTCCTTGGCGTCTGAAAAGGAGAGATGCGGCAAAAGCAAGCGCATCTATTGCGTCGCTCATGCTCCGCGACGGCCTTGCGTCTTGGCGTAAAATCTTTTGCCAGAGACGATTTGCCCGTTGCGTGTCAACGCAAACATCTTCCTGAAACCTGTGAACGATTGCCGTGTTGTTGGGTCGGTGTCACGACGATGTTTTTCGATAATCCGTGGGGGATTGGCCGGTGGTGTTTCGGATGTTGCGGGCGAAGCTGTGGGTGTTGGCGTAGCCAGCTTGGCGAGCGACTTCGGCTAGGGGAAGGCGGGTTTGGCGAAGGAGTGCGAGGGCGCGTTGACGCTTGGCTTCGGCGAGGAAGGTGTGGGCCGATTGGCCCAAGCGGTTTTGAAATGTTCGCGAGAGGTGTTCGCGGCTCACATTGAATTCAAAAGCGATTTCTTTGAGTGAACGGGGTTGGTGGGGTTGGGCAAGCAGGGCTTCGATGCCCTGTTCGACGGGGCTGAGTTTTTGGAGCATTTGTTGCTCGGCGTGATCGTGGAGGTTCATCACATAATGATGGATGGCGGAGGCGAGTTCGGTGGGGCGCGTTTGACTGCCGGGCTGGGCCATGACAATGAGGCGTTCGAGTTGGTCGACCAAAGGGTGCACAAGGCCCACATGATGCAGCGGGCCGTGACGGGCAATGAGGGCGGCGAGGTGCTGGCTTAGCCCTGCGCCGTGCAGGCCAATCCATCGGCAGGTATGGGGCGTGGTGAGTGGGGTGGGCTGGCCGTAAAGCACGGGGTTGCCATGTTGAAAGAGCATGAGTGTTCCGGGTGGAACGGGCCGATCGCCGTGGTGATCGCGGTAGAGAATGGTTCCTGAAACGCAAAGTTGGATGACGGCGGTGTCTTCGGTGGCTCGCTTGGCGTTGTCCCACCAGTACAGTTTTCCTGCGGGGTGAACCTCGCGGCCGTGGCTTTGGATGTGCCATAGGGCGGGGTTGGTGGGTTTTAAGGTGGCTGGAGGCATGTCACGAAATGTACAGTAAGAATCACGAGATGCCTAGTTGAGGAAGGTTTTTTTAGAGCATAATCTGGGTGCACTCGCGCTCTTGCACGAACGTCGCCTCCTTTAACGAAAGTCTTGTTTATGTCCACCCCCTCTGATGTTGAAACCGCCAAGGGGCACGACGCTCACACCCAAGCGGCTGATTCGGCGGCGCCGCTTCCGGGCAAGATGGCGCGGCCGATTAACGTGGTGTTTCTTGGGGCGGGGTCAACGTTTTGCCCAAAGATTTGCCGGGATGTGTTGATGATCGAAGGGGCGGATCGTGGTGAGCTTCGGTTGGTGGACATTGACGCGGATCGCTTGGCGCTCACGACGCAGGTGGTTGAGACCATTGTTAAAGACCTTGGCAAGCAAGCGGGTTGGTCGGTGAAGGCGACGACCGATCGTCGAGAGGTGTTGCCGGGCGCGCATTACGCGGTGTGCAGTGTTGAAGTGTCGGGCATGGATTGTGTGGCGTGGGATAACGATATTCCGCTGAAATACGGTGTGGACCAGTGCATTGGCGATACGATTGGTCCGGGCGGGTTGTTCAAGGGGTTGCGCACCGTGCCGGTGTTTCTCGATATTTTGCGTGACATGCGTGAGTTGTGTCCTGGCGCGGTGATGCTTAATTACACCAACCCCATGAACATGATGGTGCTCGCCGCAGGGCGGGCGGTGCCCGAGGTGCCGGTGGTGGGGTTGTGCCATTCGGTGCAAGGCACGAGTCATGTGCTCGCTGATTTTGCCGAGATTCCGTATGAAGAATTGGACTGGGAGTGTGCGGGCATCAATCACCTTGCGTGGTTTACCAAGCTTGAGCACAAAGGGAAAAACCTCTACGAAACGCAGCTTTATCAAAAGTTTCAAGAATCGTTAACCCGGGCGACGGCAGAGTTTGATGCGGGCAAAACCAGCTTTGACAACCGTGATGATACGCACGGAGCCACACTGGAACGCGGCTACGATGAAATCGAATTGGTACGCAAGGACATGTGCCTTCATTTTGGTGCGTTTATCACCGAAAGCTCTGGGCACCTTTCGGAATACCTGCCGTATTACCGCAAATCCAAAGCGGGTCAAAAATTACTTCGCTTGGGCTATGAAGGAGGCAGCCGGTTTTACGCCAGCAACTGGCCCAAATGGCGGGCCAACATGGATGAAGAACGTCGCAAATGGGTGAGCGGTGAAGAGTCATTTGAACTGGTGCGATCGTGGGAGTATGGCTCGTGGATTATCGAAGCCATGGAGAAAAACGCACCACTTCGTATTCACGGAAATGTTATGAACCATGCCACCACGCCCGGAAAAACCAACACCGGAGAAGCAGGCAAGCTCATCACCAACTTGCCCGGAGACGGCTGTGTTGAAGTGGCGTGTTATGTGGATAAAAACGGTATTCAGCCAACGCGCTATGGCGCCTTGCCGCCGCAAATGGGGCACATTTGTGCCAGCAACATGGCGATGTTCGATCTTGCGGCTCATGCGATTGTCCATCAAAGCAAACAAGCGGCGGCCCATGCGTTAATGCTTGACCCCCTGTGTTCAGCCGTACTCACACCGGGTGAAATCAAGGCCATGACAATGGAACTGTTCGATGCGGAAGAATCGTTTTTGCAGGGCTATGCGTGAATCGGGTTTAAGTGATAACCATGGGACGTAGGGATGATGGGCTTGGGCATGACGGGCCTTGGCTTTGGTTTCTTGCTTAAACCTGCTTTGGGGGCGACACTGCGGGGATGACTGATCCACGATTTAATGATTTGGCCCGCACACTTGTTCACCATTCGACGCGTCTTGTGGCGGAGGAGCATGTGCTTATTGAGGCGTTTGATGTGCCTGAGGCGATGGTGGTGGCGCTGGTGGAGGCGACGCGGGCGGTGGGGGCGCATCCGCATGTGTCACTTCGCAATGGGCGTATTGTGCGGGCGTTGGTGGAGGGGGCTGATGGGGATCAGTTGGA
>JAZGFZ010000284.1:0-6489 GCA_036480015.1 Algisphaera sp. | reverse complement strand
AGATGCCGCCGTCCATTTGGGCTGCACCGGTAATCATGTTTTTCACGAAGTCCGCGTGGCCTGGGCAGTCCACGTGAGCGTAGTGACGATTTTCGGTTTCATATTCAACGTGCGAGGTTGAAATGGTCACGATTTTGGTTGCGTCACGACGACCGTCCGACGCAGAGGCTTTGGCCACTTCGTCGTAGGGAATGTGATCGGCAAGGCCTTTAGCGCCTTGCACTGCGGTGATGGCCGCAGTCAATGTGGTTTTGCCGTGGTCGACGTGGCCGATGGTGCCCACGTTCACGTGCGGTTTGGTCCGTTCGAATACACCCTTGGCCATGTCAGTAAGTCTCCGCGTAGTGGTCTATGTAGACCGGGTTTGCTGGGTTGGTTTTTGCAGAAATTTGATCAGGCGTTGGGCCAAAAGGCCCGTAACCCGCGGAAGCGGATCGCCGCCTGCCGTCAAAAACCGTCATGTTTTAGCTTTCGAAAAACGCCGAAAGTCTCATTTGTAAGGCAATACGCCTTGCAAAGCCGCCCATGGGATTTGAACCCACGACCTCACCCTTACCAAGGGTGTGCTCTACCACTGAGCTAGGGCGGCGAATGCCCGATGCGTCAAAACGCATCGGAGCCGCGTAATGTAGCGGCATGGGCGACTATGGCAAGGCGGGCAAAACGAATTTTCCCCGTCAATGCCCGCGAATGCTGGATTTCTCCGAACAAAGCAGCCTAACGCCCATCGAACAGCCCCGCCCGCAAACGCGGCCGGGCCGGACACCGTACCCGAGGCCGCCTAAACCGTCAATCTGCCGTCAATCCTGCACATAAAACCCACATTCCCCACAGCACTCCAATTCAAAGATCTAACGCCACAAAAAAGTGGCCTATAATGCGAAACCATGGAAACTCCTGACGCTCTTGACACTCCCGACGCACCCGACGCTTCCAAGCCCTCTGCCCCGCTCCCGCCCGATGCCCCGCTGCACGACCGAGCGGCCCAAGTGATTGAGCTTATTCGACCTGCAATTCAAGCCGATGGCGGCGATGTTGAACTGGTTGCCGTCTCTGACCAAGGCCAAGCCGACATTCGCTTTCACGGTGCCTGCGTAGGCTGCCCGTCCAGCAAAGTGACGCTTTACCACGGGATCGAACGCGCCCTACGCGACCGCATTCCCGAAATCACGGGCGTCAAACAAGTCGACTAGCCCCCGGCTCCTTTTTTCGTCACCCTCCCTACTACTGCCCCACACCGTCCCGCCCTCGAAGGTTTTTCATGCTTGCTCTGTCGCGTCGTGTTGGCGAAAAAATAGTCATCGGCGACCCGGCCAATCCACTGGGCGTCATTCAAATTATGGCCGTGCAAGGCGACAAGGTTCGCCTCGCCTTTGATTTCCCGCGCGACATCCAAATCAATCGCAAGGAATTGGCGGACCGAATGCTTGATGAAAGAAGCGAGACGGATGACAAGAGAGAGACAGACGACGGGAACGACGAAAGCGGCGAAGACGACAAAGGCGATGCCGCCAAGGATTAAAAGGCCGAGGGTTCAAAACCCTAAACCTCAACTAAATCCCCAAGCGATTCAATCAAAACGCTTTCCCCACAGCACTTTCAGTCGCTCCACCTCTTGGGCAGGCACTTTGGTTTTGTCAGACCAAATACCCAACGCAAGTGCTTGATGCGCGGGGCTGGGCTCGGCTTGCAAAACAGACAAATCGGCCAAGGCGGCTTTCATCAACGCCAGATTGGCGGCGGTGGCTTTTTTAAGATTACCAATGATTTCTTGAAGAAGGCCCAAGCCTTCGGCGTCGCTTTCGCGTGGGCGCCAGCAATCGTAATCGGTGGGCATGGCCACCATGGCGTAGGCCATTTCGGCCTCGCGCGCAAGCTTGGCTTCGGGCATGGCGGTCATGCCAATCAGGTCACCGCCCCACTGGCGGTGCATGGCGCATTCGGCCCGCGTGGAAAAGGCGGGGCCTTCCATGCACACGTAGGTGCCGCCGTCATGCACCGTTACGGGGGTGTCCAGCCGCGTGGCGGCGGCCAACAACCAGCGCCGCATCACCGGACAAAAGGGTTCTGAAAACGCCACGTGGACTGCAGCGTGTTCGTACAGCGTGTTGGCCCGCCGATGGGTTTTATCAATCACTTGATCAATCACCACCAACTCCCCTGGCGCAAGATGCTCGCGTAGCGACCCAGTTGCCCCGCTGGCCAAAAGGTGCGTAACGCCCATCGCTTTCATGGCGTAAATATTGGCGCGATACGGCACGGCCGTTGGATTAAGCGTGTGCCCGGGCCCATGCCGCTGAAGCAAATACACGCGTGCGCCCGACCACGCGGTTTCAACAATCGGCCCGCTGGGCTTGCCAAACGGCGTGTCCAGCTCATGGTTTACGCCTGTTTCACCTGCCAGCATGTCACCCAGCCCGCTGCCGCCCATCACCCCAATCACCACACCGTCGGCTGTTTTTGCTTCTGTTGTTGATTGCGTCATACGCACAAGACTAACCCACAAGACTATCCCCACACATTTAGCCCACACATTTAGCCCACAAGGCCAATCGCCCCGCCAGTGAAAACTCGACTACCCTAAACATGCGTTTTATTGCCGCGCCAAACCCCACGCCCCGAGCCCTCTTTTGGATTCAGATGCTTTCCGCGAACTTGCCTTGGCTGAGATGGATTCGGTCTATCGCATGGCCATGCACTTAAGCCGGCACCCCGACGAGGCCGCCGATTTAATGCAAGAAACGTACCTCAAGGCCTTCAAGGCCGAGGGACGCTTTGAACTGCGCGATCACGGCGTGCGACCGTGGTTGTTCAAGATTTTGCACAACACGTTTTACACCCGTGTGGGCAAACGCAAACGCGAGCCCACGATTCCCGACGACTGGATTCACACCAGCACGCCCAGCCCCCAAGACCAACCGCCCCCCGCGTGGGATTTGGCCCACTTGGATTGGGAGCAAGTCGACGATCGACTTAAAAACGCCATCGACGCACTGCCCGACCATTACCGCGAGGTGCTGCTGCTTTGGGCCATTGAGGGGCTGAAATACCGCGAAGTGGCCGACGTGCTGGGGGTGGCCTTGGGCACCGTGATGAGTCGCCTGTACCGCGCTCGGGGGATTTTAACCGCCCAATTGGCCGATTACGCCCAAGAGCATCGCATTTCACCGCCTTCTACCCAGCCGCCTTCAAAGGGAGTTGCCCGGGAATAACCCGCCATTTCTGCCTTTTTCTACCCTTGCTCGCCCATCAATAAGAGTCATGGGAACAGAATCGCCCTTCACTCCGTTATCACTGCAACCACGCTCTTGCCGCCTTCACCATGTCCACACCCACCCCCGACGACCTTCGCTACGCCAAGCTTGCCGCCCACGCCGACGGCCACGCGTTAAACGACGCTGCGCTCGACGAGCTGCAAGCCATTGCAGGAGGCGAGGCGGCCTTGGCCCGTCGAATTGACGAGCAAAAACACCTTCAAGCCGCTTGCGCCCGCGCGATGAACGGGCCCGAACACCGCTGCCCCGATGACCTGCGAACCCAGATCACCGCTTCAACCGACAACACCGCCCACACGTCTCGCCCTGCCGTCGCAGGCCAAATCAAAGCGTCAACAAGTCTGCCACGCTGGATCGCCCCACTGGCTGCCGCTGCGGTCATTGCCCTGGGCACGGTCACGGCAGTGCAATTCCTTCGCGGTTCAAACACGCCGCAGCCCAACCCCGCCTCCGCAATCATCCAACACATCAAACAACCCTTGGCTCAACAGTTCGACAGCCGCCATCGTTTTTGCGCAAACGACCCCAGTCAACTGTTTAACCACGATCAGTTCCCGCAAACCATCGACCACCTCGACACCCAATTAGCCCAAGTGGTTGACGCCAGCCTGGGCTCGGCCACCTTGGATTTAAGCCCCTTGGGATACACCTATCGCGGCGCGGGTATTTGCAACGTGCCCGGCCCCGGGGCCGTACACATCGTTTACGGCAACGACCAAGGCCAAAGTTTGTCGCTGTGGCTTCGAGCCGACGACGGCACATTCGCCCTGCAAACCGGGCAAATGTATGGCCCCGCCGCCGGCAGCCCCCAATTGGGCCGCTTATTGATCTGGCGCGACGGCAACGTGGTTTTGTACCTCGTGGGCGACCTGCCGCAAGACGTGCAAGACGCTCAAGCAACCCTTCAAATCGCGGCCCTCTAACGGGGTCGATATACTTCCTGCCATGACCGCCCAGCCCCAAAAAGCTGAAACGATTGCCTTGCATCGAGCCCCCGCTCGATTGATTTCAATCCGGAACCTCTCCCCAAGCACCACAGTTCAAGCTGTGGTCAGCGTCGTCGTCGGCTGAGCGGACGACCCGCAGCCCCCACGCCCCCCACTGTTTTTTTTGCGTGTACGACCCTTGGCCGTTGCTTTTGATAGGCCAAAACCACACGCCCCGCATCGCGACCCCTTGACCGCAAACAGGTCAACCCTGCTTCGCAAAACCGAAGCCTTCTACGAAAGTTTTTGCCATGAGCGCAACCACCCCCCGCCTTTCTGCCACCGCCCCCACCGTGACCGCAGGTCACGGCGAACCCACCGACAAATACCACGGCCTCACCGGCGCCCAAGCGTTCCACCGCCTCATGGCCGAACACGACGTGGACACCATCTTTGGTTACCCCGGCGGCGCCATCTTGCCTGTCTTTGACGCCATTCATGCCGCCAAAGAATTTCAATTTATTCTCAGCCGCCATGAGCAAGGCGCTGGCCACATGGCCGAAGGTTACGCCCGCGTCACCGGCAAGCCGGGCATTGTGCTGGTGACCAGCGGCCCTGGCGCCACCAACACCGTCACGCCTTTGCAAGACGCCCTGATGGACGGCACCCCCTTAATTGTGTTTGCAGGCCAAGTGGCCACCGGCGCCATTGGCACCGACGCCTTCCAAGAAGCCGACATGACCGGCATCACCCGGCCCTGCACCAAATGGAACGTGTTGGTCAAACGCCCCGAAGACATTCCACGCGCCATCAACCAAGCATTTCTCATTGCCACCAGCGGCCGCCCCGGCCCGGTGTTTGTTGACATGCCCAAAGATGTCACCGCCGCCACCATCACCCAGCCGGTGTACGACCAACCCCACCTGCCGGGCTATCACATTCGCGAAGCAGGCACGTCGAGCGAAATCCAACGTGCCGCCGACATGATCAACAATGCCAAAACCCCCTTGTTTTATGTGGGACAAGGTGTGATTTCATCGGGTGGCGTTGACGTGCTTCGCCAATGCATCGACGCCGCCAACGTGCCAGTGACCACCACCCTGCAAGGCTTGGGCGCTTTCCCTGAAACCGACCCGCGCAGCCTCGACATGCTGGGCATGCACGGCGCCGCCTACGCCAACTGGGCTGTGCGCGACGCCGACGTCATCGTGTCGATCGGCGCCCGGTTCGACGACCGCGTCACCGGCAAAATTTCGGCCTTTGCCCCCACCGCCCGCAAAGCCGAAGCCGACGGCACCGGCGGGCTCATTCACTTTGACATTGCCCCCGAAAACATCAACAAAGCCATTCCCGTCACCATTGGCGTAGAAGGCGATGCCCGCAAAAACCTTGAACTGCTTTTGCCGCTCTTGAAATCAAGCCCGCGCAAAGAATGGTTTGAAAGACTCGCCAAGTGGAAAAAAGAAGAACCCTTCCGCTATGCCCACGACGAGCGTGAGTTCCACCTCAAACCCCAAGCCGTGGTCGAAGCGCTTTACAACGCCACCGGCGGCGAAGCCATCGTCACCACCGGCGTGGGCCAACACCAAATGTGGGCCGCGCAATTCTTCAAATACACCCGACCCCGCCAGTGGTTTACCTCGGGCGGCTTGGGCACCATGGGCTTTGGCGTTCCCGGCTCAATCGGCGGCCAACTGGCCGAAATGAAGCTTGCCAAGAAAGAAGGCCGCAAGCCCCTGCCGGTGATTAACTTTGACGGCGACGGCAGCTTCTCCATGACCGCCATGGAAATGACCACCGCCGCGCAATACAAAATCCCTGCCAAAACCATCGTGCTTAACAATGACTTCCAAGGCATGGTTAAGCAATGGCAAGACCTTTTCTACGACGAACGCTACAGCCACACCGAAATGCACAACCCCGACTTCTGCAAACTGGTCGAAGCCATGCACTGCGGCGCCTTTCGCGTGACCAAACTTGCCGACCTGCCCAAAGTCATGGAAGAATTCTTGGCCTACGACGGCCCGGCCATTCTCGAAGCTTTGGTCGAAAAACACGAGCACGTTTACCCCATGCTCCCCGCCGGCAAAGCCGTCGAAGACATGGTGCTCGCCCCACGGGACTAAGTGCGCCGTCGAGGCCTCATCTTGGGGTCAAGCCTTCTGGGCAAACGGCGCGGGCACCGCCCGCGGCAAGTTGGATTCGCAAGCGAACTCAACGCGTTACCCTGAAATTTGAGCCTCTTGGACAATTTTAAATCTTGATGACCCGCGACGTGCCCTCACGTC
>JAZGFZ010000283.1:0-3897 GCA_036480015.1 Algisphaera sp. | reverse complement strand
CCAGCCGGGGGCGAAGGTTTGGCCGTTTTTCCACACTTCGTTTTTCCACACGGGCAGTTGTTCTTTGACGCGGTCGATGCCTGCGCGGCAAGCGTCGAAGGCGGCGCCGCGGTGGGGTGCGGCGATTTCGATGGCGACGCTGGCCCCGCCTAAGGGGACAGGTCCAACGGCGTGAACCAAGCGTACGGCGGCGAGTTGAAATTCGGCGGCGAGGGTTTGGGCGAGGGTGCGCAAAAGTTGTTTGGCCATGGGCTCGTAGACTTCGTAGTCGAGTCGAATGAGGGGGCCGTGATCGGGGTGGGTTTCGGCGCGGGTGCGGCCTAAAAAGAAGGTTTGGGCGCCACAGTCGGGGGTGTAGGGCAGGGCTTGGAGTTTAACGGGCCCGTGGGTGAGGGCGGTTTTGATCCAAGGGTGGGTGATGGAGGGTTCGGGCACGTGGTGTGTGTGTGTTGGCGTATGGAGAGTGGGTTATGGGGTGCGGGGTGGGAGTATTTTAGTCTTTGGTTTGATCGATGAGTTGGCGCAGGGTGTCGAATGCGTCTAGGGGGGTGAGGGTGTCGATGTTGATGCTGCGAAGTTGGTCGAGGGCGGGGTGGTTGGCGGCGGCTGCTGCGAAAAGGGGCATAGGGTCGGCGGCCACGGGGATGTTTTTTTTGCTTTTTGAAGTGGGCGTGGGCGGCGCTGCTTCGGGGCCGTGGCTGACGGCGAGTTGTTCGAGCAGTTCGTTGGCGCGTTTGACGACAGGGCGCGGCAGGCCTGCGAGTTTGGCAACGTGAATGCCGTAGCTGCGATCGGTGGCGCCGGGTTGAATGCGATGTAGAAAGACGATTTCGTCGTTCCATTCGCGCACGGTGACGCTGAGGTTGCCGATGGTTTCAAAACGGTCGGCCAGCGAGGTGAGCTCGTGATAGTGGGTGGCAAAGAGGCAGCGGCTGCCAACGGCGGCAAGGTGTTCGGTGATGGCCCAGGCGAGACTGAGGCCATCGAGGGTGCTGGTGCCACGGCCGATTTCGTCGAGGATGACCAATGAGCGGTTGGTGGCGTGGTGGCAAATGTTGGCGGTTTCGGTCATTTCGACCATGAAGGTGCTGCGCCCTGCGTGGAGTTCGTCGTGGGCGCCCACGCGGGTGAAGATGCGATCGCACACCCCCACGGTGGCGGAATCGGCGGGCACAAAGCTGCCGGTGTGAGCGAGCAGGGCAAGCAGTGCGGCGGTGCGAATGTAGGTGCTTTTGCCCGCCATGTTGGGCCCGGTGATGAGCGACAAGGAAGGGGCTGAAGGGGCTAAAGGGGCTAAAGGGTCAAGAGGCTGAGGGGATTCTTTGGCCGCAGCCGCTTTTTGCTTTGTGGCTATTGCGCCCATGTGAATATCGTTGGGTACAAATTGGTCGCCCAAGAGTTCGTCTAGTACCGGGTGTCGGGCGGCGGTGGCGTGAAGCACGGGCTGGTCGACCAAGGTGGGGCAGGTGTAACGGCAGCGGATGGCGCGGCGGGCAAAGCACAGCAAGACGTCGAGGCTGGCGGCGGATTCGGCGAAGTCGTGAAGGGCGGCAATGTGTTTAACGCAGGTGTCGCACAGTTCGGTAAAAAGGTGCTGCTCGCGCGAAACGGCGCGTGAGCCTGCGGTGAGCACTTTGGATTCAAACACTTTGAGTTCGGGGGTGATGAATCGCTCGGCGTTTTTGAGGGTTTGCTTGCGGGTCCAGGTGGCAAACTCGGGGTCGTCGTCTTTGATTTTGTCGCGATGGGCGGCGGTGAGCTCAATGTAATAGCCAAAAACTTTGTTGTAGCCCACTTTGAGGCTGGTGACGCCGGTTTGTTGGATGAGCCGTTTTTGATAGTCGGCAAGCCATGCGTTGGCATCGCGCTGAAGGCTGCGGGCTTCATCAAGTTCAGAGTCGTGGCCATCGCGAAAAAGTCCGCCGTCGCGCAGGTGGGCGGGGGCTTGGTCTTTGCAGGCGGTGGTGATATGGCTTGCGAGTGTGTTGAGTGTGTCGGTGAGCTGGGCAAGGGTGTCATGCAAGTCGCGCACGGCGGGACGATCGGTGAGCACCAATGCAAGCTGGCGGCAAGCGGCGGCGCTGGCGCCCAGGCCCACGATGTCGCGTGGCAGGGCGCGGCCCACCGCAAGGCGGGCGGTGATGCGCGGCACATCATGAAGAGATCCCAAAGCGCTGGCGAGTTCGTCGACGAAGCGTGAGTCGTCAACCAATGATTGAACCACGCGTTGGCGCGATTCAATTGCACTGCGGTTGGCCAGTGGATAACAAAGCCAGTCGCGCAATTTGCGCTTGCCCATGGCGGTTTCGCAGCCGCCTTTGCGTAGTGTGGCCAACACGCTGCCGTTGGTTTCGCCACCATAAAGGGTGCGTTCAATTTCTAAGCTGGCCAGTGAGGTGGGGTCGACCACCAAGTGGGCGTCGCGGGCAAAGCGGCGCGGCGGCCGCAGGTGGGTGAGACGCCCGTTGTCGCTTTTTTGTGTTTCAAGAAGATAATGAAGCAGGCCGCCTGCGGCGATGAGTGCCGGGTCGTCGTTTTCAAAGCCAAAGCCAGCAAGGCTTGCCACGGCGTATTGGCGGTGAAGTGTTTCGCGGGCGTCGGCCAGGCGAAAGCTCCAACCGGGGCGCGGGGTGCGCGGCCCGGCAAGTGGCAGGGCCGCGATGGTGGGGGGTTGGTCGCCGTCTTTGGTTTCGGGGTAGATCAGCTCGTTGGGGCCAATACGCGAAAGTTCTTCGGCGGCTTGGTCGGCGGTGAGCACCGCCACGGCGAAGCTGCCGGTGGACAGTTCGGCCCACGCCAGGGCAATGCGGCCGTCGTCGAGTGGGGCCGCGGCACACAGGGGGTTGACGTCTTCATCTTTAAGAAGCGTTTCGTCGGTGAGGGTGCCGGGGGTGATGACGCGGGTGACGCCGCGTTTGACGATGCCTTTGGCTTCTTTGGCGTCTTCGAGTTGGTCGCACACGGCCACACGGTGACCGGCTTGAATCATGCGACGCAGATAGCCTTCGACGGCGTGATAGGGCACGCCGGCCATGGGCACGCCGGGGCTACGCTGGGTGAGGGTGACCCCCATGACTTTGTTGGCCAGCACGGCGTCTTCGAGAAACATTTCGTAAAAATCGCCCATGCGAAAAAAAAGAACACACCCGAGGTGCTGCTTTTTGAATGTGGCAAACTGCCGCATGGCAGGCGTGTCGAGATTGGGCTTAACGTCTTTGCTGGAGGACGCGGGAGAGGCTGTCGTTGATGATGGGGGGGCTTTGGGTGGCATGTTGATCGAGCAATGTACCGCGAGTGGCCCATGGAGCGGGGATAAGGGGTGACGGTGATGACGCCTGTGGGGTTTTTAGTGGAGGCAAGCGGGAGAATTCGGGATAACCCAAGGCTTTGATTTGGCCCGTTTGTGGGGTCAACCGATGGGGCATGCGACACGCAACCGGGGGAAAGGGAGCGTGTCTTGGATTGATTATTTCAACCCCCTTGCCCGCTTTTAAAGGCCCGTTATGACCCAGCAGAATTCTAAAAAAACACCTTCGAAGTTTCTTTCTGAAGTAAACCAAGATGACGGTCTTGCCGGTTTGGTGGGATCCGCCGTGGCGGGTTTGGTTTTGGCCTTGGGCTTTGTGGCGATGATGGCCCGCGTGGGTGGCCCATCACCGGTGGAGGCCGCTGTGACGGTGAATTCATCGGTGATGGTGGTGAACCCGGCGTTGGCGGTGCCCAGTTTGTATGTTGATGAGACAGGTGCTCACTAAGACGTTTAAGGGTAGCCGTTCACAGGTTTCAGGAGGGTTTTTGTGTTGACGCGCAATGGGCAAGTCGTCTCTGGCAAGCGATTTTACGCCAAGACGCCAAGACGCCAAGACGCCAAGACGCCAAGGAAGACGGGAAAGCCAC
>JAZGFZ010000282.1:0-9867 GCA_036480015.1 Algisphaera sp. | reverse complement strand
CTGGAGGCGGGAAATAGAGGGCGGGAATTCTAGGGAAGGGTGTTCAGCAGGGGTGCCTGAAATAATGAAGCAAATTCTGCTGAACGCGAACATATTAACCTCGCTACTGATTTATTGGGAGAGGAGTACTTGTGGGGAGAGGGACGGCCTGAGGTGTGGGCTGTTGTGGCGATCCGATGGCCGCTTGACAGCGGGGAGGGGCAGCCTAAAATCTGCGGTCCACGCCTTCTTAGCTCAGTTGGTTAGAGCAGCTGACTCTTAATCAGCGGGTCCAAGGTTCGAATCCTTGAGGAGGCACTTTAAAAAACACCGCCGAATGGCGGTGTTTTTTTGTTGGTCAGAGTGTTTGGCACTGGTCGTGTGTTGTGTTTGACCTGTGACTGACGTTCTTTTGCCTCGCCTTTTATCGCTCGGCGATGGGGGTGACGCCGCGTAGGGCGGGGCCGGTGTAGACCTGGCGGGGGCGGTAGATGCGGCTGTTGGTGTCGCGTACTTCTTTCCAGTTGGCGATCCAGCCGGGCATGCGGCCGATGGCGAACATGACGGTGAACATTTCGACGGGAATGCCCATGGCCCGCAAGATGATGCCGCTGTAGAAGTCGACATTGGGGTACAGCTTGCGGCTGATGAAGTATTCGTCGTTAAGGGCGGCGGCTTCGAGCTCGCGGGCGATGGCCAAAAGTGGGTCGTTGACGCCGAGTTTGTCGAGCACTTTGTCGGCAGAGGCTTTGAGGACTTTGGCGCGGGGATCGTAGTTTTTATACACGCCGTGGCCAAAGCCAAAGAGTTTGCCTTTGGTGGCTTTGAGGTTGTCGATGTATTGCTGAACGTTGATGTCGGATTCGTGGATTTCGTTGAGCTGTTCGATGACGGCGACGTTGGCGCCGCCGTGCAGGGGGCCCCACAGGGCGCAAACGCCTGCAGCGCAGCTGGCAAACAGGTTGGCGCCCGAACTGCCCACCATGCGAACGGTGGAGGTGGAGCAGTTTTGCTCGTGGTCGGCGTGCAAAATGAGAATGAGGTTGAGGGCTTGCACGATGTCGGGGTCGAGTTCGTAGTGGTCATGCGGATTGCTGAACATCATGTGCAGGAAGTTTTCGCCGTAGGTGTTTTTCGGCTTGGGGTACATGATGGGCAGGCCCGATGACGTGCGGTAGGCCGCGGCGGCAAGGGTGCGCACTTTGGAGATGAGCTTGGCGGCAGATTCTTCAAAGGTTTCGTCGTTGTCCATGTCCATCACTTCGGGCTGGTAGCACGAAATGGCGTTGATGGTGGCCGACAGAATGGCCATGGGGTGGCCATTGGACGGAAAGGCTTGGAAGGCGTGAATGACACCTTCGTGAATCATTTGATGTTCGGTGAGCAAATCGCAAAATCGGTCGAGGTGGGCTTGTGTGGGCAGTTCACCGTAGATCAACAACAGGGTGACTTCGATGAACGAGCAGTTTTTGCAAAGTTCGTCGATGGGAATGCCGCGATAGCGTAGAACGCCTGCTTCACCGTCGATGTAGGTGATGTTTGAACGAACGCTGCCGGTGTTGCGGTAGCCTTCATCGAGGGTGATGTGGCCGGTTTCACCGCGAAGCTTGGAGATGTCGATGGCTCGCTCGTTTTCGGAGCCCACGACGAGGGGAAAAGTGATGGTTTTGCCTTCGAGCTCAAGCCGGGCGGTTTGGGATGGGGCGGCTGGATCGGTGGGCATGGGGATTCTTTCAAGAAACGGTGTTCAGGGCGTATTTTTTGTGTAGAACCCGATTCTAGCAAATGCAGCGAGCGGGGCGTGAAATGAAACAACCCCCAGCAAATGCTGGGGGTTGTGAGGGGGTTTTAAAAGAGATTGGGCTCGTGCAGCGGTTACGCGGCGGTGTAACCGTCGGCAAAGGCTTTGATGGCGGCTTCGAGTTCGTCGGCCAGGCCGTCTTTCTTGAGGGTCTTCTTTTCGATGAGCTTGTCGCGAACAGGCTTGCCGGGGCCTTCGAAGTATTCGATCATGGCGGTGGCAAATGGCAGCACTTGATCGGTTTTGAGCTTGTCGAGGAAGCCTTTGTTGCCTGCGAAAATTTGAATAACTTGGTCGACGGCGTGCATGGGGGCATATTGGCCCTGCTTGAGCAGTTCGACCATGCGTTCACCGCGGGTGAGCTGTTGCTGGGTGGCTTTGTCTAAGTCGGTGCCCAGCTGGGAGAAGGCTTCAAGCTCACGGAAGGCCGCGAGGTCAAGTCGCAGCGAACCGGCGACTTCTTTCATGGCCTTGATTTGGGCGTTGCCGCCCACGCGTGACACCGAGATGCCCACGTTGATCGCGGGGCGAACACCTGCGAAGAACAGGTCGGGTTCAAGGTAAATTTGACCATCGGTGATGGAAATCACGTTGGTGGGGATGTAGGCCGAAACGTCGCCTTCTTGCGTTTCGATGATGGGCAGGGCAGTGAGGCTGCCGCCACCGTTTTCATCGGAAAGCTTGGTGGCGCGTTCGAGCAAGCGGGAGTGCAGGTAGAACACGTCGCCGGGGTAGGCTTCACGGCCCGGCGGGCGACGCAGCAGCAGCGAGAGCTGGCGGTAAGCGACGGCTTGCTTGGAAAGGTCGTCGTAGATGATTAGGGCGTGCTGGCCCTTGTTCATGAAGTACTCGGCCATGGTGGTGCCGGCGTAAGGAGCGATGTACTGCATGGGGGCCGATTCGGCGGCCGAGGCGTTGATGACGGTGGTGTAGGCCATGGCACCGTTGTCGGTGAGGGCTTGCACCACGCTGGCGACGGTGGATTCTTTTTGGCCCACAGCGACGTAGAAGCAGTAGACCGGTTGGTCGGTGTCGTGGGTGGATTTTTGGTTGATGATGGCATCGACGGCCACCGCTGTTTTGCCGGTTTTACGGTCGCCAATGATGAGCTCGCGTTGGCCACGACCCACGGGGATCATGGAGTCCACCGCTTTAACGCCGAATTGCATGGGCTGGGTGACGGGTTGTCGCTCGGCGATGCCCGGGGCGATGATGTCAACCTTGGCAGAGTCGGTGGAGGCGACGGGGCCTTTGCCATCGATGGGTTGGCCCAAAGCGTTGAGCACGCGACCCAAAACGCCTTCGCCCACGGGCACGCTGAGCAGTTCGCCCGTGGCACGCACGGTGTCGCCTTCTTTAATGCCAAGGCAGTCGCCGAAGATCACGGCGCCGACGATGTCTTGTTCGAGGTTCATCACCTGGCCGCGGACAGAGCCGTTGGCACCTTGAAATTCGAGCATTTCGCCGGACATGGCTTTGGACAAGCCGTAGACGCGGGCAATGCCGTCGCCGACTTCAACCACGGTGCCCACTTCAGACACTTCGAGTTCGGTGGAGAAGTTGGCGACTTCTTGTTGGATGACGCTGGTGATTTCGTCGGTGTTGATTTTCATGGCAGGGACCGTGTTTGGGGCTTGAGTGAAAGGTGGCAGGAGCTTACGAGCAGTGCGTCGAACAATTAAGGGAAAGGGTTAATCAGCAATAAGTGTGGTGCGGGCTTTGTCGCGGCCTGCGGCGGCAAGGCGGGTGGCGACGTTTTTTAGCCGTGTTGAGACGCTGGCGTCAATCAGGCGGTCGCCGATGCGGAGTTTCATGCCGCCGATGAGTGATTCATCGACGGTTTGTTGCAGGGTGACGGTTTTGCCCATGCTCTCGCCAAGTTCTTTGGCGATGCGAAGGGCGGTGGCGTCATCAAGGGTTTTGGCGACGGTGACTTGCACTTCAACTTGGCCACGGTGGTCGGCCACGAGGCGGGCGAACACGTCGCAAATGCTGGGCAGGGCGGCAAGGCGGCTTTTGCGGCCAAGCACCTGGATGAACTTGTAGAGGGTGTCGGAGGTTTTGCCTTCGAAAAGCCGTTGCACCATGGCGGTGCGTTGGGTGGCGCCAATGATGGGGTTGCCAATGAGGCGGGCCAAGTCGGCGTTGCTTTGGATGAGTTTGTCGAGCTGGACCATTTCTTGGGCCAAGTCGTCAAGCTCGTTGTTTTGTTGGCCCAAGGCCAGCAGCGCGTCGGCGTAGACGCGGGAGACGGCGTTGGTTTGTGGGGCGGCCATGGGGGGCTCGTGGTTTGAAGGTAAGGGAGGGGGAAGGAGTTGGAAGACTTAGCCGTTGGCTTTTTTGAATTGGGCCAAGGAGTCGTTGATAAGCGATTGTTGATCGTCGGCGGTGATTTCGCGCTGAAGGATTTTACCGGCCACCGCAGTGCTGAGCGCGGCGGTTTGGGCGTAGATATCCGTAAGGGCTTGCTCTTTGGCCGAGGCGATGTCGGCTTTGGCCGAGGTTTTGAGGGTGGCGATTTCGGCTTCGATTTTGGTTTTGTCGGCGTTGGCGGCTTGTTGGGCGGCGCCGCGGGCTTCGGCGACGATGCCTTGGGCTTCTTTGCGGGCTTCGGAGAGTTTTTGCTCGTATTCGGCGATGGAGGCTTGGGCTTGCTTGGCCGCATTTTCAGCGGTCGTTAGATCATCGCGTTGTTTGTTTTCGCGGGCTTGCAGGGCACCCAAGATTTTAGGCCACACCACGGTGGAGAGCACGGCGAAGAAGAGCCCGAAGACCACCAAGGCCCAGATCATTTCGCTTACGAGTGGGTTGATGAGCGGCGGGGCTTTGTGATCGGCGTCACCGGTGTGGGCCTCGCTTGCATGGGCTGCTGTTTCGGTGAGGTCGTTGCCGTGGGTGTCTTTGTTAAGAACCTCTGCGGCAGCGTGATCGGCGGCGACGTCGATTTCGTGGCCTGCGGCATGCTCGGATGCGTTTTCAATGGCCTGAACGGTGTCGTTGACGGGGCTGATCGTGGGTGTGGTGCTGTTGTGATCCGGGGCTAGCGGATTGTCGTTTGTTGCTGGGGAGGTGGCCGCGGCCATGGGCGCCAAGGCGGCGACAATGACAAAAGGGGCGGTCAGGCGGGCGGTAAGGGAGGTCTTCATCGCGGGTGGTTTCCTGCGGGCAGGGGGTGCGGGTTGGGTTCGTTCGGGGTCTCAAAATCGGGCAACGTGCCATCGTATGAAGGGGCATGTTGCGGGGCGAGGCAAGCCGCTTCGCCACGGTTAAGTGGCGAAGCGGTGTGGGACGTTTGGATTAGGCCGAGAAGAATTTGCCAGCCATGCCCGAGGCGACAATGATGCCAAAGAAGGTGAAACCTTCGATGAGTGCGGCGGAGATGATCATTTGAAGGAAGATTTGGCCTGAAGCCTCAGGTTGACGGGCGACGGCTTGGGTGGCGTTGCTGCCGATGCTGCCAATGCCTTTGCCTGCACCTGCACCGAGGATGCCCATGCCCAGGCCTGCGCCCAAAACGGCAAGGCCAGCGCCAATGGCGGTGTTGCCTTCAGGAATGGCAGCGAGAATGATTGAGAGAAAGTTCATTTGAATACTCCGAGTGAAAGGGGGGGATAGAAAGTGTGCCGTTGACTTGGGGGCCGGACAACGGCGGGCCGACTTGCGGGGTCGCGTGCCAAACAAGGACGCGGTTGTTTCGGGGGGATTAGAAGTTCGTGCAGTGTCAAGCTTAATCTTTAAGGTAACGCGTTGGGTTCGCTTGCGGATCCAGCCCGCCGTGGGCGGAGCCCGCACCGTTTGCCCAAAGCTCAAGCCCGAGGACTAAGGCTTGACGGTGCAATTAGTGGGCGGTGGTAACGGTGCCGGTGAGGCCTCCAGAGGCGGCGTCGCCAGGCAGTTCGCCTTCGTCGAGGCCTGCGTTGTGTTCGTCGTGTTCGTCATGGCTGATGGCGCCAAGCGACATGAAGATGACCACCAAAAGAGTGAAGATGTAAGCCTGTAAAAAGCTAACGAAAAGTTCCATGAACATGAAGGCGGTGGCGCCCAGCATGCTGGCGCCTTTGCCCAAGATGCCGTGTGAGGTGACGGCCATGATGATGAGTGAGCCGAGCACCAAGTGGCCCGCGACCATGTTGGCAAACAAACGCACGCACAGGGCGAAGGCTTTAATGCCGTAGCCCACGGCTTCAAGAATAAAGACGATGAGGCCAGCAACCCACAAAATGGGCATAACGATGATGAGGATGCCGCCTGTAACACCTTCGGGGGCGGTGACGGGCACGGGCCACATGTGCTTGATAAAGCCCATGCCGTTTTCTTTAAGGCCCACGAAAATCATCATGAAAAACGCGATGATGGCGATGCCCGCGGTGAAGTTGATGTTGCCGGTCATGGTGCCCCATGCATGGGCCAGGCCGGGAATGCCGAGCAAGCCAAAAATAGGCCCCACAGGCAAAAGGCCCAGCAGGTTGGCGAACAAGATGAAAAAGAACGTGGACCAGATGTAGGGAATGTATTTGTCGGTGAGGTCGCCCAGGAGGGGGCGGGTGACTTCATCGCGAATGAACACGCAGAGTGTTTCAAACAGTTGGGGGATGCGGCCTTTGGTGACAAAGTCTTCGGCGTTTTTGGCGTTGGGCGAAGGCATGGCCTTGGACAAAAGCAGAAGCAAAAGAACACCGCCGCCCAGCACGATGAGGCTCATGAAGTGGTGGTTGGTGAACCATGTGCCGCCAAAGGGAAAGTGCGGAAGCACGTGCGACATGGGGTCGAGCTTGGCGCCGGAGGCTAGGAGCAGGGGGCTGAAAAGCATGATCAAGAACTCTTTGCGGGGGAGGCCTCAGGGGCGGATGTGGAGCCGGGGTGGCCCGCTTGGGGGTAGCGTGGCGGGCCGGGGGCGACCGCCAAGACATAGGAAGATATCAACTTCACCTCGACAAGTAAGACGCCGAGATACCAACCGGCCACCCAAAAACTTAGATGTCGGGCGTGGGGCCATTGGGTGCCCCATTGAAGGTAGAGAACAATGCCGCCGGTAAGGGCCATGCGAACCAAAATGCCCGCCATGAAGCCCGCGGCGCCACCGTGGGTGGAGGCCTTGGAGCCCAGCCAAACGGGGATGAGGGCAAGAATGCCTGAGACGCCGCAAATCGCTGCGGCGATGAGGTTGAGTTTGGCGTTTAGAGGCTGGCCTGCAAGGGTGAACCCGGCATAAAGCAAGCCGGTCACCACCAGCACCACGCCGCCCAATTGCAGGGCCGCGCGGCCGATGGGGAAGATATCGGCTGCTGTGAGCGGGCGCGGGTTGTTGTCGGCGGGGGTGTTCATGGGGCGGGGGTGTTTTTATTCTTCGGGGTACTGTCCGGAGTACTGTCCGGTGTTTCGTCTTGTGTTTTGCGTGCGGTCTTTTTGGAAAACGTTTTGGAAGGCTTAAGCAATTCTTTGGCAAGGTTGTAAGTGCCGCCCACCATGGCGAGCACCACTCCGCTAAAGGCCAGCCACGGGGCGGTGTCGTAGCGTTTGTCGAGCCAGTAGCCCAAGTAAGCCAAGCCGCCGATGAGCAGACCCAGTTCCATGCCCATGGCTAAAAGTCGGCCTGATTCGCCATTGAGCTTGGGCAGGCCGCCGGGTGAGCGTCGCGGGGGCTTGTGGGGTGGCGGCGTGTTGTGCGAAAGGGGGGTTGGCATCGTGCGTTACGCCCTGTTCGCGAAAGGTGTTTTGAAGATCGATATCCGAGTCGATCTGTTTTTGAGTTAATTTGTTTTGACTTGCCTTGGCGAAATCAAATGCTTATTCAAGCGCTGCGGCGCCCGCGATGATCTCGGACAGCTCGGTGGTGATCGCGGTTTGGCGAGCCCGGTTGAACTGGCGTTTGAGGTCTTTTTTTTGTTTGCCTGCTGCGTCGGTGGCCGACTTCATGGCAATCATGCGGGCGAGTTGTTCGCTAACCGACGCATCGTTAAAGCACTGAAAAAGTGTGGTTTTAACGGTGGTGGGAAGCAGTGTGTCTAGCAACGCTTCCGGTTCGGGGGAAAACTCGTAAACCGACGCAGGGCCTGATGACGGATCTGAGATCTTGGTGCTTGCGGCAGTGTCGGGCTTGTCAGATGCTTCAGATTCCAACGGCAACAAGGTTTGCACGGTGGGGGTTTGCCGACTCATGGTCTCGAATTTCATGTAGATGACTTTGACGGCTTCAACTTTGGCTGCCATGAATTCGTCGATGTACCTTTGGGCAAGTTGTTCAACGTCGGCGTAGGCGGCGCTGTCGCCGTAGTTCAACGCGTTGTCAACGTTGATGCGGTTGAACTTGCAGAATGACTGGCCTTTTTTGCCTGCGACATCAAGGTTGGCGTTGTCGAGTTTGAGGTCGTTTTGAACATACCCCATGGCTTTACGCATGACGTTGCCGTTGTAAGCGCCGCACAGGCCGCGTTCGGCTGTGAGCACCAACACGCGTTCGCGTCCGGTTTTGATTTCGGGAGCAGACATGAGCGGGTGGCTGATGTCGCCATCGCCCGCAAGTGCGGTGGAAAGTTCTCCCACCATGTCACCCAGTTGCGTGGTGTAAGCCTTGCTTTGGGTTGCTTTTTTTTGCATCGCTTGAAAGCGGGCCGACGCAATCAACTGCATCGTTTTGGTGATGCGTTCGATGTTGCCCACCGCTTTCATACGGCCTTTGATTTCTCGGATATTTGCTGGCATAGGAGGAGGATCATAGCGGGCCTGAGGGGGGTTTGTCGCCCCTTTTTTTATCGGTGGTGGGAGAAGTGGGTGGGGGTTTGATTTGTTGTTTTTTTTGGCTTTTGAACATTTAGCGAGAGCCTTCGCGAAATGTTTCAAAAGTGATGTAAAGCGCATGACAAAAAAGACGGCCCCACGCAACGTGCGTGGGGCCGTCGGGCCGGGTCTAAATTGGTCGCGAATGTTAAAACAGGGGGTTTACCAGCGTGAGGTGCGGCACCTGCGGGCGGGAACCCACACGCGGTCGTAATGGGCCGCGCGAACGCAGACACGGCGGGCGCGGCCGCAATCGTCGTAGTGAGTGCGGTAGACCGCAGGCACATAAACGCGTTTGTAATAGCCCGAAGGGGCTTTGTAGCCGCGATCGTAATCTTGCTGGTGGTGTCTTTGGTGGCGGCTACTTCGGCTCCAGCTTGAAGAATGTCGTGGGCGAGGGTGGCTGCGTTGATAGCCCGCCGACCAATGGCTGTTGCCACGATGGCTTCCGACGCGAACGACAAAGTCGCCGCGATCTTGGGTTCGGCATCCGCCAGCTTGGGCCGCTGGGGCCGTGAGGCCCAGAGGGGCGGCCAGAGCGGCGAGGGCCAATAGCAGCTTTGGGGCTTTAAATAGGCCTTTGAGGAGGGAGTGGGTGGGTTTCATGATGAATCTCCTAAAAAGGGTGATCGGCGATCATCGCCGGGGGTTTCCGGCGGAGGCCGGGTCATTGGGTGGGGCGAAGCGTGGTGGTTTGAGAGGTGTGGGTTGGCGGGATAATTTTCTTAATCTATTGGAAACAAACGCATTAAAGTTTAATTGGCGAGCTGCTTCCCCCTTGGTCGTCTCAAGCCAACCGTTGACTTGAAAGCAGGGGGGCTTGCAGGGTGAAAATATTTCTCTTGGTGTATCTAACCTGTTGAAACTACAATGCTTGTTGATTTTCTTGGCGCTTTTTGCGTCATGCCGTTCCATCCACACCGTTGTTGTGGGCGTACCTATTGGGGGCCACCTTGGGTGGCCTTTGCAACCTCTCTTTTGGAGACCGTTATGACCCGTCGTTGCCTTCTTTTTGTTTTTGCACTTGTTGCGGCTCTTTTCCTGCCGGCGCTGATGGCTCCGCCTGCGAGTGCCGAATCGGGTGCCCACCGCATGCCGCCTGCACCGCCCATTGATACGCCTGTTGATATTGGTCGGCGTGACTGAGGGTGACGTTCCCCTTTGACGGGGAACGCTGTTTTGTGGCCTTGAGAGCCCAACGCTCTGAGGCCGCATGGATTTGTTTTCGTTGGCCGGTCTTTTTGATCATGCCTCACTTTTTGCACAACTCTGCTGCCGCTCAAGGGGCCGATGAGCCGCGCAAGCGATGG
>JAZGFZ010000281.1:0-11829 GCA_036480015.1 Algisphaera sp. | reverse complement strand
GGGGTGGTAAACCGCAAGGTGCCCGGCAGATACGTCAAACCATGCAGGGTGTTGCGAGGCGTTTGGGGCTTCGTAAAACTGGGCGTCTTGGGTGTCGTTGTAGGGTGTTTGGGTGGGCGGGGCGTGGCTGATGTTGAGCCAGCCATGAGACTCGACGCCGCGAGCGACATATTGAATGTCGGCGTAGCGGCGGTGGGTTTCCCAAACGAGCGGGGTGTTTTTAACGGTGTCGGCGGTTTTGTCTTCGACGATGGCAAAAAGGCGGTCGCCGTCGATGTTGACCTTTCCTGCGGGGGGTGGGTTGTTGGCCACCGTGCGCAGCCATGCAAAGGCAGGGTCGAAATCGGGGAGTAGGCCTGGGGTGTGATCGAGGGAGGTGAGGATCATGTGTTAGGCGTTGGCATTTAGCCCTTGGCTGTTAGCAAGAAAAGGGCTTGGGGCGAAGGGGTGTTTGTGTTTTAGCGGCGTGAGATTATTCGTATCGTTGGCCGTTGACTTCGACCCAGCCGCCTTCGTGCCATTTTTTGGGGTCGTGGTGGGTCCAGTGCACGGCGCCGCCCAGGTCGTTGTATTCGTATTCGCCTTTGAATTTCACACGGTCGCCTTCGCGGCATTGAATGCGCGGGGCGAGGTCGATGTTGTGGGCGATTTTGATGGTGATGTCGGTGCGATCGACTTCGACCAGTAGACGCTGATGGCGGCTGCCTTCGTTGTCGTCGGGGAGGCACTTGACGATGATGCCGCCATCGGTGATGACTTGGTCGCTGCGGCCTTGGGCATGCAGGCGGCCAATGGGGGATGTGGATTCGTCGCGTGTGCTGGAGGAGCGTTTGGATGCTTTTTTGTGTGGCGCTGATCGGGTGGCGGCGCCGCTCACGCGTTTACGCGTAGGAGAATCAGAAACGCCTTTATGGCCTGAGTCGGTGGCGCCTGATGATTTTTTGCCACGGAAGAACCGAAGGAAGAGTGGAAGCAGCATCGAGACGACGCGCATAAGGGTGCGTTGGGTGGAACGATTCATGGGGGTGGAAAAGGGGCTGAGGGATGGAAGGGGCTAAGTGGGGACAACGCGTGAGGGGGCGATGAAACAGTAAAACGCCGCGGCTGGTCACAGCCAGAAACCGCGGCGCTTAATCATTTAATCTTTGCCAAGTCTTTGGGATAAGCCAATTAGTGGGTCACGAGAGGATCGAGTGTTTTGGCGTGGTCGATCCAGCTTTGAACGACTTTTTCGACCGGCAGGGTGCGCACCAATTTTTTGGTTTCGTTGACTTCGGCCATTTTGGCGGTGAGGTTGTCGGCGCGACGGGTGGCCAGTTCTTTGACGGTGTCGACGCCGGCGACTTCGAGCAGTTCGCTGTATTCCTCGCCCACGCCTTTGACACGCATGAGGTCGGCCATGTTGGTGAACTTGAGCAAGTCGGCTTCACTCAGGCCGGTGGTGACGGCGGTGCTTACGCGGCCGTCTTTGGCGCAGCATGCTTTTAGCAGGTCGTCGGTGGTGGTGATGCCTGCTTTGGCAAGCGATTCTTTTTTGACAGGTCCGATGCCTTCGATTTCGTCAATTTTGTAAGCCATGATGATTTCAGTCCAGTGTGTGGGGAGGGAGAGATGGGCTCGGCGGGCCGAGCGCGAGGTTAAAACAGTGCGTCAACAGTTTAATAGGAGTTTGAGCGGTGGGTTTGGGTGGGTGCTGGGGTGAGAGGGTCAGAATTAGGTCAGTTTGAGATAAAGTCCAATCAGCACGATGAGCCCCACTGCGATACCTGCAATGATGAAAAGGCGTTTTTGCTTGCGGGCATCGTCCTCGGCCTGTTCTAGGGCGGCGCGTTTGCGTTGGTCTTCGCGGGCAAGGCGGGCTTTGGCCGGGCTGACACTCATGGGCCCGCTGGCGGCGGAGGACGATGCGTGAGAATCGCTGGACGCGTCGTTTTCGGAGGCCGAAAGTTTGGCGGGCCGTTTTTCAGCGGTGGGTGGGCTGTGATCGACTGTTTCGGTGAGTTCGATGTCGTTGAGATCGCCCGTGGGGCGACGTTCGGCAGAACCCGCTGAATCCATTGGGCGTGCGGCGGCGGGTGGTGGCGGCGGTGTGGGCTCGTCGTTGGGTTCGGCCAGTTCGTAAAGGTCGTCGTCTTCGCTCATGGGGTGGGGCTTTGGCTGGAGGGTTTTATATATAGGGGCAAGCGACAGTTTATCAGGCGCAGCGGTGGAGCTCTTGACGCGATTGACGTGGCTGACGCGGTTGGGATGGGTCGAAAGAACAGCAGGCTCCTTTAAGAGCCGCGACCGATTAAGCTAAAGGGGTGATTTTTTACGAAACGACGTTTGTGATGCTTGCTCTTGGGGCCAATGAATGGGCCACCGATCTTTTTACCCGTGGCGGCGTGGTGATGTGGCCTTTGTTGCTGCTTAGTGTGGTGGGCTTGACCTTGGTGTTGGAGCGGTTGTGGTTTTTTGCGCGTACGGGGGGCAGAAAAGCCACCCGCGGTTACACCGTGTTGGCGGGGGCGTTGCGTCGCGGTGATCGTGATGAGGCCAAACGGCTGGCCGAGGCCGATCGCACGGTTTATGGCGCGGCGGCGCGTCACTTATTAGCACAAGGCTCTGCGGCCGCAGCGGAAGCGGTGGAGTTGCAACGTCCTGCGGTGGAGCGTTTTTTGCCCACGCTTTCAACGATTATTACGGCGGCGCCCATGTTGGGAATTTTGGGCACGGTGCTGGGCATCATTGCGAGTTTTGAAGTGCTGGGCAACACCGCGACGCCGCCCGATCCGGCGGTGGTGGGGCAGGGCATCGCTCAGGCGCTTTTGACCACGGCGGCGGGCTTGGTGGTGGCGCTGGTGGTGTTGTTGCCGTACAACCTGTTTCGGGTGCAGGTGGATCGAACGTTGGGGCGTTTGGAGTTGTTGGCAGAGGCGGGAGCGGGAGAGAAGCGGGTCGTAGGTAGCAAATAGCAGTTAGCAAGACGCAAGCGGGCTTCTTTGGCGTAAGAATGTCGCGCGTCTTTGGTTGCGTTTCATTTTGTATGGCAGCGTGCCTGCGATTGGGAGTTCACAATCTTGCTAAATGCTAATGGCTAACGCCTAATTGCTCGTTCCCCCCTCCCTCACGCGTCTTCGCGGGCGATCACGCGGTAATCTTCGCGTTCGCCTCGGCCGCGCACGGGGTAATCTTTGCGTAGCGGGTGAGCGGGAAAATCTTTCCACGTGAGGATGCGTCGCAGGTCGGGGTGGTTGTCAAACCGAATGCCCAGCATGTCGAACACTTCACGCTCGAGCCATTCGGCGCCGGCCCAGAGGTCGGTGGCGGTGGGCAGGTGCAGTTGGGGGTCGTCTTCGATGCCGTGGGTGTCTAGGGCGGGGTCTAAAAGCACTTTGACCAAAAGCCGTGTGTTGTGCCTTGTGGATTCGAGGTTGTAGACCACGGCAAAACGTCCGGTGGGCCCGCCTGCCTTGGGCTTGGGGTAGTTGAGGTAGTCGATGCCGATGAGATCGGACAGAAAATCAAGCGATGTTCGCGGATCGTTTTTAAGAAACGTGAGCAAGGCGTGAAGGTCGGTTTTGTTGACCACCACGGTGGTGTTGTCGCGAAAAGCCGTGGCCAACAGGGGGGTGGTGGCCTTGAAGTTTTCTTTAAGCACCTGGATCGCAGGGTGGCGAAGGGTGGGGGCGGCAGATTCGGAAGGGGCTTGATCGGACATGGGATTGTGGAGGGGTTTGAGAGACGGGGTTGGGCCGCTCTTTGTCAAGAATAGATCAGGATAGGTTGGGGCTGTTGTATCGCGGGGGTTTACTGGGGTTTGCCAAGTTGAACCACGATTTGATTGGTTTCTTTTAATGCATCGACTGGGATAAGCGAACCGGTGAGGGGTTGGCCATTGAGTTTGAGTTCTTGCACGCCGGATTGAGCGCCTTGGGGGTTTTCGACGGTGATGTCGAGGATCTTTCCGCGGAAGATTCGGCGGAAAGAAAAGCCTGGCCATTCGGCGGGGATGCATGGGTCAATACGGAGGCCATCGAGTTCGGGGCGGATGCCCAAAATGTGATGGGTGGCAACATAGTTGGCCCATGCGGCGGTACCGCTTAGCCAAGGAACACGGCTGACGCCAAACTTGGGGCTGAAACGACTGTGTGTGCTTTGGCAGTGAACGTAAGGTTCGATTTCTCGCAGGTCGGCGCGGTCGTTGTAGGCCGAGGGCATGAATGAGCGGTACATTTGAAAGGCGGCGTCGCCGTGGCCACGTAGGGTTTCGGCAAGCACGGCCCAGCTTTGGGTGTGGCTGAAAATGCCTCCGTTTTCTTTGACGCCCGGCTGCATGAGAACCGCGCGCATGACCTTGACGGATGCTTTTTCAAAAGGGGGTGAGCAAATCATCACGCCGTGTTCGGTGGCGAGTTCTCGCTGGACCGAGTCGAGGCATTGTTGGGTTTGCTCGGGCGTGGTGGCGCCGCTGATGACCGCCCACACTTGGGTGTTGAGGTAAATCTTGCCCTCTTCGGATTGTTGGCTTCCGTATACGGTGCCGTCTTCGCCGAAGGCCCAAATGAATCGGTCGCCATCCCAGCACTCGCGCTGAATGGTGGCGTCGAGGGTGGCCAACTCGGCGGTGGCCCAATCGGCTTGGTCGGTTTGGCCCAGGCGTGTTGCCAAGTCGGCGTAGGTGGCCAATCCCAAGCGAAGTTGGAAGGCGACAAAAACACTTTCGCCGTTGTAACCGAGTTTTAGGCAGTCGTTCCAGTCGGCGGATAAGCCGCAGGGCAGGCCGTGGCTGCCTTGGCGTTCAAGATTGAATTCGATCGCGCGGCGAAGGTGGCCCATGACGGTGGCTTCGCCGGTGTCGGAATAGGGCAGCACGCGATCAAGGAAGGCCATGTCGCCTGTTTCGGCCAAATAGGTGGGCACGGCGTTGAAGAACCAGAGGCAGTCGTCGGAACGGTACTTCTGTTTTTCGGTGAGTGGCATTTTTCCGGGTTGATGCTCCCACGGACGCACTTCGGGCCGAGCACCACCGGTGGATTCTTGTCCGGTGAACATGAGTGCGAGTCGTTCGCCGCAGTCGTCTGGAATGATTGCACTCGCTCCGACGGTGTCTTGCACGGTGTCGCGGAAGCCAAAGCCGTCGCGGTCATCGCCGGTGTAAACGAGGCTGCATGACCGGCTCCAACTAAAGGTCATCAGTGTGTTGTAAGGATTCCACACGTTGACCATGTGGTTGAAATCGTCGTCGGGTGTTTGGGCGTGCGTGCGATCGAGTTTGGTGTGCCAGTCTTTGCGCAGTTTGTCGAGTTCGTCGGCGACGTGTTGGGGGTTGCCATAGCCTGCGGCTGCTGCTGTGGCGCCTTCTTCTTGGGCTTTTCCGACGCCAATCACCACGGCAATTTGCGTTGATTCGCCGGGTTTAAGGTCGATGTCGCTTTGCATGGCGCCGCAAGGATTGTCGCCGTAGCAAATGGAGTTCGAGCATTTTCCGGCATCCACCACTTGAGGATTGTGAAAGCCGTTGTATACACCCACGAAGGCTTCGCGGTCGAGATCGTGGCCGACCACGGGGGCGCCCACTTGGGCCATCCACCACCAACGCGATTGATCTCGGTTGGCGAAATTGTCTTTGTCTTGAGGCAGGCGGCCGCACATCGACACGCCGATGAGTCCGTCTTGGTAGGTCGCTTCACTGATGTACTGCGTGTATTGCAGATTCATCAGATCGTTTTTCATGTTCCATTCGTTGGTGAACTCTGCGAAGCTAAAGGTGCTGAGACGCCGTGTTCGATTGGATCGATTGGTAACCCGCATGCTCCACACTTCATGGGTTTTGCCCACGGGTACAAAGAAGCTTGTTTCGGTTTCAATTTCGTCGTACACGCTGGTGATGATGGCGTATCCGGTGCCAAACCGGCAGGTGCTCTTGTATTGATCCAAGGGCTTGCTTACGGGTTGCCAGCTGGCAGACCAGTAGTCGTTGTTGTCGCGATCGCGTAGATAAAAATAGCGTCCCGGCTGATCCAGCGGGACGCTATTGAAGCGCATGCGAAGGAGGCGTCCTTCTGCGCTGGATTGGTGAAAACTATACCCCCCGGCGTTGTTGGTGATGATTCCACCGTAGTGGCGGTCTCCAAGATAGTTGGTCCACGGACGAGGCGTATCAGGACGCTCGATTACGTATTCGCGGGCTGCGTCATCGAAGAAACCGTATTGCATGCAACAATTCCAGGGGGGTGTTAAGTTTTTTTAAAAGGGAATAGTACGAACGCGGGCTTAGTGAAGCGTCAAACCTAAAAAGTAGGACGACGCGTTGGGTTCGCGTGCGGATTTATTTCACAGCGGGCGGAGCCCATACCGTTTGCCCAAAAGGCACGACGGTGTCTTAGTAGCCGCCTTTGGAAGACGCTTTGACCGAGGTGTCGGCGGTGCCGAAACCAAAACGTTCTTTTGCGGCTTCGAGGATGACTGCGGTGGCGGTGGCGCCGATGCGTGTCACACCAAGTGTTCGCACGTGCAGCAAGTCGTCGAGGGTACGCACGCCGCCTGCGGCTTTGATTTCCACGTTGTCGGCGCTGTGCTTACGCATCAATTTAAGATGGTCTTCGGTGGCGCCTTTGTAGCTGTACATGCCGTTGTCTTGCTTGACCATGCCGTAGCCGGTCGAGGTTTTAACGAAGGCTACTTGGTGTTCAGAGCAAATTTCGCAAAGGCGAATGATGTGCGATTCTTCAAGGAAGTCATTTTCAAAGATGACTTTGAGGATGGCGCCTTCGGCGACCACGGCGTCATTGACGGCTTTGATTTCGGCCGAGACGTAATCCCAGTCGCCGCCCATGACCTTGCCCGTGTTGCTCACGATGTCGATTTCGGTGGCGCCTTCTTTGCAGGCCCGAAGGGCTTCGGCAATGATGAGTTCGGTGTGGCTGTTGCCGTGGGGGAATCCGGCGACGGCGCAGACTTTGACGTCGCTACCGGCAAGCCACTTGGCCACGTCGGGAACAGCGTAAGGCTTGATGCACACAGTGGCTGCATCGTATTTGACGGCCACTTCGCAGCCTTCTTTAAGGTCTGCATCCGTCATGGTGGGGTGCAGCAACGAGTGGTCGATCATCTTGGACAGGTCGGTTAATGCGGTGGGGTCAGCCATTTTCAATCTCTTCTTTCAAGGGATGAGGTAAAGGGGGTAAGCAGCGCGACAATATACCCCGTTTACGAGGGCATTGTTGGGGTTTGGCGCGGTCGCCTAGAACGAGGTTGCCAAGCGATCTGTTCAAAGAAGGCTTGGCTTGTTGTGGCTATTTGTGACACAGATTTGGTAAAAAGCCAGTTTGAGTGTGGTTTAGGCTTCAATTTTCTCGATCAAGGTGTCAATGAGCTTGAACCATTGGTCGGTGAGGGCGGGCCATTCATAGGCCAAGCTGTCAGCCAGTCCCACGGGGTCTTGGGCCTGAAGGTGCTCTTTGACGGTTTGCAGTTGTTCGAGTGAGTTTTGGGTGATGGTGTGAGCTGGGACGTCGCCTATTTTGAGATCATCGAGGCTAATGCCCAGCAACATGGCGGTGTGCAGCACGGCTTGCTGCACCTGAAGCCAGCCTGCAACCGACTCGCCCACCCGCTCGTAACCGGCTTGGGCTTGGTCTTGTTGGAGCAATTTGGCGGCTTCACGCTGGGCGGTGGCGGCATCGGCCAAGCGACCGCGAACTTGTTCGAGGGTGTCCACTGCCAAGCGGCGGGGGTCGGCGGTCATCAGCCGCACCTCGTGGTCGCTCATGTCCTCGTCGCCGCGGGCGGCAAGGGTGTCGGGGTCTAGTTTTTGGCCGTCTAGTAAAATTTCGACGACCACACGCCCCGCTTTGCTGTTTGGGTCGTTGGGGTCGGCGCTGGCCAAGCGTTCGCGGGCGGCGTCTAGCAGCTTTTTGAGGCTTGGACCCGCAAGGGAAACAGATTGATCGTCGATGTAGGTGTTCACAAGGGTGAGCATAGTGCCAAGTGAGCCTGTGGCCAAATGGCCAAGGCGAGACGTCAGCCGTAGAAGAACGTCATTGCGAATTACAAAAGAAAGCTTAGAGTGAATCGAAATGACAGATCCCCCGACGAAACCTCTTTTGGTGTGTGACACGCAGCCCCTTGGGCCTTTGGCGGGTTTTCGCCGCGTGCTTGTTTTTGGCGGAAGCTTTGACCCGCCACACCTTGCGCACGTGTCATTGCCCGAGCAGGTTCGGCAGGCCATTGGCGCGGATGTGGTGGTTTACATGCCAGCGGGTCGAGCACCACACAAATTAAACAAGCAACAAACCGACTCCAAGCATCGGTTGGCGATGTTGCGGTTGGCTTTGGCAGACGCCATTGAGGCGAAAACCGCTGTGGTGTTGGAGGATGAAATTCGTCGGGTTGAGCAAGATGGGCGGCCCAGCTACACGGTGGACACCTTGACAGAGTTGCAAAAACAAATCGATCCCGGTGCAGAGATGCGACTTTTAATCGGCACCGACCAAGTACGCATTTTCAAAACGTGGCGTGCGTGGGAACGCGTGATTGAATTGGCCCAGCCGGTGGTGATGGTGCGGCCGCCCGAAACCAAGTTGGATTTGCCCGAGGCGTGGCGCGATCGGGTGGTCGAGGTGGCCACGTCGAAAATCAGCAGCACCCAAGTGCGGCAACAGGTGGCTGTGGGTGGGGCAATGGAGGGCATGCTTGCCGGAAATGTGGCGACATATATTCGTAAAAACAAGCTTTATTTAGCCGAATGAGATGAGTGAAATCCTTTGGTGAGATGTGTTTTTTTGAGCTTAAAAATCTCTCACGAGAGCCTTTGGTCGATCGAAAAAGGCGATGTTTTTGACGCAAGAGACGACAGGAAATGGGGTTTGCGTCGCATGTTGAAAGCAGACGTGGTAACTTTGAGTCGCAGCCTGCGGGTTGTTGGCTGCGTTGTTGTTTTTTAATTGTGTGTCCCGCCACGCGATAAGCCCTGTTTCCTTTTTCTTTGACGAGGTCCCCCTATGAGTGATTCAGAAGCCTCCGGCGGCAAGCCGGATACCGTGATGTGTGTGCTGAGCTATTTCGGTATTTTTGGGTTAATCCCCTTGCTTACGAAAAAGGATGACCCGTTTATTCAGTGGCAGGCCAAGCAAGGCTTGATTTTGACAGTTGCAGCTATTGCGCTATGCATTGCGATCGGCGTCGTGGCAAGTGTGACAGGTTTGGGTGTTTTGGGGTTTGTCTCTATGGCGGTGATGCTGGGCTACCTTGCGCTGTGCATCATTTGCATTATTAAAGCCATTGGTGGCGAAAAGTTTGAAATCCCCGTGATTTCGGGCTTCGTTGGTTCTTGATGTTGAATGTTTGCGTTTAAAACAAGCGACAAGTGATTTGAAATGAATTGTGATGCACGCGGCCACCTTAGGGTGGCCGCTTTTTTTTGAATAGGGGATGTGGTTGTTTTGAGACCGGCTTGCCTGAAGCGAGCGAGCTTGGAAAATCACGAAAAGTTTTGAAACAGAAGCGTCGAAGGTTGACGGTGCTAACGCAATGCGTTACTGTTGAGGCGTGATCGTCACCTTCGCCTGCAAGCAAACCGAGCGTCTGTTTCGTCGGGAAACTCCCAAGCGTTTTCCGGTGGCGATTCGTTTACGGGCGTTTACGAAGCTGCGAATGATTGATGCTGCGGAGTCGATCAGTGACTTGCGTATTCCACCGGCCAACCGGCTTGAAGCGTTGAAGGGCGATCGTCGTGGACAGCACAGTATCCGTATCAATCAACAATGGCGTGTGTGCTTTCGTTGGAATGGGCGCGATGCGTATGGCGTTGAAATTGTCGATTACCACTAATCAGGAGACATCGGTCGGCATGTCAATTTATGTTTTTTTTCTCGTAAAGGAGAGTTTATTATGCCTAAGAAATTAGCCCCGGTTCATCCTGGCGAAATCCTCAAGGTTGAGTTTTTGGATGAATTAGAAATTACGCCGTACCGACTGGCTGCAGACACAGGCATGCCGCAGAGTCGCATCGGGAAAATCATTTCAGGAGAACGTGGCATTACGGCCGACACGGCGCTGCGACTTGGCCATTACTTTGGTATGACGCCGCAGTTTTGGTTGAACTTGCAAACTCGGCACGACTTAGATGTGGCGGAGGACAAGATCGGCCACGTCTTGGCTCACATGACCACCGCCAAAGCCGCAGGGTGAATGCCGCAACCCGGCCGTAGGCGTAAAACCATGAGCGACAATCAACCCCTTGAACATGCTGGCTATTTTGGGTCGGTCGAATATGACATCGAATCCGGCACGCTCCACGGCATGGTTCAAGGCTTGGTCGATGTAATAACCTATGAAGCCAAGACATTGCCCGCGCTGGCCAAAGCTTTTCGTGGGTCCGTCAATGACCACTTGGCGTTCTGTGCGGAGCGTGGTGAGCCCCCGCATATATCGACTGGCTGAGACGTTAGCGGGCGTGGCGTTGCAATAATCCAGAACGGGAGTCGCCTTGAGCTTCTGCTGCGGCATCGAGTCGGCTTAATTCCGCTGGTTCATGGTGATGTTGAGACGCACGGCTTTAACCAGGAAGTTCTTGCTTGGGCACTTCGATCAATGTCCAGTAGGCGGCGTCGGCATCGGTGTTGGCGTAGTCGTCATCGGCACGATGTTGTTCTGCGTCTTTTGGCGTGAGGGGTTCTTGGCCGTCTTCAGCCAATCCTTCGAGGTGAAAGATGATGGCTTCGCGGGCTTGCTCGATGGCTTCGTCGAGTGTGTCGCCCGCCGAAAAACAGCCGGGCAGATCGGGCACGGTCACGCCGAAGCATGATTTTGGGTCTTTGTGAATGACAATGGGGTATCGCATTTTGAGTTTCTCTCTTTGGATGCGGAGTGGTTTATTGGGGCCAACCTGCTTGTTTGTAAATGGCTCGGCTTTCCTTCGTGCCTTTGCGCCTTCGAGCCTTCGTGTTCGCCTTGGCAATTTTAAAACTGTGAACGGTTGCGATTTTGATTCGACACGGTGGCCCATGTGGCTGCGGCGTTGGGGGTGACGCTGAAGGCGTCGGTGTCGGCGTGAATCGATGAAGCATTACACCGTGCGTCCTCGATCATGGCGCGTTGCTCAACAGTGGGCTTGGCCCAGTGTCAGGTGTAGCAGGTGACCGGGTTCGCGACCGAAGGTAATTAGAGTTCCGTCTTTCGCGGTGGCGAAAGGGATGCGTGGCTTTGCACGCATCTCACCGGCTTGCCTGAAGTGTGCGAGCTTGCTCGCTGAAACGTAAGGAAAGCAGGTGACCGGGTTCGAACCGGCGACATTCAGCTTGGAAGGCTGACGCTCTACGAGCTAGAAAAAACTTTCAAGAAAATCACGCAAAGCCCTTGCGTTAGTACCGAATCATGGTACTATTTACAGATGAGCCGCAAGCACGCCAAGACCATTGCCCGCATCTTTGAAAATCCCGCCCCTGCAAACATTAAGTGGGCAGATATCGAGCGGGCGGTGGTGGGTCTTGGCGTGGAGGTGACCGAGGGCAGTGGCTCTCGGGTTCGCTTTGCGTTCAATGGGGTGCGATCCGTGTTGCATCGCCCCCATCCCAGTCCTACCGCGACTCGGCCGCAGGTTCGATCGGTGCGAACCTTTCTTAAAAACGCAGGAGTAAAACCATGAGTGACAATCAACCCCTTGAACATGCTGGCTACTTTGGGTCGGTCGAATATGACATCGAGTCCGGCACGCTACACGGCACGGTGCAGGGCTTGGTGGATGTGGTGACCTATGAAGCCAAGACGCTGCCCGCGTTGGCCAAGGCTTTTCGTGGGTCGGTCAATGATTACCTGGCGTTCTGCGCAGAGCGTGGCGAACAGCCC
>JAZGFZ010000280.1:0-3559 GCA_036480015.1 Algisphaera sp. | reverse complement strand
GAAACCCCCGTGCCAAAGGAAGACGCTGTGGCCGACGTGGACCCCGACCGCAGTGCATTGGGTGGCGGTCTATTGGGCAGTGTGTTTTTAGGCCTTGTGGCGTGGCGTGGCCGTCGGGAAAGCCGCCGACGTGCCGGTTAAGCGGGCAGTCAAAAGTGGTGCACCCACCCAGCATCGAAGGGGCTGAGGGGCTAAGTGGAAAGGCAATTCAGAAGAGACCCGAGGCCCACACCCCACACCCCATCTAAATCACTTTTCTTTGCAGTGTCACGTCGCCGGTGCTGCGATAGGTGAGCAGCAGGGCGCCCACGGCGGCGACTTGTTCAAACAAGGTTTCGACAAAAACTTCTTCGCCGGGCCATGGGAAGGCGTAAATGACTCCGAAGTCTTCGGGGTCGTGGCCCAGTTCGTCGTAGCCGTCGGCCATGTTGCGGGCAAGGGTGGCCAGGTCGTCTTGGAAATCGGCAAGATGTTCAGCGGCTTCAGGGATATAGCTGCCGTGAACAAAGTCGACGGCGAGGTGATGGTCCTCCGCAAGTAAACGTGCGGCGGCGACCAAGTCGGATTGTGATTCGATGCCGCATGCGTCAAAGCCCATTTGTTGGGCCAGCGCGGCAACCACGCCAAAGCCGCTGCCCCACTCGCAAAATCGGCGTGTGGGGGCAAGTTGCTGTTGGTGGATGTGGTCCAGCGTGGCGTAAACCTCGCGGTAATCGGCGGGCACAAAGGCCGGGGCGTTGTCAGCGTTGCTCGAACGCGAAAACGCCGCGATGCGTTGGTAGGCATCGGCGACGAGGGTTTCGGCGGCGGGGGGAAGGTCGCCCGCGGGTGGCGGCGTGAGGGTAAGAAGCGGCATTTAGATTTAAGTGGCCGTTCAACTAAAAGCCCGTTGCTCAGTTGCTTTGCTAAGTTGCCTTAGATCGCATCGTCAACACGGGCGTCTTCGGGGTGGGCAAAAGTGCTGTCGTCAATGTCGACGAACTTGACGTTGGTGAATTTTCCGGTTCCCAAAACGGGGCCGTTGAGGCCGTCGGTTTCATTCCAGTTGTAAAAAGTCCAGCGGGTTGAAAGCAGCACACCGTCGAGGTCTTGATAACCGCCATAGACAATGGCGTGTGGTTTTTTGGCGGCTTCTGCAAGCTCTTGGCCGTAGGTCACGATGTAGGCCATGCCACGCAAGTGGTGTTGTTCGTCATAGAATACCAAGTACCAGTCGTCGGGGGCATCGCCGACGTTGTCGACGAAGGTGAGCTTTTGGGCTGGGCGGGCGTTGCCTTCATCCCAAGGTTGGGTGCCGACCTCGGCCAATTGAGCGCCGGGATCGCCCAGCTTAAAAGGGGCGGCCATGAAGTAGGGCCAGGTGAGGGCATGAAAGCGGCCCATGCCTGCAGGCAGGGGGGCATCGGCAGGGCTGACGGTGGCGCTTTCACCATCGAAGGTGATGGTGGTGCCATTGTCGAGGGTGATTTTGGATCGGCCTGCGGGTGTGTCAAACACAATGTGGCCTTTCATTTCAAACATGCCTTCGAAGGCAAGATCGAAATCGGCCGAAACAGCGGCGTGGGCGGCGTAGAGGTCGCCGCCGTGGGTTGCGGCAATGGCGGGCGCGGCGCCGCCGGGGTGGGCGTGAGGGGTTGCTGGGGCGGCGGCATCGCCTTCACAGGTGCCGCAGCCCGCAAGGGCGGGAGAGGCCGCGAGAAGTACGGCTGCAGTGATGAGTAGTAGGGGCAGGCGAAGCGTCATGATGGGATTCCTTGTCCGTTGATAGTAAGGGTGGCGGCTTGGGCCATGCGCAGGGGCGAGGCGGCCAGCCAAGGGGGGTCGAGCTTTAGCGTAGCACCCTGGCCATCAATCTGTCCGAAAGCCAGCACGCCGGTGGGGCAGCTTTGCACGCAGGCCGAGCATCGCACGCATTGGGGGTCTTGCATGGTAAGGCCTTTGTTGGCAAAGCTCATGATGTCGATGCCTTGGTGGCACACACTGGTGCACACGTTGCAACTGATGCATTTTTCTTTTTCGGCGACGATACCAAAGCGGCTAAACCGGGCGTAAATGTGCATGAGTGCGGCCAGTGGGCAGGCAAAACGGCACCACACGCGGCCCGAAAAGTGAAAATAAAGCCCAAATCCCAAAATGCCAGCCCAAAAAAGATCGACAAACCATGCGTAGTTGAGGCCCGGGAGATAGCCGCCGTATTTCGAGGTGTTCAAGGTGCCTTTGAAGATATTCTGAGCCCACGACACGTCGCCGGTCCATGCCAAAACGCGCAGCGCCAGCAGGCCAAAGCAAAGCAGTAAAAATACTTGGCCGATCATGTTGAGCCGGTTCCAAAACGGGCCGTGGGGCATTTTGTGGCGGTGGGTGTCGCCCAGTGTTTCGGCCATGGCCCCGCACGAGCAAATCCACCCGCAGTAGACACCCTTGCCCCAAAAGTAAATGGCCGTGGGAATGAGCACGAAGGTTTGCACAAGACTGATGCCCAGCCATGTCCACTGGGGTTGGTCGGTGAACACGTTCCACAAAAACAGTGGCCACGCGAGAATGAGCCCAAAGGCCCGCCAGTATTCGCGGCCGTGGGGGTCGTAGTCGGCCAGTGGAAACAGCGCGTCGGCCACGGTTTGGCCTAGGCCACTGTCAAAGAGGCCCAAGTGACCCAGCCAAGGCATGAAAAGATACGGCAGCAAAAACAGCGGCACGCATTGAATGATGATGAGTGAAAGGGTTTGCCATGTGACATAGGGCGTGCGGCGACGGCGAATGCGTTTGATGCCAAAGGTGACAATGAGCGTGCAGTAAAGCAGTGAAAACCAAAAACCCGGGCTACCCCCGGTTTTGCCCGGCAGGCCTGCGGCAGAAAGTTTGAGGGTTCCCAAGGGGTTTGCAGGGTTGTTAAACACTTGGGCCAGTGACGAGAGCCATGGGCCCAGGTTGTGAGGGAACCAACCGTTTTTTTCGAAGGTTTCGGCGATCGGCAGCCAGGTGCCGGGTTTTTTCCAGTGGTAAAAAAACGTGAAGGTGGCGAGCATGAGCCCCAAGGTGATCCACCATGTGGCGTTTTTGTCGCCCCGCACGGTGATGCCTGATTTGCGGAAAAAGTCCAGCGGGGCTTCGCGCCCAATCATGGCAAAAACACTGTCGTTTTTGAGGGTTTGATCGTTGCCTTGGGTGTCGGTGATGACGACGGAATCGTCACCAATGGTTTTGAGCTGAGAGGCCATCATGAGCGTGACCGAGCCTTGTTTTTGCTCTTTCTCTTGCCCCGTGCCCGACGCGTGTTGTTTGAGGCGTTGGATGTTTTCAGGTTTGGGACGATTGAACTGCGCCTTGCGATAGCTAAGGGTGACCTGGGCCCCGCATTGTGCCAAGGCGTTGGCGGTTTCTAGGGCGCTGTCGCCGCCGCCAATGACGGCCACGTGTTGGTCGCAATAGGTTTTTGCGTCGTGTAGACGGTTGTAAACCTTGTCGCGTTCTTCGCCGGGCACGCCGAGTTTTCGGTAATTGCCCGACCGGCCAATGGCGATGATCACGCGATGGGCTTTGAGATCATCGCTGTTGTCGT
>JAZGFZ010000279.1:0-4558 GCA_036480015.1 Algisphaera sp. | reverse complement strand
TGCGCGACCTGTGGCCCGTGCCTGAGATCTTGAACCGGTTCTATCGAGAATCTTCCCTTCAAATCGACATAAACCGGTGCTTGTAGGCTTGTAGGCTTGTAAGAAAAAGAGATGACGGATCGCTCTTGGCAGCAATCAAGGCCCACCCCAATAAGGTGAGCCCCAACGAGGTGAATAAATGCTCCGACCCTCCCGACATTTGGTTTCCTTGGTCATCGCCGCCGCCTTCACCGCAGGGCCCGCGATTGCCCAGCCAATCACCGTGGAGGCATTGCCCGCTAAGGTGTCAAACGTGAATACCCCTCCTCCTGCCGCATCTACCCCAACACCTGACGATCACGCATTCGTAGACGATCGTGCGTTCTTAGATGAATGGCAGCGACGCTGCTTTCGTTTTTTCTGGGAACAGGCCGACCCCACCACCGGCTTGGTCGCCGACCGAGCCCTGGCCGATGGAAGCCAGCGGGTGTGGGAACAAAAAGAAGCCGTGGGCAGCATTGCCTCGGTGGGATTTGGAATCACCGGCATCTGCATTGCCGCTGAACGTGGCTGGGTCGAAAAAGACGCCGCCCAAGAACGAATGACCCTCACCCTGCGTACGCTACTCAACCGCGTACAACATCACGAGGGCTTCTTTTACCACTTTGTAAACATGCAAGATGGCACGCGGGCCTGGAACAGCGAGCTTTCGTCCATCGACACCGCCTTGCTCATGGCGGGTGTTCTCACAGCACGCCAATATTACGCAGGCACCGAAATTGAAACACTGGCCACCCAACTTTACGAACGGGTGAACTGGCCCTGGATGATGGGCGACGGAAAAACACTCAGCATGGGCTGGTCGCCTGAAAACGGCTTTATCAACTTTCGATGGGATCACTTCAGCGAGCACTTGGTATTGCAAATGCTCGGACTGGGCAGCCCCACACACCCATTGCCCCGTGAAACATGGCACGCTTGGAAACGCGGCCCCGTGCATGAGCACGAAGGCAATCGCTTCATGAGCTACCCCCCGTTGTTCGTGCATCAATTCAGCCACGCGTGGATCGACTTTAAAGGTAAACGTGACGACTACGCCGACTACTGGACCAATTCAGTTTTTGCGACCAAAGCCCACCGGGCCATGTTCAAAACCTTGGCTGAACGCTTCCCGCATTACAGTGAAATGCTCTGGGGCTTGACCTCTAGCGATTCGGCCACAGGCTACACCGCCTGGGGCGGCCCCGACCCCAGCCCACACATCGACGGCACCATTGTGCCTTGTGCCGCGGCAGGATCGATCCCTTTTGCCCCCGAAGAATGCATCGCCGCCGTGCGATACATGATGACCGAATTCAACGACAACCTAGGCTTGTGGAAACACTATGGCTTGGCTGACGCATTCAATCCCGCCACCGAGTGGGTGGCCAGCGATGTCATTGGCATTGATGTGGGCATCACCATGCTGATGATTGAAAACGAGCGGTCAGGCTTTGTGTGGCGTCACTTCATGGCCAATCCTGAAATCAACGACGCCATGCTCACCGCAGGCTTCCGTGCATTGCCCACGCAAGAGGCCAATACCACCGCAACCGCCCTGTTCTTTGATGGCGACGACCCCAATTACGTTTTCGCCCATGATGTCGCTAAAGACCAAACATCAGGCGATGCCGCCGAATAATCCACTTGCTTAACCTGTTTTTAAAGCCGCTTCCTTTGGGAAGCGGCTTTTTTTTTGCCCTAACAAGGTTGTGCGTCATCATTAAGATTCCTCTGGGGCCTGCGCCAGCGTTACACTCACGGTGTAAGCCACTTGCTTTGCGATCGGCCTACACGCGTTACCCTAAAGATTAAGCTTGACGCTGCAGTAGACCCCATTTTTGCCGCATTTTGACCCAGGAGCTCCCCGTGGCGCAAATCAAACGATCCCTTGGCAACCTTTTAAACAAAGTACGTGGGCGCCAACCCATTGAGGTCGACCTCACACGGGTTAAACCCAACAGCCGCCAAGATCGCGAGCTGACTATCCAGCAGCTCAAACAAGGCTATGGCGAAGTGGTCGAAACCATGAAGTCGGTTCGCAACCACTTGGATCAACAAGCAGGGCGCAACGAGCAAATGCTCGACCTCATGAAGGGCATTCCCGAGGTTCTCAAAAGCATTCCCGAAAGCAACCAGCGCCAAACCGAAATGCTCTCGGTCATTCAGCAAAATCTCGAGCGGCAAAACGAAACCGCCGGGCACCTCACCAAGGCCATTGTGAGCTTGGCCTCCGCCAGCGAAAAGCAAGGCACAACCCTCGAAGGCATTAACGAGCGAATGCACGCCGAAGATGTCAGCCGGCAAAAACTCAATGCCACCGTGGCCAGTCTCGACAACACCATGGGCGGCGTGCAAGACAGCAGCACCGCCACACGTGAATCCATGCACGCCATGACCGAGCAATCACGCATGAACGACGAGCGCATGCGCGACATGTATCAACGCAGCCAACGCACCACACTTTTAATGGTGATTTTATGTTTGGCCGTGGTGCTTGGAGCATTGGCCCTGGGCTTGTACATGCTTTGGTTCATCAACCAAGGCGCAGACGCCGCCTCAATGACACCCCTCTTGGGCATCGCCCCGCCCTTGCCGGATGGGCCTTAATTAACAGCACGCCGCCTACACGCTTTGTCTGCCACCCCTTTTCTCACCAACCTCCTCAACCGAGAATATATTTTGACTCCGATCAGGACCCCTCCCGCTCAAGCGGCAGACCACGATGCCTCATTGGCTTCTTCTTCAACAGATCCCCGCTCTCTCGACTTGGCTCGGGTGAATCAACTACGCGTCGCCTTTGAAGTCGACCCGCACTTCACACGCATGCAAAATGCAGTCACACGCACCGCCATCGACGACATCGCATTGCGTCGCAGCGTGGTCACCGCCACCGATCACACGTTTCGCCACAAACTCGACGACTGGGCCGTAACCAGTCAAAAAAAATCGGGACGATGCTGGGTGTTTGCCGGGCTCAACCTGCTGCGCACCGGCGCCATGAAAACCATGAAACTCAAAAACTTTGAGTTTAGCCAAAGCCACACCTTTTTCTTCGACAAACTCGAACGCGCCAACTATTTCTTTGAACAAATCTTGGCCACCGCCGACCGTGATGTAGACGACCGCACCGTGGCCTACTTGCTGTCTTACCCCTTAGACGACGGCGGACAATGGAACATGTTCGTCAACGTCGTGAAGAAATATGGCTTGGTACCCAAAAGCGTCATGCCTGAAAGCGAAAGTTCATCAAACACCCCGCGAATGAACGCCAATTTAAAAACCATTTTACGAGAAGGCGCCGCAAGCCTTCGCGATTTGGTGAAAGCCGGAGCGGTGCGAGAGGCCGTCGATGCACGCAAGCAAGCTCTTTTAGAAGTGGTGTATCGCATTCTGGCGATTCACCTAGGCACACCGCCCACCACCTTTGATTGGCGTTGGCGCGACACCGACAATGTGTTCCATTGCGATGGTAACACCACCCCTCAGGCTTTTGCCCAAAAATACACCACCCTCAACCTTGACGACTATGTATGCCTCGTGCATGATCCACGCCCAACGTCTCCCGTCGGAAAAAGCTTTACCGTGGCCCACTTGGGCAATGTGCTTGGCGGCGATTTTGCCGGTGGCGTGCGTTATGTCAACGTGGACATTGACGTGATCAAAAAAGCCACCTTGCGATCCATTGCCGAACGCCAAGAACCGGTGTGGATGGGCTGCGACGTGGGCAAAATGATGCACCGCGAATTGGGCATTTGGGACGCCCAACTGTTTGATTATGCGGGGGTGTATGGAGCCGCCTCTGTACACGACAAAGCCCAGCGATTGATTTACCACCAAACGCTCATGACCCACGCCATGATGTTCACCGGCGTAGACACCGATGGGCAAGGCATCACCGAAAAACCCCGCCGTTGGCGCGTGGAAAATTCTTGGGGCGACAACAACGGCATCAAGGGTTTTTACACCATGAATGACTCATGGTTCGACGAGCATGTGTTTGAGGTGGCCGTCCATCGCGATCTACTGCCAGACGATGTTGTCAGCGCGATAGAACAAACGCCCATCGAACTTCCCGCATGGGATCCCATGGGATCATTGGCCTAAATCAAACAACCCAATAAGCACCGCGCAGGTGCTTATTGGGTTGGCCAAGTTCATAGAGATGAATAAAAATGCCTCGGCCTTAAAAAGGCCAAAGATCAAACACCACGCATTCATTCAACAAAACCAACGCCGTAGCGATCGGCCAACGTGCCCGTGGTGCGGTACAGCTCGGCAATCGATGACATGTAGTTGCTCTGGGCGTCGGCCTCAGAAAATTCTGCGTCAGCCAAGCGTTCTTGTGCGTTTAATTTTAGGTCCAACAAAAATTCGTCGGTGAGCGCCACGCCCAATTCCTCTTGCACATTAATTGCTCGCAAACTGTCTGCCGCCGCCCAGCGAGCGGCTCGCGTCGCACCCACCAGCTGGTAGTTGGTCAACACTGCCCGCAGAGCATTTTTAACTTCCAGCACCACGGTTTGTGCTTCACGCCGGT
>JAZGFZ010000278.1:0-2844 GCA_036480015.1 Algisphaera sp. | reverse complement strand
CGCGCCACCATATTTTGCTCAGGAATATACAGATGCCCCTCGACACGCTTCGTCCGCCCTTTGGCAAGTGCGACAGGCCGCGACGAGCGAAAGGTAAAGTTGGTATGCTCCAGCGTCCTCGCCTTTTGCTTGATATCAACCAACGTCGTCGAGCTGACGCCAACAAAATCTTCGTAGTTCGATTTCATCTCCTGAACGGTCGTCGTCCAGTGCCCCGGTTTTACGAGCAGCCGAGGCCTCATGTTATCCGTAGGGCCATCCGTAGGGCCATCCGTAGGGCCAATAGCCTCCGGCAGGTCGTCGGTCGGCGGCGGCGGCTCCTGCCCCAGCAGCGGCAACAATGGCTTGATCTCCCGATCGTCCTTCTTCTTTTTCGCCGCCTTCTTTTTCGCTGCCAGATCCGCCTCTTCCTTTTCGGCTTGCGTTTGGGGAGTTTGCTGAGAATCACACCCTCCGCAACCGGCCGTCAGCAAAATGGACATGACCATCAACACCGCCAACGGAATCACCAACGCCCGCCGACGGGCTGCGGTTACAGAGATTTCGTTAGGGTTGGGCATGGGCTGTAGTTCAATCAGTGTATGGCCAAATATATTTCGGTCACGCCCCGTGCAAATTTAACGCAGAGATCGCTGAGACCTCTGCGTTTATTTCCGTCAGGGCATCTAGTGAATTGATTCAAGCGAGGTTACGATCATTCTACCCGATCACCCCAGCCGTCGCATCGCTCATTACTCACGATTTTGTGAGCAACTAAAAATCTGCGGCAGCCGCCAAGCAATCGCCACCACGCCGCCCAACACCAGGGTCAGCATCAAACAAAGGGCCGACACGCGATCCTCGGCCCCGTAGTGCAGCAAGCCAAAAATACGTACCGACAGCGGCGACACCCCAGGCGGCACCACCAACAACGTCGCTGCCAAATCGCCCATCGCCACGATCATCGCCATGCAACCGGCCGCCGCCACCGCTGGCCAAGACCACGGCAAGGCAATACTCGTCAGTTGCCGCCACCAGCCGGCCCCATCGCTCCGCGCGCTATCAAGCACATCTTGCGGCAAGCTGGCGAACTGCGCCCCGACAATCAAAGTCGTCAGAGGCACCGCCCGTAAAAACTGCGCCAGTACTGGCGCCAAAATCGTATGATCGTAACACCAAGTCAACGGCCAAAGCATCGAGTCGTCAGGGTGATTCAACCACCCAATAATCCAAACCCCGAGCAACGGCCCCGGAATCGCAAACCCCAAAGCCAGTGTCAGCGCCGTCGGCAACGAAGGTAACCGCCGAAAACGCATCCCCCACCCCAACAAAACGCCCACCACCACCGTCGCCACTGAAGCAACACCTCCAATAATGACCGACCATCCCAGCTCTCGCCGATGCTCCCAGGGGCTGCTCGCCACCAGCGTCGCCGCCTTACCGACCGACCAACTTTGCACCACGCCCTCAGCACTCGGCGTAATCACCGCCCCCGCCTTGCCAAGCAGCCCAAGCAGCGGCACTCCAACCACGCCCGCAACAATCCCCCAAGCCACGAACGAAAAAAGCCATCGCCTGCGACGCAACCGCCAAACCCAGTCGGAAGCAGGCGAAACAAAGTCGGCCACCGGCACCCAAACCCAAATCGCCGTCAGCGCCGCCGCCACCAGAAACACAATCGAAAGCGTCCCCAGCCACAAGTCGCTCCCTACGAGCGAGGGCTCCCCGGCAGCCCCCTCACCGAGAGTCCCAAGGCTAGCCGCCGTGTAAATTTCTTCGGCAAAAGTGCGTACCTGAAACAAGTCGGTCACTGCGATCTCGCTAAAGCAAATGACGGTGATCCAAAGGCCGGCCGCAACAATGCCCGCCGCCGCATGTTGCAAACTCACTTGCCACAGCACCCGCCAAGCCGCCACATCTTGCAGCGATTCTTCTTCCAGCTCCCGAGGCACCTTTCGCAAGGTCGCCGCCACAAACAAAACGACCCAAGGAATCGCCGCCACGCCATGAATCCAAATCGCCCCACGCCACCCCATTAACCACCCAGCATCAACGAGCCACCCCCCCTGCCCCACCGCCGCCTGCCAAGCGGTCGCTTGCACGTAGAGCGGAACAAACAGCATCACCACCAAACAGCCTTCCAACCCTCGCCGCCACTGAATCGAAGTCTTCGCAATCGCCACCGCCAAAAAAGTCCCCAGCGGCACACTAATCAATAACGCCCCCCCCGCCAACAACGTCGAATTCAGCAGCAACCCACGCAAGCGGACACTAGCCACCAACAAACAAACGGCCCAACTTGCCAAACTAAGGGCAAGCAGCGAATAGCCAAGTCGAGTTTTGGACGGATGTTGGGTCATAACAAGGAGAGAGGCACGAAAAATCGAGGGAGACCTTAGCACCAACAATTCTACACACTAGAGAACGCGGGAAGAATGGCCCACCTATCAACCGCTAATGAGCAGCCCTTTCGTTATTACACTGGGCCTGAGAACTTTTGCTTACGCTTATTCGAGCTGCCGTAGCCGAAACCGGCTTAACAAACCTCGGAAAACACGGTGCCACACAGTGCCAACACAGTGCCAACACAGTGCCAACACTTGGCCGCTGCTTGAAGCAAAGTGTGAATTTTGCACCAGCAATTTCGTTGTTATTGCACCGGTGCAAAAGGGTGCCCCAGAGGTAGGGCGAGCGGAGTTGTCCGAGCTAGCCATGTACGGTATTCTCGTGAGGCAGCTAGAATGCTGCCCATACTATCCTTTTTACGCGAAAGCTTTTATGTCCGACACCCCACGAATCGAAGCCAACCGACAACTGCTGCTCGAAGCCCAAGAAAAGGGCGGGCTCACAAAGCTCAAAGCGTAC
>JAZGFZ010000277.1:0-3222 GCA_036480015.1 Algisphaera sp. | reverse complement strand
GCTCTTGGTCGATCGCGTGGTTGAAATTGTCCAAGATCAGCGGGCCGTGGGCGTTAAAAACGTCACCATCAACGAGCCCTTCTTTCAAGGCCATTATCCCAACACCCCCATCATGCCTGGCGTGCTGGTGGTCGAGGCCATGGCTCAGCTTTCGGGGGTGCTCATTGGCCAAAGTTTGGAACAAGTGGGCAAAATTCCTGTGCTGCTGAGCCTTGATCGCGTCAAGCTTCGTCGACCGGTGACCCCGGGCGACCAGCTCATGCTCGTGGCCGAGGTCGTCAAAATTCGCAGCCGCTTGGCCCACATGCATTGCCGGGCCTATGTGGCCGAAGAATTGGCCGCCGAGGCTCAAGTGAAGTTCATGATGGTAGATGCTGATGCAGAGTAAGTCTTTTTAAGAAAGTAACTTAAGGGTGTTCTGCTTGGCGGTCTCGGTAGAGGTCGTGTGGATGGCCTAATCTGTTACGGCCCAACAGCAAGATGAAACAATGGGGTAAATCACGTTTTTTACCCGACAAGCCCGATAAGCATGAACGATGGCTGAAATTTCCCCCCTTGCCGCTGTAGACCCGCAAGCCACGTTGGCAGACGATGTCAAAATTGGCCCGTTTTGCCAAGTGGGCCCCAAGGTCACCCTTGGCCCGGGCACGCGGCTGATCAGCAATGCCACCATTTTGGGCCGCACCACCTTGGGCGAAAACAACATTGTTTGGCCCGGTGCTGTGCTGGGCGGCGATCCACAAGATCTCAAATTTCAAGGCGAAGATTCGCAATTGCTCATTGGATCGCACAATGAGTTTCGCGAGTGCGTGACCATTCACAAAGGCACCGCCAACGACCACGGCCTGACCAAGGTGGGCGACCACAACCTCATCATGGCTTATGCCCATTTGGGCCACGACTGCATCGTCAACAACCACTGCATTATTGCAAACACAGTTCAATTGGCGGGGCACGTTTGCATTGAAGACCACGTGGTCATTGGCGGCGGATCTGCCGTTCACCACTTTGTGACCTTGGGCATGCACGCCTTTATTGGCGGCTTTACCCGGGTGTTGCAAGACCCGCCGCCCTTCATGATCACCGAAGGCTCCCCCTCGGCGGTGCGTGGGGTCAACAGCACCGGTTTGGTGCGACGCGGTTTTAGTCAAGAAACCATCGGCCATTTGAAAGATGCTTGGAAGCGGCTTTATCGCCGCAGTAGTGCGGGAAAGGCGGGACGCACCGCCACCGTGCTAGAAGACCTTGAAGACGCCTATCCCCACGATGCCTGCGTGCTGGCCTTGGTGGCCCATGTGCGGCGCGGCGCTCAAGGCGTGTTTGGCCGGTATCGTGAAGGATTACGCCGCGACAACCCCCGTTCCAAACGCCCGCGTGTGGCGGGCAAGTAACGTAGGGTTTTTCGTTGCCATTCACGTTTTAATCCATGATTTGCCGATGGTTACGCGATGGGAGAAACCTTCTTTGTTACTGGTTGTGCAGGTCTTATTGGATCGCACCTGACTGAACGGCTTCTCGCGGCAGGCGATCGCGTGGTGGGCATCGACAACTTCAACGACTACTACGACGTGGCTCAAAAACGGGCCAATGTGGCAGGGTTTAGCCAGCACGAGCAATTTACGTTGGTTGAAGCGGATATTCGTGATGCCGAAGGCATGCGTGAGTTGGTGGCCGCCCACCACCCCAATGCGATTGCCCACCTTGCGGCGTTGGCCAACGTGCGCTATGCCATTGGCCGCACGGAGTCATACACCCAAATCAATATCGTCGGCACGGTGAACCTTTTGGAGGCCGCTCGGCTGGCTGGCTGCCCTCATTTTGTATTCGCCAGTACATCCAGTGTGTATGGCAACACCCCGCAGGTTCCTTTTGTTGAGACCAACACTTGCGACCGCCCGCTTTCGGCGTATCCCGCAACCAAGCGGGCGGGGGAGCTTCTGGGCCACACCTATCACCACTTGCACGGCATGTCTTTTACAGGCCTGCGGTTCTTTAGCGTTTATGGGCCTCGGGCTCGCCCCGACATGATGCCCTTCATGATCACCGACAAAATCTCACGCGGCGAACCCATCACGCTCTTTAATGCGGGACAAATGAAACGCGATTGGACCTTTGTGCAAGACATTGCGGCAGGCGTTGAGGCCGCTCTTCGCAAGCCTTTGGGTTATGAAATCATCAATTTGGGGCGTGGCGAGCCTGTTCTCATGGCCGATTTCGTCAAATTGCTCGAAGAACGCATTGGCAAAAAAGCCATTCTTGAAACCCCCGATGCGCCGGCCACCGAGCCGATCATTACCTTTGCCAACACCGACAAAGCCCGGCATTTGCTGGATTACGCCCCCCAAACGTCGGTTCCTCAAGGGCTAGACGCCCTGTGGGCTTGGTATCAAACGCGGCCCAACGCCTAGTGGCCCATAACACGAATGCCAAGGACGGGGCCTTGGTTCTCACGGCAAGTTCTCGCTACACTGATCCAGATTTTGCGCCGATTGTGTGCCCTGCGAGGGGTCGCATCGTTCGTTTTCTGCGCCCTTTTGGGGCGCCTTTGACCCACCACCGCCATGCCCAAACGCACCGACCTTCAAACGATTCTCATCATTGGCTCGGGCCCCATTGTCATTGGTCAAGGCTGCGAATTTGACTACTCGGGCACACAGGCGTGCAAAGCCCTGCGCGAAGAGGGCTACAAAGTGGTGCTGATCAACAGCAACCCCGCCACCATCATGACCGACCCTGAGTTCGCCGAGCGAACTTACATCGAGCCCATCACGCCAGAAGCGGTTGAAAAAATCATCGTCAAACACAAAGGCACCGACCTCAACATCGATGCCGTGTTGCCGACCCTGGGCGGGCAGACCGCACTTAACTGTGCCTGCGCATTAGACGAACAAGGCGTTTTTGAAAAACATGGCGTCGAAATGATTGGCGCCACGCGCGAGGTTATTTTCCGCGCTGAAGATCGCCAGCAATTCAAAGTCATCATGGAAGAAATTGGGCTTAAAAGTCCCGTGTCCGATGTGGCCAACACCATGGACGAGGCATGGAAGGTGCTAGAGATGACGGGCCTTCCCGCCATTATTCGCCCGGCCTTTACCTTGGGCGGCACCGGTGGGGGCGTGGCCTACAACCGCGAAGAATTTGAAGACATCGCCCGGCGCGGACTCGATGCCTCGATGAACAGTCAGATTTTGATCGACCAGTCGCTTTTGGGCTGGAAGGAAT
>JAZGFZ010000276.1:0-12637 GCA_036480015.1 Algisphaera sp. | reverse complement strand
ATTGTGAACGATGAATTGATTGAGTTGTTGGGCGAGCGTGCAGAGGTGGACCCTGAAACGGGCGCCCCCCTTCCGGCTGAACCCATCATGATGGTGTCGCCGGGGCCCACCATTATCATGATGTCGGGTTTGCAGGGTTCGGGCAAAACCACCACGTGCGGCAAATTGGCGACCTATCTTAAAAAGCGTGGTCAATCGGTCATGTTGTGCGCGGCCGACTTGCAGCGTCCTGCGGCGGTCACGCAGCTCAAGGTGTTGGTGGATCAAGTTAACGCTGAAGGGGAAGGCGCGGGAACGGTTCATTTTTATGGTGAACCTGAAAAATGCGATGAGTATGGCAAGGCGGTGGGCGTGGCGGTGGCGGTGTGTCGCAATGCCGTGAAAGCGGCCAAAGCCGCCAAGGTCGATGTGTTGATTTTGGACACCGCAGGTCGGCTGCACCTCAACGATGACTTGATGGATGAACTTCGGCGTGTGAACGCCGCCGTGGCTCCCCACCAAATTTTCTTGGTGATTGATGCCATGACCGGCCAAGACGCGGTGAACTCGGCCAAGGCATTTAACGAACGCCTTGAGCTGGATGGTGTGATTATCACCAAGTTTGACAGCGACACGCGTGGCGGTGCGGCACTGAGTGTGAAAAGCGTGACAGGTAAGCCCATTCGTTTTATTGGGACGGGTGAAAAACTCGACGCGTTGGAGCCTTTTCATGCCGACCGTATTGCAGGTCGTATTTTGGGCATGGGCGATGTGATTTCGCTGGTGGAAAAAGCCCAAGAGCAGGTGACTGAAGAAGAGGCCATGGAGCTTCAAGAGAAGCTTGAAAAAGGCACGCTCACCATGGATGACTTTTTAAAGCAGCTTAAGCAGTTGCGGCGAATGGGCAGCATGAAATCGCTTTTGGGCATGTTGCCCGGTATTGGCAAGCAAATTCGTGACATTGATTTGGACGACAAACAAATTGACCGCACCGAAGCCATCATCAACTCGATGACGGCGGGTGAGCGCAAGGACGTGGAATTGCTTGATAATTCGCGTCGTCGTCGTGTGGCCCGCGGGGCAGGTCGCGATCAAAAAGACGTAAGCCAATTGGTGAAGGGTTTTGAGATGATCTCGGCCATGAGCAAACAAATGACCGGCGTGGGCGCCATGGGCAAACTCAGCGCCATGAAAAACATGGCCGGTCGTGGCGCTCAAGGCGTGCCGTCAACCAAAGGAAGCACCCGGGCGCCCAAGAGCACCAAATACAAAAAACGCAAAAAACGCTGATGTTGGGTTTTCTTGGGTGTAGAGCATTCCAGCCCTTTCCTAACCTCTAATTTCTAACCGCTTATTCTTAACCCAACGACTTATCTTTTGCGATTCACCGGTGAAGACCGACCGGGTTTAACGGCGGAGCTGTCCACTGCGCTGGCGCGACAAGGTGCGGTGGTATTGGATTTGAATCAAGCGGTGATTCATGATTCATTGCTGTTGGGTGTGATGGTTCGCTTTTCGGGCGAAGCCGCTCTCGAAGCCATTGAAGCGGTGGCATCAGAGTTGGGGCTTAGTCTTAAAGTTCGGCCAGTGGCCGACGAGGCTTATGACCACTGGTGTGCTCAAGAGGGCAAGCCGCGACATTTGTTGACCTTGCTTACCCGCACGGTGACTGCGGCGCAACTTGCAGCGGTTACGCGCGAAATTGCGGCGCAAGATTTGAACATTGATGTGATCCACCGTTTATCAGGGCGCCCGCCCCGGGTGGAAGGCAGTGCACCGCGCCGGGCGTGTGTTGAGTTTTGGTTGCGCGGTAAACCGCGCGATGCCGAAGCCATGCACGCGACCTTTATGCAGATAGGTGCCGACCATGCGGTGGACCTTGCGTGGCAAAAAGACGATGCCTACCGTCGCAGTCGCCGCATGGTTGTTTTTGACATGGACTCGACGCTGATTCAAGCCGAGGTGATCGACGAATTGGCCAAAGAGGCGGGTGCGGGTGAAAAAGTGTCGGCCATCACCGAGGCGGCCATGCGTGGTGAGTTGGATTTTGACGACTCGTTGCGCCAGCGCGTGGCCAGCTTGGCGGGCTTGCCCGAAAGCGTGCTGGCCAAAGTGGCTGACCGTTTGATTTTGACTGAAGGGGCGCAAACGCTCATGGCCAACCTGCGGGCCTTTGGATACAAAACCGCCGTGCTGTCGGGCGGGTTCGACTATTTTGGCCGTTTTCTTCAGCAAAAACTAGGGCTTGACCATGTGCATGCCAACACGCTGGAAATCGAAGGGGGCAAACTCACCGGACGTGTGACGGGAACCATTGTGAATGGGCCGCGCAAGGCCGAGCTGCTTAAGCAAATGGCTGCTGAAGAAGGCATTCACCCGCGCCAAGTGATTGCGGTGGGCGATGGGGCCAATGATTTGCCCATGCTCAACTGCGCGGGCTTGGGCATTGCTTTTCATGCCAAACCCAAAGTACGCGAAGAAGCTGAGCACGCGGTGAGCACGTTGGGGTTGGACGCCGTGCTTTATTTGTTGGGGGTGCGCGATCGAGAGAGAGCCGAAATGCCTGACGCTAAGTTGCCAAACCGTCAAGCGGACAAGGAAACCACCTAACACTGAAATGGATGCGGGCCTTAAAACACAACGGCCTGCTTACAACGTTGCAAATCTATAAGAAGACGATGTGCTCCTGGCTTTTGGGAGCATGCGATTTATTCTTCTTGGCGTCTTGGCGTTTTGGCGTCTTGGCGTTATTCCCACTTTCCCCACGCCATTGCCATGCAAGAACTTTCTCCCCAATACGATCCCCAAGCTGTCGAGTCACTCATCACCGAACGATGGAATGACGCCCAGTGTTTTCATGCCGAACCCACCGACGCGGGTGATCCTTACAGCATTGTGATTCCACCGCCCAATGTGACGGCGGCATTGCACTTGGGTCATGCACTTAACAACACCTTGCAAGATGTTTTGACACGTGTGGCTCGCATGCGGGGCATGAATGCGTGTTGGTTGCCGGGCACCGACCACGCAGGCATTGCCACCCAATCGGTGGTGGACAAACGCTTGCAGGCCGAGGGCAAAAAAGCAATCAAGGAATACAAAAAGATGGAAGCCCAAGGGGGCAATGGCCGCGAGCAGTTTCTTGAAAAGGTCACCGCGTGGAAAGACCAATACGAAGCCCGCATTACCCAGCAACTGAAAGACATGGGCTGCTCGTGCGATTGGGAGCGTCAAGCCTTCACCATGGATGAGCCGCGTGCGACCGCCGTGCGCGAAGCGTTTTTTCGGTTGTTTAAAGAGGGTTTGATTTACCGGGGCAAACGGCTGGTGAATTGGGACCCGGTGACGCAAACAGCGCTGGCAGACGACGAAGTGGAGATGGAAGATGTGGACGGGCACTTTTGGTACATGAAGTACCCGGTGTGTGATGCTACAGGTGCTGAAACGGGTGCGTTTGTCACCGTGGCGACCACACGGCCCGAGACGATGTTGGGCGACACGGGTGTGGCGGTTAACCCTAACGATGCGCCCCGGGCAAAGTTCATCGGACAGTTTGTGAAACTGCCGATTGTGGGCCGGGTGATTCCGATTGTGGGCGACGATTATGTGGTGATTCCTGATGAAGAATCAGCGGACTCCAAAGCACGCATGGCGTCGGGCTTTTTGAAAGTAACACCCGCGCACGATGTGAATGACTTTGAAATTGGCCGCCGCCATGATTTGGCGGTGATTAACATCATGGCGCCCGATGCGTCTATTTCAACATCGCATGGTTGGGACGACGCCTCGCAAGCATGCGACCCTTTTGTGGGGTTGTCGCGCGAAGATGCGCGGCGTGCGGTGGTGCGCTGGTTTAAAGAAGCCGACTTGCTGGAAGACCAGAAGCCCTACAAGCACGCCGTGGGACACTCGTATCGGTCGCACGTGCCGGTGGAGCCGTACTACTCAGACCAGTGGTATTTAAAGGTGACCGACGACAAATTGGCCGGAGCCGCGCTGCGGGCGATGGATGTGTCGCAGCGGCAGCCTTCGGACAATGCGGCGTTTAACGCCAAGACGCCAAAACGCCAAGACGCCAAGGAAGGCAAGGCAGACACGGGGCTGAAGTTTTACCCCGAACGATATGCGAAGACGTTTCAGAATTGGCATGAGAACCTTCGGGATTGGTGCATTTCGCGCCAGTTGTGGTGGGGGCATCGCATTCCGGTGTGGTCGTTGACGTGTTCAGATGAACAGGCTGCGTTGACCTTGACGAATGAGTGGAATGACGCAAACCCAGGTTCTAGTGCAGCGCGGCAAGATGGCGACACGGTGTTTGTTTGTTTGAAAAACAACGACGCGGTTTCTGACTTAGAGAAACAGGGCTTTATTCAAGACCCCGATGTGCTGGACACGTGGTTCTCTTCTGCTTTGTGGCCGATGTCCACGTTGGGTTGGCCGGAAAAAACAGACGATTTGGCAACGTGGAATCCATCGTCGGTGCTTTGCACCGCGCGCGAAATCATCACGTTGTGGGTGTCGCGCATGGTGATGTTTAATCTTTATTTTGAAGGGCAGCTTCCGTTTAAAGATGTGTTTATTCACGCGATGATTCAAGATGGGCACGGGCAGAAAATGTCCAAGAGTTTGGGCAATGGGGTGGATCCGATTGACATTATTCATTCACACGGATGCGATGCGATGCGGTACACGCTGACCGCGATGACCACGCAAACCCAAGACTTGCGCATGCCGGTGGATTTGATTGATCCGCACAGCGGTGAGGCATTTACACCTAAGTTTGTGACGGGCCCAGGGGGTTACAAGGTGGCGGCGCCCGAGCAGGATTCGCCGAGTGTGAAAGGCAAGAAAATGGCGTCGAGCTATGGGGTGGCATCGGGCAAGGTGAAACCTTCTGATGATTTGCCTGCGGCGCGCAACACCAGTGAAAAGTTTGATTTGGGCCAGCGTTTGGCAAACAAGTTGTGGAATGCCACACGGTTTACGCTGTCGATTTTGACCGACGAAACACCCACGACCTCGGATGAAATGACTTTGGCCGACCGTTGGATTTTGGATCGGCTGGCAGAAACCGTGGCGGCGGCAGATGCGGCGCTTGGGGAATACCGTTTTGCTGAATTTGCGACAGGGCTGTACGACTTTTTCTGGCGCGATTTGTGTGATTGGTATTTGGAATCCATTAAACCCACGGTGCGTGAAAACGCGGCCCAACGACGAACGCTGGCGGCGTGCATTGACGCGACGCTGCGGCTGCTGCATCCGGTGATGCCTTTTATCACCGAGCGACTGTGGGAAAGTGTGAATGAAGCATTGCCCGGTGATCGCAGTGTGCCGGGGCTGGCCTTGCCGCCCAACACCTTGCTGGTGAAAGCCGCGTGGCCGGTGATGGAGGCAGGCGCGATGGCGGATGCCTCGGCGGCCGAAGACTTTGCGTTTATTCAAAGTGTGGTGAGTGCGATTCGTGAAATTCGAAGCCAGCACCAAGTGGCGCCAAGTGCCGTGGTGGAGGTGTCGGCCACGGGTCCGGCGGCGGTGTTGGAGCGCATGGCGGCACACCGCCCCATTGTCCAATCATTGGCACGTTACACCACGCGAGAGGTCGGCACAGATGCCCAAGAAGCATCGAATGCCGCTGCCGCGCTTGTGGGCGACATGACGCTTTATGTACATGACGTGGTGGACACCGAAGCCGAAAAAGCCCGGCTGTCTAAACGACGCGACACACTGGCCAAACAAATTGTGAATTTCGAAAAACGTTTGGGCAACGAAAAATATGTCAACAGCGCCCCAGCCAAATTGGTGCAAGAAACCCGCGATCAATTTGCAGCGGCCGCCCGCGAGCTAGAAGCCGTGGAAGCACAAATGGCCGCGTTGGGCTAATGCACCGTCAAGCCTTCATTTTTGGGCAAACGGTGCGGGCTCCACCCGCGGTAGGCTGGATCGCGCAAGCGAGCTCAACGCGTTACCCTAAAATTTAAGCTTAGCGCTGCGCTAGTGCCTAATGCCTAGTGCCTAGTGCCTACTCTTCCCCTATGCCAAAATTCAAAGACAATGCGATTTGTTTGCGTGACCTTGACTATTCAGAGTCGAGCCAAATTGTGGTGTTGTTAACCGCCGAGCATGGCAAACTGCGGGGGATTGCAAAGGGAAGTCGGCGTCAATCCCCATCATCGATTCAGCGGTTTAGCGGAGGCCTTTTTTTGCTCAACTGTGGGCAGGTGATGGCCACCACGCGACCCCATCAAGAGTTGGCCTCGATCACCGAGTGGGATTTGCAAGATGATTGCTTTGGTTTAAGGCGGCACTTGGGCGCTCAACGGGCGGCGATGATTGCGGCGGATTTGTTAAACGCGTTGCTGCCTGATGGCGACCCGCACCCCAAGGCGTTTGTGTTGATGACGGAGTTGTTAAAGCAACTTACGACGATCATATTTGAAGCCGAGGCGGGCGAGGATACCGCAATGGTGGCGAGCGCCTTGCTGGTTTTTCAATGGGGTCTTTTGTGCGAGTGTGGTTACCAACCCGAGCTCAACCGCGATGTGCGTTTGAATGAACCCTTGGACAAGTCAAATGCTTACAGTTTTGATCCCACGGCAGGCGGCCTGACCACTCAGCGACGCGGGGGCGATTGGCGTGTGCGATCGGCCACTGTGGCGTTGTTGCAACGCTTGGCCGCAGGAGAAGAAGTCGCAGCTGAAGGAGAGGGCCTTGAGCGAGCCAACCGACTGTTGTGTGTCTACGCACGGGCGATTTTGGACAAAGAGTTGCCGACAATGCGATTGTTGTTGGAGGGCAAAGGGCGATGTGTTTTCGGGTAAGCGATTTTACGCCAAGAAGCCAAGAAAGGCAGGAGAAGAGAGGATGGGTTTAACGTTTTTTTGGGGTGTCAGGCCTTAAGAAGTCTGATTTTTAAGGCGGGGTGGACTTTGTCTATTTTTTCATAAAAAGGCTCCTGCCCCCCTTTTTGTGAAGATGGGCGGTTTCTAAAGTTGTTCGATGAGTCGGCCGGCGGTGGTGCCGTTGAGGGCCAGGTGGTGGGCCCAGTGGAGGTGAAGGCATTTGATGCGGGTGAAGTTGGCGATGCCGCCGATGCCGGTGTTGAAGGTTTTTTGAATGTTGGGGTGGGCTTGAACGTAGGCTTGGTCTTCGGGGGTGAGGGCGGCCCAGCGTTCATCGCGGTAGGCGAGGTGGTCGGCGTGGTAGGTGCTGGATAAGGTGGGGTCGGCGGCGATGAGGGCTTCGAGGTGTTTGACCGCCCCACCGCGTTCGAGTTCGCCCATGCGTTGGCAAGCTTGGGGGTCGTGTAGCCAGTAGCGCGTGGGAAAGGGCGTGATGTGGTGGCCGCGCTTGAGCAAGGGGTAGACGGTTTCGACGGGGCCTTGGCTGGGATTAAAATCAGAACTCATGGTTCGACCCGGCGCAGATAGAACATGGAGTCGGCGGCTCGTGGGCCCACCATGTGCCATGAGGTGGCGTGTTTGAGGCCTGCTTTGAGGTAAGCGTCGAATATTTTTTCACCCCAGGCGAATTGCTGATCGGTGTTTTTTTCCACCCGGCGGGTGTCGGTGTTGGGGATGAAGGTTTGGGTGCTGTAGGACCAGTTGGGGTCAAGGCGGATGAGAAGGTGGGCTTCGTCCCATTCGATGGGGTAGCCGTGCACGGGGCCTTCGCCGCTGTTGGGGGTGTGAAACCAAAAGCAGATGAAGCGGTCTTTGTCGGCCACGCCGCCGGCGGTGGAGCCGCCCTTGAGCATGCGGGCGTGGCTGATTTTGCTGGGATCCATGCCCCAGCGTTTTTTGGCGATCCACAGGGAGCTTGATTCCACGTCAAAAAGGCCCACGTGGGCGTAGGCGGTGCTGATTTTGGCACTGCAGTAGGTTTTGTTAATGGAACGGGCAGCAGCCACGGTGCGAAGACCTCTGGGTGAGCGGATGGGTGAGCGGAATGGCGGGTTTGGGAGATTTGGCGGGCGGGGGTGTCGGGGTGAGGCTATCTTACTGGGCGTTCGCTTATTTACGGTTTGCCTTTTTGTGTCCTTTGGAACCTTGCTTGTGTCCACCGCTGCTTCCCCCCGCCCTGCCGATTCCACCCTTGCCCCTGTTGTTTCGGGTCGTGTGGCCGAACGGGGCGACAGTTGGGTGAGTCTTAAAATACCGGGCGGGTCCTATGTGCCCAAGCTGGTGCTGGAGGTGGATTTGGATGCCCAGCCTGGCGACAAGATCACAGGCACGCTGCACGCGGTGGCCCGGCGCATCGACAAAATCAAGGCAGGAGGCCGCTTTTTGGCCCCTGTGGCGGGTCGCCCCCGTCGGGTTCAGGGCGTGGTGGTGGGTGGGCATGTGAAAAGTGGCTTGCTGTACGTTTCGGCGGGTGTACCTTTCGTGTGTATTTTGAGTGATGAACGCCAACACGTGAGCGATTTTGAAATAGGCCAAATGGTGAGTTTTGACGTGGAACCGGGCACGGTGTTTAAACCGGCACGTTGATGAAGCCGCTTTCGTAAAATCGTATAAAACGTTGGCTGACCCACAATTGTTAACACGTTATTTTGACCAACCCTTCCAACTTTAGCCTTGGGTGCCAAAAACCCAGCGCTGACCAACCTTCGGTACTTTAAACATGAGCCTCAAACGCATTCTCGTCACCGGCGGCGCCGGATTTTTAGGAAGCCACATTTGTGAACGTTTGGTCAAGGCGGGTCACGATGTGATTTGCTTGGACAACCTGTTCACCAGTCAAAAATCCAATGTGAACCATTTGTTGGAAGCCCCCAACTTTGAGTTCATTCGTCACGATGTGACGGAGCCGATTACGTTGGAGGTGGACCAAATTTACAACATGGCGTGCCCTGCCAGTCCGGTGCATTACCAGTACAACCCCATTAAAACCATGAAGGTGAGTGTGATGGGCGCGATTAACATGCTGGGCATGGCCAAGCGCACGGGGGCTCGTATTTTGCAGGCCAGCACCAGCGAGGTGTATGGCGACCCGACGCCTGAGCATCATCCGCAAACCGAGGCGTATCGCGGCAATGTGAACCCCATTGGAATTCGCGCGTGTTACGACGAAGGCAAGCGGGCGGCGGAGACATTGTTTTTTGACTATCACCGCAGCAATGGGGTGGACATTCGTGTGGTGCGTATTTTCAACACCTATGGCCCGCGTATGCACCCGTATGACGGTCGGGTGGTGACCAACTTTATTGTCCAGGCACTTCAAAACCAAGACATCACGCTTTATGGCGATGGCAGCCAAACACGCAGCTTTTGCTATTGCGATGATTTGGTGGATGTGATTATGGCGCACATGAACAATGACCCGGCCAGCGGTAACCCGGCCGATGCGTTTGTGGGGCCGGTGAACATTGGCAACCCAGGCGAGTTCACCATTAAGCAGCTTGCTGAAAAAGTCATTGAACTAACAGGCAGTTCTTCCAAGCTCACTTATCTGCCGCTTCCCAAAGACGATCCTTTGCAGCGCAAGCCAGATATCAGCTTGGCCAAAAAGGAATTGGGTTGGGAGCCTAAGATTGATCTTGATGAAGGCTTGAAGCGAACCATTGCGTATTTTAAAAGCGTGGATTTGGACGCTTATCGCAAGCCCACCGACCACGACGCGCACAAGAGCAGCAATGCGTCGAAGGTGTGAGGCGATGGCGGCAGCGGATTTTGTTTTGAAAGAAACAGGCTGCTGGGTTTGTGAAATGAAAGGTAAATAATCGTTTTCAAAGATTGATGGGCCGATTTCTGTGGAAATCGGCCCATTTTGTTTAAATTTAAATAAAAACGGCATACCGTTAATCTTTTCAAATAAAACAGGCGATTTATTGTTAAAATAAACGTATGGTTCGTGAAACCGGAGATTTAATGTGGTGATGCAACCCCCTGATCCTGATTGGCAGCCGATGGGTTACCAGTATCTGATTGAGGCGTGGGGTTTGTTGGTGCCCAAGCCTTGGCACGCCTCTTATGTTGCGGCCCGGGGGGGGCGACAGCAGATTACGGTGGGGGGTTTGACGCGGACCGTGTTTCCGCCGTCTTACGCTCGGCCATTGGAGTGGGCCGATCAAATTGCGTTTGCATTGAAATATGATGGGGTTGAGTTGGAAGCGCTGGCGGCTTTGTTTGCCAAGCTTGATGGGGGTGTGATCGAGGATTGGGTGCGTTTGAAACCAACGGGTAAGTACGCCCGTCGGGCGTGGTTTTTATTTGAATGGTTGACGGGCCAGCGGTTGAATTTGCCAGATCTCAGTCGTGGGGGGTATATCGATTTACTCGACCCTGAGCAATATTTCACGGCGCCGAGGCGACAATCGGCTCGGTATCGGATCAATGATAATTTGCTTGGCACGGTGTCTTTTTGCCCAACGGTACGCCGCACGCCTCTTCTTGTTGACATGGAAGAGGCGGCGCTGGATGAGCGCTGCCGCGCGATTGCTCAGGACACACCGCCTGCGCTGTTGCGCCGTGCGGTGGATTATTTGTTTTTAAAAGAAACGCGGTCTTCTTTTGCGATGGAGCGCGAGACCCCGAGCGCTTTGCGCGCCGAGCGGTTTGTGGCAGCACTGATGCGCGCGGGATCTGAGGATTTTTTAGATCAGGTGAAGTTGATTGCGTTGCAGAATCAAGTTGTGGATTCACGGTTTTGCGATTCAAGCTATCGGTCTGATCAAAATTATGTGTCGCAGACAGTGGGTTGGACCGACCAGCGCGTGCATTATGTGTGCCCGCAACCTCAAGATGTTTCGCCCTTGATGGACGGACTGATTGCTGCCCAAGGCCGAATGACAGGTTCTTTGTTAATCGAGGTGCATCCGGTGGTTCATGCGGCAGTGGTGGGATTTGGTTTTGTTTTCATCCATCCGTTTAGTGATGGAAACGGTCGATTGCATCGTTTCTTGATTCACCAGGTTCTTGCGCAGCGTGGTTTTACGCCATCGGGCATGATCTTGCCTGTGTCGGCGGTGATGTTGGATCAGATGGCAGATTATGACGCGGCGCTTGAAGCGTTTAGTCGGCCACGGTTGACTTTGATTGATTATGAATTGGACGCGGCGGGAGAAATGACGGTGGCGGGCGATACGGGTTACTTATATCGTTACCCTGATTTAACGCCGCAAGCCGAGGCATTGGCGGGTTTTGTGACCCATGCGGTGAATGAGGGGCTGCCACGCGAACTTGCATTTTTACGTGGCTACGATGAATGCCGTGCAGTGGTGCGCCGAGAAGTGGATTTGCCTGATCGGCTGCTTGATTTGCTTCTTCGACTCTTGGGGCAACACGACGGCAAGCTGTCGGCGCGAAAACGGGCGGCTCATTTTTCGATGCTGACCGATGATGAAATTAGGCGCGTCGAGGGGGTGTTTGGTGAGGTGTTTGGGCTGGATTGAGGTGGTGTTTAATCAATCAACCGTTGGGTGATTTGGGCGTAGGCGTCGATGCGGCGGTCGCGCAAGAAGGGCCAGCCGCGGCGCCAGGTTTCGATTTTGGAAAGATCGATTTCGACGACCAGGGCTTCGGGTTGGTCGGGTGAGGCTTGGGCGATGACGGTGCCGCCGGGGTCGCACACAAAGCTGCTGCCCCAGAAGGTGAGGTCGTCTTCGGTGCCGATGCGGTTGATGGCGGCGACGTAAACACCGTTGGCGATGGCATGGCTTTTTTGAATGGTTTGCCACGCGGCTTTTTGCTGGGCTTTGTCTTCGGGGGTTTCACCGTGGTACCAGCCGATGGCGGTGGGATAAAACAGAATGTTGGCGCCTTTGAGCGCGGTGAGTCGGGCGGCTTCGGGGTACCACTGATCCCAGCACACGAGCATGCCGGTGTGGATGCCGTCGACTTGTTGGGCACGAAAGCCTAGGTCGCCCGGGGTGAAATAGTATTTTTCGTAAAAGCGCGGGTCGTCGGGGATGTGCATTTTGCGGTAGCGATCGACCAGAGCGCCCGAGCGGTCGATCATGACCGAGGTGTTGTGATACACGCCGGGGGCGCGTTTTTCGAAGAGCGAGCCGGTGAGGGCGACGCCCAGTTCTTGGGCGAGTTGTTGCAGGTGTTGGGTGGTGGGGCCATCGGGCACGGGCTCGGCCAAATCGAAGCGGTCTTCATCTTCAATTTGACAAAAATACGGGCCGATGAACAGCTCTTGGGTGGCGATGAGGGTGGCGCCTTGAGACGCGGCTTGGCGTATGAGATCGGTGGCGATGGCGAGTGTTTCGCCGGGCTTGGCGGTGGTGGGGCAAGCGTGCTGGATGAGGCCAAGTTTGAAGGTGGAATGGGACATGTTGAGCGGGGTGTTGGAGAGGAGGGGTTGGTGTGTTGGCGACGGGGTGGTTTAAAAAATCAACCTGTTCCGCGTAATCCAGCGGCGATGCCTTGGACGGTTTGGCGTAGGGCGCGGTCGAGGTGGATGAGTGCTTCGGCGTCTTGGTCGGCGATGGATTTGGCGCGTCGGCCCATGAGTTCAACCTGAATGAGGTTAAGCACATCGACGTAGGGGTCGCGGGCTTCGACAGCGCGGCGGAGCCAGCCAGCGCCGTCGAGTAGGGTGTCGCGTTCGATGATTTTGAGAATGACTTGTTGGGTGAGCTTCATGTCATCTTTGAGCATTTGGCCTACATGGCGGCCTGCCTTGGTGTCGGGCACGAGGTCGGCGTACCAGTCGA
>JAZGFZ010000275.1:0-10094 GCA_036480015.1 Algisphaera sp. | reverse complement strand
GGGGCCCTTTTAGGGCCGACGCTCACCGAGCTCCTTGCGAGATGTCGCCTCGCAAACGCTCGCAACACCCGACAGAATCAAACCCTCCTGCGCGGGATAAAAAATCGCAAACATGAAACAGGCTACGCAAAAACCTCGCGGCGGCGATCGGACTCCGGAACCTTAAGATAAAATCTTACGAACATCCAACGCCCATCCACCTCACCCCCGCAAAGAAATAAATGATGCAAAACGCTCTTCTTCTAGGTTTCTGCCTTTTGATGATGACCATTGGCTTTGTGGTATTTAAAGTCCTCCCCGCAGTTGGAGGCATAAGCGGTTTAAAACGTGCTCGCCTCGCGCTCTTTTCTAAGCTGCGCATGAAAGAAGACGCCACGCTCACGGCCAAGCAATATCAAATGCTAGCGGTTGGCACTGCCTATGCCGAACAACAATCGGCTTACCTCAACGCCCTTGAAACTGGAATGGAGACCACTCACCTCAACACCGTCCTTTCAGACTGGTGGAGCATCGACGACCCCCAAGAAGCAGTCGACACCCTTAATAAACTGCGAGACAAAGGCGACCGCTTTTATCTACCTGCCGTACAAGATGCCGCCAAGCGTGATGAACACGACCCCGAACCTTTTTTCGCCAACCTCTACCAAAACGATTCACCCCAAGACATTGAAAAATCACTACGGCAATTAAACAACCTTTACGAATCGATCAACACCCTCACCGAACATCACATCGTGTCAGGCTTAGACCATGTCACCCGCGTAGGTGTAGAAGGCTGGGATGCCGGACGGCTCGTGTTCATCACACGTCTGTGCCATGAAGCGGGCTACATCAATGAAACCCAAGCGTGGGATTACATCCAAAACGCCCACGCACTCGCAGCCGACGCGTTTGACGACTGGGAGGCATTTTCAAAAAGCTACATTTTAGGCCGCGCCCTCTGGGGCGGTGAACAATGCGCCAACGATGGCATGATTGGCATCGTTGAATACTTACTCAACGACCCCAAAAGCCCATGGGCAAACATGGCACTGAAATAAAACAAACCCGCCTTCCTCCAGACGCACTGCGTCCTTTACGATGACGCAACACATTGCCTTTTAAGGCAACACGCCAACCCTACGCAATTTCAAGAATCGCCGCGCCAAAAGTAAACCCGCCGCCAAAGGCGCACACGCCGACGATTTGGCCGGTCTTCCATTGGTGGGCGCTTTTTGAAATACCCAGCGGAATGCTGCTGCTGCTGGTGTTGCCATGGGTGCGAATGAGATTGACGATTTTCTCATTGGGAATGTGCAGCCGTTGCCGCACGGCTTCAAAAATACGTTCGTTGGCTTGGTGGGGCACCAGCCAATCCAAATCATCCAACCCCACGCCACTTCGTTCAAATGCTTGATTGGTCATTTTGGTCATGGCCCGAACGGCTTCGGTAAACACACGCTTGCCATCCATGGTGATGTGGCCTCGGCCTTCAAACCCCACTTGCAAAATGCCGCCGGGGTCAGCTTTGCCTGCCAACACCGGCTGGCTCAACAACATGCTGCCCGCAGGCGGGTTTTCGCCGTCCACCACGCCGCGCATCACGGTGGCGGTGGCGGCATCGCCAAACAAAATGGCCGTTCCAAAGTCGTTGGGATTCACCACGCGTGAAAGACACTCGGTGGTCACCACCAACACCGCGCTGTCGGGGTTGTGTTGAATGGTGTTGTGCGCCGCATCCAAGGCATACAGCCAACCCGAACATGCGGCATTGACGTCGTAAACCATCATCTCGACTTTGTTCGTGGGGTCTAGCTCGTTGAGCAGCATGCACGCCATGCTTGGCGTATTCAACGGCGGCGTGGTGGTGTGGCACACAATGCCTGTGAGATCTTCGAGTGCAAGACCTTGGGCGTCCAACGCTTTGATGGCGGCGTCCACGGCCATGCTTAGTGCGGTTTGGTTGTGCGCGCACACCGGGCGGCTTTCAATGCCTGTGCGACGAATGATGTCGTCGCTGGTGACATCCGGGAAACGGCGAATCAAATCAGCATTGGTTAAGCGATCGGCGCCCTCGCTAATACTCACGGCGCTGAGGTAACAGCGCACCTTGCGACCGCCGACACGCGTGGCCACCACATGGCGCCCACGCTTGGGACGTGAAAGTATTGGGGTGCCGCGATCTTCGCGCACAGGTCGCTTCACCACCGGGCGAGCCAGCGGGTCATCGGCATCGCGATCACTCACCACCTCACGCAGTTTGAGCATGGGTGTGCCCACCTCAACGGTGATGCCTTCTTCAAGCAGCAATGTTTCAATCACGCCGTCGCAAGGGGCTGAAAATTCAAACACGGCTTTATCGGCTTCCATCTCGGCGATCAATTGCCCTGTCTTTACCGTGTCGCCGGGCTTCACCTTCCAAACGCTCACCGTCACCACTGAATCGGCGGGGCTTGAACCTTCGGCCTTAATGGTTTGGGCTTCGCCCGCAGCGGCGGCATCTCCAATTTCTACGCTGTCGCCAAAGTCCACCTCAAGCCCCAGCATGTCGCACGCGGCCACAAGTGTTTTGCGATAACTCGGCAACACCTGAATTTGATTGGCAAAGTTGCACGGCACATACGTGTCGGCCCGGGCCACACGTCGCGCCACCAGTGGAGCGCCCGACGTGGTCACGTCTTCGGTCACCCCTGCCACCACTTCGGCTCCAAAACCTGCGGTGAGGTTGTCTTCGTGAACCACCAACAAACGACCTGTGCGTTTGGCCGATTTCGCCAACGCTTCACGGTCCCAGGGGTCGATGCATCGCAAATCCCACAGGTCCACGGTTTGATCGGTTTGATCGGCAATTGTTTTGGCCACGTCGCGGCAAATCGACATCGTGCTGCCCCAACCCACCAATGTCAGGTCGCTCCCTTGGGTTTCACAACGGGCCGATCCAATGGGCACCAAATGATCGGCCACGTCGCCGGTGGTGGACACCGCCCGGTCGTTCAAACACACCTTGGGATACAAGAAAACAGTGGGCCGTTGACTTTGAAACGCCGCGTTAAGCATGCCCGCGGCATCCCCTGCCGTGCTGGGCATCATCACATCCACGCCGGGAATATGCGCCAAGAGCGATTCATAGGTGTGGGCATGAAACGGCCCAAGCCCAGGGCGATAGGCCCCGCAAGTAATCATCAAAATCACCGGACACTCAAACTGCCCATTGGTACGCCAATAAATGCTGCCCAACTCGCTCATCACCTGGCCAATGCCATTGGGCAAAAAGTCGGCAAATTGAATAAAGCCCACCGGCCGCGCGCCTGCCATCGCGCGGCCTATTGCGCCACCAATGATGGTCGACTCGGTCAGCGCCGTGTTGTTCACGCGCCCCGGGAACGCTGTGGACAGCCCGCGTGTCACGCCAAACACGTCACCTTTGGGGTCTTCAATATCTTCACCCAACAACACCACACGCTCATCATTTTGAAGCCGATTTTCAAGCACACCGCGCATGGCTTCAATCATGCTCAAACCCGCATCGGCCTGTGTGGGGGCGCCACCGCGCTGCTCTGGCGCACCGGGTGTGATCTCATCGGGAAGCGGGCGTTTGGCCACAAATGTGGTTTCAGGATCGGGCACACGACGCGACACTTCCGCCGCTTGGCGGCAGTCGTCTTCAATGGTTTGATCCAAGGCATCGAGTTCTTTTTCGCTCACCCCACGGGCGATGATGCCATGGCGAAAGTTCACCAAAGGGTCATGCTCTTCTTGGGCCTTGACAATCGCCTTGGCGTCGCGATACACACGTTGATCGTCGGCATTGGTGTGGCTGCTCAACCGCTCGGCCCGCATCACGGCAATGGCGGGGGCACGGCGATCGCGTACGTCGTCCACCAAGCGGCCCATCGCAGGCAAGTCAGGCAAAATATCGCGGCCATCAAAACGGTGAATGGGCAAGCCATAGAAATCGTTGGCCGGTCCATCGGGCCGATGAAAAAACGTGCGCTGGTGGGTTTGCGTCGAAATCGCATAACCGTTGTCGGTGATGTAAAAAAGCACCGGCAACGCATTGCGTGCCACCTCGGCAATGGCTTCGTACACCTCGCCTTGCTGGGTGCTTCCATCGCCCAAACCACACAACACCACCGGCCGCGCCGGATCATCTTTAATTTGCTCGGCAATGCCCAACGCTTGCAAGCAATTGTTACCCACCGGCACCACCGTGCTGGGCATGTTCAATGCCCGACTGGCCTGAAAACCGCACATTTGCCGCCCGGCGCTGTAGCTGTTGGCATTGCACAAAAGCACGTCAAAATACGACGCGGGCTCAATGCCGCGCGCCATCCACATGGCGTGATCGCGGTAATGGGTGTGCACCCAATCTTCGGGCTGCAAAAACAAATTCCATGCCGCCACCGACTCATGGCCCGTGCTGGGCAAAAAGAAAAACGCATCGCCGCCGGTCACCAGCTCTTGCTCAAAGCGATTCACGGTGCGGGCGGTACGCATGGCCCGGTACAACTCCACCAAACGAGCCGCGGTGATCGGCCCACTGGAGTCGATGGGTGCAGGGCGCGGGCCCTTGGCCCCGGTGACGGGCGAAGCAACGGACGACGAAGGTTTACGGGGGGCTGGTGAACTCAAGGGATGTCGGCGCAAACGCCATAAGGCGTCCGAACGGGCTCCGGCGGGTCGGTTCAAAGTCACTGGGGACCCCGTCGCGATCGCGGTTTTAAATCAAAGCCCTATTCTACGCGTCCCACCCTCGCTCATCCAGCCGCCACCCACCCGCAACGTCCTTTTCGCCATGAACCTCGCTCCTTCCTCCACACATTGCCCCAACCCTCCACGCGTGGTCATCGCAGGCCTTGGGCTCATTTCGCCCTTAGGGCACAGCGCATGGTCCACATTTAGGGCCCTGCTCTCAGGGGCCACCGTGGCCGATCGACTCGAAAACCTCGAACCCGACACCGACCCTGTGCCCTTGGCCCAAGCCGTGGGCGGAGTGAGCCTAGCCCGCCACAGCGCGATTGATCCCGCCGTGGACTTGGCCGAACGGGCCGTGCGCGAAGCCGCTGCCGAAGCAGGCGTCAACCCCGCAGGCCTGCCCACGTGGCTGGGCACCAGCAAAGGCGCCGTCACCGCACTCACACAAGCCGCCTTCGCCCATCACCGCAGCCCCGGGGCCATTCCAGCCGATTTAGCGGCCTCAGTCGCACTGGGTCCCCATGGCTATCTCACCCACCACCTTGTGCGACGCACCGGTATTCAGGTGCAAAGCCACACCGTGGCGGCCTGCACCAGCGGGCTGATGGCCCTGCAATATGCACAAAAATCACTGCAAACCGGCACAACCCAACACGCCTTGGTGGTTAGCAGCGAATCCGCCTTACTGCCCACCTTTGTCCACAGCTATCGCCGATTGGGCGTATTGGCCCCCACCACACGCGAAGGCTACATCGCCCGCCCACTCGACAACGCACGAAACGGCTTCGTTTTGGGTGAAGTGGGCGTCGCCGTGCTGCTGCGTGCCTGCACAACCCCGCAACCCGGAGAAATCGAACTTTTGGGCACGGCCATCACCACCGACCCCCACGACCTGATTCGATCCAATCCCGACATGACCGGCTTAGCCCACGTAGCCCAACAACTGGCTTCTTGCGGACCCATCGCAGCCATTCACCCCCACGCCCCAGGCACTGCCCAGCACGATCAAGACGAACTGGCCATGCTGGAAAAACACTTGGGCAATGCCCAAGCCCCCCCGGCTGTTTACGCCGTTAAAGGTGGACTGGGACACACCTTAGGGTCTTCAGGACTGGTTTCACTTACCATTGCGGCTCTGTGCGCTCGCACAGAACAACGCCCCCCCATGCCTTGGATCACACAAGCCCTCAAAACCACCGCCGTCACGGTTGAATCTCAAAAACATCCACTGAAACCCGGCATTCACGCCGTTCTGGCTGCCGGATTTGGCGGCCATGTGGCAGGCGCGGCCCTGCTCCGCACGCCACGTTAGAGCCGCACGCGATCTTTAAAAAATCGCGCAAAATCAGGGTATTCCCTCTCTTTGTAATCGCGGAATAATCTCTACAATCAGACTGAACGTTGTTTTTTTCGGACACGTTCGCCATCGGTTCAGCGCTGCGCACATCACCCATTTGCGCCGTTGCGTGCCGTTCTTAGCCCTCATTTGTTTTATTTCATTTTTCATCACACCGTCAGCTAATCAGAAAGATCCTTCCAACATGAAAACTCCCCTGAAAACATCCCTCACCACTGGGGCCGCCTGCCTCGCCACCTTGGCCTTGGCCAACCCAAGCCACGCCATTGAACTCACCAATGCTGTCGACGGCGTGGGTGCCGTGAGCGCCGACATTGGCAATGGCGGCGAAAGCCGCAGCTACAACCTCACGGGTTTGCGTCAAGACACCAATGAAGTCGTCACCGAAGATATTTTGTTTGACTACTACGCCGCCATTCGCACAGGCGACAACGGCTTTAACCTTGCAGACACCACCTCTTCCGACGCCGCACTTTCAGGCGGCGCCGTGGTCAGCAGCGGATCCTTCACCGGTTCCAATGGAAACACCATTGACTGGACTTCACACACCACGCTTGCGGTAGGCACCACCGCACTCTCCAGCACCTACAACTTCACCGCCCAAAGTGGAGCCCTTGGCGACCTGTCGCTTTACCAATACCTTGACGAAGATGTATTCAGCGTCAGTGACGATATTTTCTTTGAACGCGGCAACTTGGCCAACGAAAACCTCCAACTGTTCACCATCGACACCGAATCGGGCCTCGGCGTGGCACAAAGTGGTGCTTTTAGTAGCGCAGGCGGCCTGAACAATGCCAGCTACTTGGGCTACGCCGCCGACGAATACAACGACCTTCAAAGTGGACTCATCGACGGCTCACGCGGCGTGTCACTCGCAGGCCTCATCGATAACACCGCATTGCCCGCAGGCACCTCGACACTTGTCGACGGCACTGTTTACGGCCCCAACGATGTGGTCTCGGCCTTGGGTTGGCAGGTTGATGCGTCGGCCACCAGCGCCACCATTCTGGCCACCCTTGGCGGTGTGCCCGAACTGGCCGCCATTCCCGATGTGATTCCCACACCTGTGTCGCCCGTTACTCCGGTTACGCCTGTCACCCCCGTCACGCCGGTCGCCCCCGTCACACCCAACCCCGTCGTGCCCAGCCCCTCGGCTGCTTTCGCCGGCTTGGTCATGCTCGGCGGCTTGATCTCACGTCGTCGTCGCGACTAACGCTTTTCACGCCAACGCATCAAAAAATGAACCCCGGCCTTTGCTTGGCCGGGGTTTTTTGTGCGCCTTACAAAACACATCACCGTTCGCAGTTTTTTTGGATCCCCTCTTTTAAACCAACATTTGCGCCAAACAAAAACCTCAAGACAGAACACGAAGGCACGAGGAAAATTTGTAAACGCCAAGGGGGCAAGTAAGGGAGCCAAGGAAGGCAAGGAGGAACAGAAGGCAAAACAGGAAAATCCCCTTACGCCTTTCCTTTGCGATCTTTGCGCCTTTGCGTGAGACAAACGTTCAAAACAACCTGAAAGCGGGTCGGCCGACATCAAAATGCAAAGCCATTTCTCCCCGCCTTTCTTGGCGTCTTGGCGTCTTGGCGTCTTGGCGTCTTGGCGCAAAAAAACACCACACGTTATTAAATTATTCCCTTAAAAACATGCAAGCCCGACCCCCGTTTCAACACACCCCGCAAAACACCTACTTCCCACCCGGCCGCACATCCCCACTCCACGTGCGCCGTGGCAATTCTTGTTTGCACACCGGGCAAAAATGCGAGCTGCTATTGACGTCATACCCGCACTTGCGACACCGTCCACCCAGCTCGCGGTAAAGCGGCACATTGAATTTCAACCACCAAACCACCAGCAACCCCGCCGTCGCCGCCGTGATCGCCCACATCGGCATCACCATCCGCCACGCTTTCCATTTACGCGATTCTTCGCCTGTCAAAATCGTTTTTGCTTCAACCGGAGCTAGCCCATCGCGTCGCACCAGTGAATCCAACCCAAAGCCCCACATTTGATCGTCACACTGCTCATCCAGCAGCACGGTTGTATCCACCGGCATACGAGCCACCGACACATCTAGCGGCAAAGATTCGCCACGCCCCATCAACATGGAAACGCGGCTGCGGTCCACCGTCACCAACACGGCGCGTGAGCCACCACTGCGAATCAGCATTTGACTCGCCGTGGCGGCACTGTCATACCACAGCCAACCGAAGCCAACGGTCAGCACCAGCAACAACACCGCCATTAGGGCATAAAAAAAAGGTCGCATCGTTTCACCACATCCTGCCGACACACGGGCCGGGGTTCGTCTTTCATTTTGACGTCATCTACAAAATCAAATCCCTAAGACGCGACTAAGAAACATCATTCCCCGCGCACCATACGCACCGTCGCGTCATGGCCATGCTCAAAATAATCCTGTCGAAACATCACATTCCACGTTTTGCCAAGTGCCCAACCTAAAATCAAATCGGTCGGCAATCGCACCGCCGGATTCAATTGCGGTGGTGCCTTTGCCCCGCAACGATCTGACAAAAAGTTAAACACCAACGTTTCGCGACACCCCGCCCACGCACCTTCCAACACCGTTTGCGCGGTGGCCCAATCCATGGTGTTCAACGTGCCTGAAATAGCCACCACATGCGGTTGTTCGCTTGCGGACATGTCCGCCCCCAAGGCCCCTGGCTCGCGTACAAAGTCGGCATGCTGAAACGACGCCCGCGCCAACCCGCGTTCGCGGGCAAAACCAACAACCTCTTGCACGCCATCAATCCCCCGAAAATGGGTGTAGTCAATACCACGTTCTTCGAGATACACCGCAAAGTCACCCCGGCTGCAACCCGCGTCCAACACCCGCTTGTCTGCAAAATCCACCATTTCAGTAAACACCGCAAAACGGCGCTGCTGCGTTTCAGGGCGGGCCCACAACGTCACATCAAAAGAATCGCCATGGGTGGCTTGGGCACGTCGATAGGGTTCAAGGTAATCATCGTTCACCGCCACAGTCTAACCCGAGCAGGCCAAGTCAAGCGACGTGAACCCACGCTTCGGCTAGCCTGCTGTCATGGCTTCGTCTGTTCCACCGCCGCCCTCACTTGCCCCCGCGCTCCGCGATGCACTGCGCGGACGCTTTATTGTGTTCGATGGCCCCGATGGAAGCGGAAAATCCACACAATTCCGACGACTCTCTGCCGCGGCCGCCACCACGGGGCTTAACGTGTGTGAGGTCCGAGAACCCGGCGGCACCTACATCGGCGAAGAAATCCGACGCCTGCTCTTAGACCCCTCGGTCAAGGACGACCTTGATGTTCGCGCCGAAATGCTGCTGTTCATGGCCAGCCGTGCCCAACTCATTGCTCAAAAAATCCGCCCTGCGTCAATCCGCGGCGAGCTTGTGCTTGCCGACCGCTTTATCAGCTCCACCTTGGCTTACCAAGGCACCGCCGGCGGGCTTCCCATTGCCGACATCTTTGCCGTGGGCCATGTTGCCTTGGGCAACTCTTGGCCCGACTTGGTGGTGGTCTTTGATGTCGACGCCGAAACCTCTGCCCAACGTCTGCGGCCGCTGCTACGCCCCCGCGAATTTGACGCTTCCAAAGACCGTATCGAATCGCGCAGCGCCACCTACCACCGGCGTGTTCGAGAGGGCTATCTCAACCAAGCGGCGGCCGACCCCAAACGCTACTGCGTCATCGACGCCAGCAAAGAACCCGACACCGTGTACGCCCAACTCATCGCCATGCTGGGTGAACGACTCATTTAATCCCTTAGAACGTGCATGAGAAGTCTGTCTGGCTTTGCCCGTCCAGTGAACCGGCTTGAGCGGCGTCGGTCTGCATCGACGGCCCGCAGTGGGGCCGCCTGCTTCGACCTCCTTATCAGTCGGTCCGCTAAATCGGGCTCGGCCGACGACAGACTTTTCATACACCTTCTTACGGTCGCGCATCGCGAATCACTTTTTCAACATAGGCCCGCGTTTGTGGCCCACCATATTTCGCCACAAGATCGGCCGACGACAATTCGGGACTCGCATTCATCGCCCGACGAATGGCCGTGGGCC
>JAZGFZ010000274.1:0-3340 GCA_036480015.1 Algisphaera sp. | reverse complement strand
TTTTGTGCTTTTGGGAGAGGTTGTTTTATTTTGGTAGGGGCTTTGGGGCCGACCGCAAGCCAGGCGGGTCGGTGACGGCGGCGACGGCGCAGTCGACGGAGATGGCGCCTTGTTTGAGGAGTAATCGCGTGCAGGCGGCAAGGGTGGCGCCGGTGGTTTTAACGTCGTCGACGAGGAGGATGTGGTGTTTGTGACGGTTGATGGGGCGGGCGGAAAAGGCTTGACGTAAGTTTTGGGCCCGGGCTGTTTTGCTTAGGCGTGATTGGGCTGAGGCTGCACGGCGGCGCTTAAGAAGCGGGGCGTTTGGGTTGTTGCAAACGTTGGCAAGGGTTTGTGCCATGAGGTGGGATTGGTTGTAGCCGCGTTGCCAGCGGCGGAACCAATGCAGTGGCACGGGGCAGACAAGGGTGTGTTCAAGAGTGTGTTCTGGGGTGTGGTGGGTGTCCGTGGAAGATGACGCGGGTTGTTGTAAAAGGGCTTGGCCCAAGGTTTGTCCAAAGAAGGACGCGAGGCTCCAGCTGCCGTTGAATTTCATATTGCGAATCCAACCGTCGAGCGGGTGGGTGTAGGCGGCAAGTCGGGTGATGCGTCGCCACGGGGGCGGGTTGTCGCGGCAGTGGTGGCAACCTGCGGGGGGCTCGGTGGCGGAGGTGACGATGGGGGCGATGGTGCCGGGCCCGGCGGTGATGCCACAGCGTGGGCAGTAGGCGTTGAGCTTGTCGGGGGCCCATTCTGAGGCCGACTCTGATTTTGATTGCAGGGCGTTGCGCAAGGCACGTTGCACTTCGGTGGGGATGAGTTCGTCGCTTAATTCACGCAAAAAAGATGAGGCTGGGGCCATGGAGGGAGCTTGCGACGCATTTTTTGACTTTGGATCTTGCATGGTCAATCTCTGTTGCTCAATCTTCAATATACTTTCTTGTCCTTTGAACGAGACACTTCACAACACGGGCGGTCAAGACCGCGTGGCGTCCATTCTGCCAGGGCTTAAACCTTTGGTGGTGTCGGCTCCGTTTGGAAACTACATTCGGCCTGAAGGTTGCACGGCCACGCTGGGCACTTTTACGGCGGCGGCCCGTGGGGGGCGGCTTTTGCAAATCATCAAAACGGTGCGTTATTACCCGCGAATTAAGGCGTGGGTGAACAAAATTGGGTTGCGCAATCCGGGCATTGGCTGGGTGGAGCAAAAGGTGGCTGCGGGCAAGCTTGATCTCAGTGACAAGTTGGTGTCGGTGCATGGGTTTGAGCCGGATGATTGGTGGCGTTTGTTAGAGGCCATCGCGGAGCTTAAACCCATGGGGGTGGAATTGAACATGAGTTGTCCCAATGTGGGGCATATCAATTGGCCCGATGATTTGTTTGCCCGTGCGGTGGCCACGGGCGTGCCGGTGGTGGCCAAGTTGCCGCCGGTGAATTACACGCAAATGGGCGAGCAGGCGCATGCGGCAGGTGTGCGGGCGTTTCATGCGTGCAATACGTTGCCGGTGCCCGCAGGGGGTTTAAGTGGTTTGCCGCTGAAGCCGGTGGCGTTGACGGCGATTCGTGATTTGCGACAACAGCCTTGGGGACGCGATGCGCTGGTGATTGGTGGCGGGGGTGTTCGATCGGTTGAACATGTGGATGAATATGCCGACGCAGGGGCCGATGTGTTTGCGATTGGCACGTTGACGATGAATCCGTGGTTGATGGTGAGTCATGCCCGGGTGCGGCCGATTTTGGCGGCGGCCACGCGAAAAACAAAAGGTTAAAGCTTGATAACCCATTCACGGTTTCAACAAGCGTATTTGCGTTGACGCGCAATGGGCAAGCCATCTCTGGCAAGAGATTTTACGCCAAGACGCCAAGGAAGACGAAGAATCCAGCAAGACTCTTTTTGCTCTTTGGCATGCATGTGATATTCAGTGACAGATCGAGAGGCTCTTTTTCAATAACGTTTTGAATGACGGTATGAATTGCGATAACCGTTCGCCGTTTTTTGCAGTAACACTTAAGGTCATCGCGACGCCTCGCAACTCTTCCTTCATGCAAAGGCGTTTGGGGGAATCGGAGACTGGGCGAAAAGACCAAGAAACCATCTAGATCATTCCCTGCCTTTCTTGGCGTCTCCGCGTCTTGTCGCCTTGGCGTAAAGCTTCTCCGCGATACCCCTCGCTCAAAGTTCGTGAACGATTGCAAAGCTTGAACGGTTAAAACAAAAAGCCCTCATCGAAAAGGATGATGGCTTTTAAAATGTGTAATCCAAGTGGTGTTTAAACCAAGAGGGGTTTTAATAGTATTCGTCTTGGATGGCCCAGGCTTCGACTTGAGTGGTGGTGGGGTAGGTGTAGCCTGTGTAGCTGTAGTTGTACCAGTTGGCGTAAACAGGGGCGTCTTGTTTTGCCGCAGTGACGGCGACGTGTCCATCGACGAAGCCAACGCTTGCGCTTTGCGCATTGCCAATGGATTCGTGCCAAGCATTTTGCTCGGGGCCTGGATCCACAAAAAGGCTCATGTCGGTGGTGATGAGTTTTTTGCTGGGTTGTTGAACGGCAGTGAGTTTGCTGCCTTCAAGGGACCACACGCCGTATCGACCGAATCTGTTGGTTCCATATTGGTCGGGGTAAACATAGGATGTGCCAAGGTATTCAAAGTTGTTGGCGGCGGTGGTGTTGGGAATGGAAGAGGAGCCGCCGTCCAGTGGGCATTCGGCGATGGGAATGCCGCCCTCTCCGTTGAGGTAATTGTAAAGGGGACGGTCTTTTGCAAGAGGTGCGGCCAAAGCCCAATTGCTCAGGCCCGGTGCGCCCACAAGCGAGAGAAATCTCAGGTCGTTGGTCGCTGCTTTGGCAGGGTAAACTTGTTTGTTGTCGGTGATGTAAGCGGTGGTGGCTTGCACAATGCCGCGAACATTGGAACGGCACTTGGCTTCGGCGGCCACCGAGGTGGCTTTGACGATGGCGGGGATGCCCAGCGATGCGAGAATGGCCATGATGGCAATGACGACCAGTAGCTCGATGAGAGAGAAGGCGGAGCGTGGGCGTCGTGCGATGGAGGTGTTAAATGAGTGCATGGGCGATTGTTTTTTGAAAAAAGGTTGAGAGATGTGTGACCTTTGTGTGTGGCCACGGTTGACCTCGAATTAAAAGATCTTTTCCTATGAATCAAATCGGGTGTTGAGACGGCGAGGTCAATTCGCCAAGCAAGTCGTTTGCGGGAATGCGTAAGCTGTAGGGTTTGTAACGGTTATCGATAGTCGATCACGGTTTTTGAAACGCGGTGATCGAAGGGGTTGAGGAGATAAGCGAAAGCAACCCATTGCGTCTTGTACGCGTGGGAGGGAATGACAGAAAACAGAAATCAA
>JAZGFZ010000273.1:0-5951 GCA_036480015.1 Algisphaera sp. | reverse complement strand
CCTTGTTTTAGCCTTTAAAACAAACGTGTTATGAGAATTTGAGAACCGGTTTTACCGGGCGTCGCTCCACCTGTCATGGCGTGGGCAGTCAACACATCCGATGAATAGAAGATCAAAGAAAACCTTTGGCCACTTACCTAGGAAGACTATTATGTTGACACTCCACCAAGACGGCGAACCACCACGTCGCACCAACCGCTCATTGGGTTGGAAACTCAAATCACCCCTCTTTCCACGTTTTTTTATGCTTGCGATACCCGCACTGCTGGTGTCTGTCCCCATCACAGACACCCACGCCGCACCCACATCGTCCGTTTTTGCCGCACCCGTATCAACACACCCTCCCAAAACGGTGCGTGGATCGGTCACCATCAAAGCCAAAGGCGATGACTCCACGGTAAGTCGTGTGGACTTCACATTGCGTGATGCCGATGGGCGCACCGTGCTTACACACCGTGAAAGCTCAGCCCCCTTTCATTTCATGGGCGACGACGACACGGGCCCGCATGGATGGGACACCACCTCCCACGCCGATGGCTTGTACACACTGGAAATCGTCGCGGTCAATCGCAAAGGACGTGTTTTCAAGAAAACACAACTTCCCCTGTGGGTCGACAACCAGGGCGCCGGTGCACCCGACGCAGATGTAACGGTTCACGTGCCAACCGTCGAGATTGTCAATGGCCTCGCGACAGGTCAAGTCGTGGCGGGCAACGTGATGGTGGACGCCCAAGTGATCGGCGGCCAAGCGGATGAAGTTCTCTTCATCGTTAACAATGACGCCAACGAATCCGCATCTTTCACACACCTCGAACGCAAATCGCCGTATGTTCTTAATGGTGATCGAAACGGCCGCCCCAACGGCTGGGACACCACCACACTTCCCGACGGAAACTACACCCTCGCCATTGAAGTTCGCGATGACGGCCAAACCACCGACATTCACGAAATCGCTTTTGTGATTGACAATGTGCCCGATGACACACCCGCCGGAACCACCGCCCCAACGATCACCCGCGTGCTGGGCATTGACCCCACAGGTCTTTCGGGCCAGGTCACCCTGCAAGCTCAAACCACCGGCGACATCGGATCGGTCGTGTTTGAACTCATGCGTGGAAGCTCCACCCTAAAAACCCACACCGAATCGCGTGCCCCTTACTATTTCTTAGGTGATTCAGGCGGATCAAAAAATCTGCCCCATGGCTGGAACACACAAAAACTCGCCAACGGCAACTACACGCTACGTGTCACCGCCTTTGACCGCGCCGGCGCAGCGGGCTCCCCCACACAAATCAACCTCAAAATCAACAACCCTGTGGTGCCGATCGCAACCGCCAGCCCAGCCCCAGCTCCCGCCCCGACCTCCGTCACAACCACTTCAACCCACGGCACCCCAACGCCCACCCCACCTCCAACAAACCCAACCTTCACCGGAGGTGGAAAGCCACAGGCCAACCCAACTCCTGCACCCACAACCCCCAACCCGGCGCCAACGCCTCGACCAACTCCGACGCCGACGCCAGCGCCAACACCCCAATCGACTCCTACTCCGACTACTCCGACGCCAACCCCAGCGCCAGCACCTCGACCAACAACCCCGACTCCAACCCCGGCGCCTACTCCTACACCAGCGCCCGCGCCGACACCAACCCCTCCCCCCTCCACACCCGCTCCCACCGCACCCACCGCACCCACCGGCAACGCCCCCACGTTGGTTTCCGGAAACGGTTTCTCTGGGCCCACCTCCCAACCCGCCCAAATCGGCAACATTCAATCCAAGCCTGCTGCCCGATGGGACGTCGTGCCTTATCAAAACTTCACCGATGATTTTTCGGTGGGCGTGGTGGCCTTTGCAACCCACGGCATCGACCGCATTGAGTTTTCGGTCAACGGGGGTGCTTGGTTGTCGGTGCGTGAAATGGTTTTAAATCCACGCACCAACGTGGTGGAATACTGGGTCAACCTCAACCCTGACACGCTGCCTGACGGTGCCGTTGAAGTGCGTGCGGTGGCCTATCCCAAACAAGGAACACCCCGCGTTTTAGACACCTTAAAGTTGCACAACAACGTCACCCCCGACGTGGTTCGTCTTCAATCTGGCGAAACCCTAGGCGATGTCACCAGCCGACTTAGCGCAACACTCACCCGTCCTTTGATTATTGAACTTCCTGCAGGCGATCATGGGTCGGCGGGTGGACGCTACTGGGGCGGCGATTATTGGGTCACGGTTCGTCCTGCCCCTGGCGTGAATTATGGCGATGTCCGCATCGTGGCGGGCGGACGCGGCAAAGGCATCAAAATTCATTATCAAGGCGTGGCCTTGGATGTCACGGCCCCCGACAATTCAACGCCTTTGTCAATCCACACCGGCGCCCTTTGGATTGACCAAAGCACCATCCAAGGCGATGCTTCGGCTCGCCTCACCGGCGTAGGCTGGAGCCCTGGCCAAGCATGGGCCACCGACGTCAAATCGTACGATCTACAAAAACCCTACCGTTTCATCAAAATGGTTCGCAACATCGAAGACTATCGCGGCATCGACGATACCTTTGCCGGTGTCTCAGTCATCCTCAATGCCACCGTTCATGAACTGGGTATTCGCGGAGGACACGGCGCCAACGCCTTGCACCCCGATGTCTCGCAGCTCGATTCTCCATGGAACGAAAACGTTATTTTTTACAACCTCACGGCCACCGATAAAATTTGGGCTCAAGGCTTGGGTTTCGCGGGTCTCAAAGAAGCCGCACTGGTCAACGTGCGAGTAGACAACACGGGTGTCGAGCCCTTCACGGCCCTGCAAAATTTCCAAATGGCGGGCACCCACGAAGGTGTACTGATCCAAGACAGCTACTTCAAAGGGCGTAACTCTTTCCGTGTGGATCGTGGCTACACCGCCAAAGACGTGGTGGTGGTTAACACCACCTTTGTCAATCAAGATGGCCGAATCGCCTCCTCCCTTCCCGCGCCCCTTACGGTGAAGTTTCCTGGTGCTGCAGGCGACTGATTCGCAAACGCCATTTCGCCATGCCCCTTGTTTCGCCCGCCCACTCCAAAAAGAGTTGGGCGGGCTGTCACATGGACCCTGCGTCATTCCCCTAATTTTTCCTGAGCCATGAAAATCTGCCTATGGGGCTGCGCCCCAGAAACCGACAACCTTGGCGTGTCGGCGTTGTTTGTCAGCGCCGCGTCAGCCATTTATCGACGTCACCCTTCGGCCGATCTCACCGTGTTCGATTTCGGCCGAGGGGTGCGTAAGCATTCCCTCGTGGTCGATCAACGCACCCACACCCACCGTCGCATTGGCGCTGCCGCATCACGGCGATGGTGGCGCCCCGAGTCATTAAGCCACCTCAACATCGCACTTCGCACCGGTGGCTGGGCCAGTGCTGGCGCCCGCGCTTTAAAACAAGCCGACCTTGTTTTGGATTTGAGCGCAGGCGACAGCTTCACCGACCTCTACGGCCCGCGCCGATTCAACACCGTTTGTGGACCCAAAAAACTCGCCCGCATCGCCCAACGGCCTTTGATCCTATTGCCCCAAACCATCGGCCCATTTCAAACACCAGCCTCTGCACACCGCGCGGCCAACCTTTTGGCAGGTGCCGCGCAAGCATGGGCCCGCGATGCAGAAAGCCTTGATCGCATGCGACAACTTTTGGGCGACCGTTTCAACCCCGCCCGCCATCGACAAGGGGTCGATCTCGCCTTTGCCTTGCCCTCCTCTCGCCCCACCCTTGCGCTTCCCAAGGTCATTGCCCAGTGGCTTAAGAATCGCTCAAGTCCACCCGTGGGCCTCAACATCAGCGGCCTGATTTACAACCACCCGAAAGATGCCGCCAAACGTTTTGGACTCAAGGCCGACTACCGCGCCATCGTGCATGGTCTTCTCGAAGCGTTACTGAAAGACCCCGACATCCGTGTGGTACTCACCCCCCATGTGCTGAGTGCTCCTAGCCTTGCCGAGTCTGATCTTCAGGCGTGCCAAGACGCCCTACAAGCCATCATCGCGTGCTGTCCCAAGGCCCGTGATCAAGTGGCCGTGCTTCCCTGTATCCACGATCCCAGCGCGATCAAATGGGTCATCGGCCAATTTTCTTGGTTTTGCGGAACCCGCATGCATGCCACCATTGCCGCACTGTCCAGCGGTGTGCCGGCGGCCGCCTTGGCCTACAGCCTCAAAACCCGTGGTGTCTTCGACACGGTGGGTTTGGGCCATGCCACGGTGGATCCACGTGAACACAACACTCAAACGTGCATTGATCAACTTCTCAACCTCTATCGCAACCGAGCGCAACACGCCGACATCCTGAACCAAACCCTTCCTGATGTTCAACGCCGTGCCGACACACAATTTGACGACATTCTGGCCCTTCCAGCGATTTCCCCCGTCACAAATCTCCTCACCCACTCCCCAAGCCCTGCGTGACCACCGCCACGTCCCCCACCGCCCCCTTGCCCACACACCGCGCATCGCGTCGCGCCCAAGCCCTCGACACCGCATCGCTCACGGGTCAATTACGTCATCGTTCGGTGCGCGGTGTGGTTGCCACCAGTGGCACGCAAACGTTCAAATTTGTTAACAATCTCATCACCGGCGCCATCTTGGCCCGTTTGCTCACGCCCGCCGATTTCGGTGTGATTGCCATGGCCGCCGCATTCACCGGCCTCGCGGCTGTGCTTCGTCACGGTGGACTTTCAATCGGCATTATTCAACGCGAGCACGTCTCACACGCACAAGTCAACCGCCTTTTTTGGCTCAACGGATTCATCGCCGCCAGCACCGCCTGCATACTGGCGGCTTCAGGCCCCTTGCTGGCGTGGTTGTACAACGAACCTCGTGTCTTCATGGTCATGGCCATCCTTTCCATCACCACGTTTTTAGGTGGATTGGGCGCCGTTTCCGAATCGATTATTAGACGCCAAATGCGATTTGGCGTGCTCACCGCCATCGAAATCAGCGCCTTGGTCGGTGGCTCTCTCACGGGGTTGCTTTTGGCTTGGAACGGGTTTGGCCTTTATGCCTTGGTGTGGATGCAAGTGGTCAGCGCGGCCATTGTGGCCACAGGCATGTGTTTAAGCAGCGGATGGCGCCCCGGCTGGCCCACCCTGCGAAGCTCCCTAAAAGATCGAAAGGCCAACCAAAAAATCACGCAACTGGGCGGGCAAGTCACACTCTCGTCATTGCTCAGTTACGCCTGCCGCCGCATTGACAACGTGCTACTGGGCATCACCTACGGGGCAGGAGCCTTGGGACTTTACGCCAAGGCCTACAACATGCTTCTTTTGCCCATCCAACAAATCAATGGGCCCGTCTGTGCAGCCGCCACCCCCACCCTCTGCCGACTTAAAGACCGCCCCGATGATTTTCGCCGTGCCTACCTTGCGGGAATCGCCATGACCGCAGGCCTCGGCATGCTTCCCGTGGCTTGGATGTGGGCTGCCGCCGAGCCGCTGATTGCCGTTCTTTTTGGCCCTCAATGGAATGATGCCGTTCCCCTCTTCGAAGCGTTGGCCCTCGCGGCTCTTGCAGGCACCTTCAACACGGCCGACACGTGGCTTATGATTCCTCACGGTCGCGGTGCCAAGCAGCTTCGCCTGACCTTCGTCACCACCGTCATCATCGCAACCGGATACATCGTGGCCCTTCCTTGGGGGGTTCGTGCCGTGGCGCTGAGTTTTAGTTTCACCGCCATCATCACCAAATTAGGAGCCGTGGCGTGGGCGTCGCATGGCACCTCCGTGTCTTTTCGCGCGGTTCTGTCCAATCTCGCCCCTCCCACCCTTGCCGCCCTCATCGCCGCCTCTGCCACCCGCCTGCTACTCGTGTACGGCTCACCACACGTTGACGTTCCGCCTTTCGTATCCGCCTTTATCGCAGGTCTTTTTTGCTCGGCGGTCTATCTCACCACACTCGTCGCCCAGCCCGCAGGGCGACGCATCATTCGCGACGT
>JAZGFZ010000272.1:0-14481 GCA_036480015.1 Algisphaera sp. | reverse complement strand
TCGCTGTTGCTTGTGTGGGGCGCGTTTTGGAAAAATCGCTGGTGGACATCGGTCTCGCTGAAGAGGATGTAGCCGGTTCCGGTGGCATTGTCGGTTGCGGCAATGCCGTAGTTGATGGTGCCCAGTGCGGTGGGGCCTGCGGGTAGGGTGACGTTGCTGCGAACGAATTGTGCTCCGTTTACAGTGAACTCACCAAGGTTGGTGCCGTTATTCCAACGGTTGGCGTGGAAGGAGAGGTCTCCGGAGCCATAGCATTGTTCAATGCCTGCGATAAACCCTGTTTGTCCTTGAAGGGAGGTGATGGTGTCGTTGGAGAAGTCTACTGCGGCCAGAAGCACATCGGATGAGGTGGGTGTGAACGCGGTGAGAAAATGGTTGTTGTCATAGAACCATTGTCCGCCTTGTTCAACAATGGTGATGAGGTGGTCGCTGTTGCTTGTGTGGGGCGCGTTTTGGAAAAATCGCTGGTGGACATCGGTCTCGCTGAAGAGGATGTAGCCGGTTCCGGTGGCATTGTCGGTTGCGGCAATGCCGTAGTTGATGGCGCCCAGTGTGGTGGCGGTGCCTGTGGTGGTGGAAGTGTCCACCGATCCATGAAGGGTGACGGAGGTTAGCACCGAGGCGTGGGCCAGTTCAAACTCTCCTGTCGCAGGAGCGCCCCATTGCGCGCCATAGACGTAGAGGCGGAACTCGACTTCATGGTCGCTGTCGTAATTTGATGGAAGGTTAAATTCAAGTTCAGAAGGCGACCCAACGGTGCCTGGTGAAATGGTGTGGGTGCCAAGGGTGGTACTGAAATTGTCAAAGCTGGATTTGAGGGCAAATTGGTTGTGTGATGACCAGGCCAGTCGTTTGACTTCGAATTTGATTTTTGCACCGCTGTAGTTTGCGGTGTTGCCTGATTGGGGGGTGGCCTTGATTGATAAATACCCGTTGGCATCGAATGGCGATCGTGTTCCATCGATGCCACTGTTGGTGTTGGCGCTGAAAACCAAGCCGTTGTCGTTGGCATGTGGTTCGAGGCCACTGCCTTGTGTGATGTTGACCGATGCAATGCCCGATTCATTTTGGAAGCCCAGACTGTTTCCGCTGAAGTTGGATTGCGAAAGAGTTCCGTCTGACCCATAAGGGGCAACGACGACGTTTAGCACGTGGGTGTCTGTTGTGCCGTGGTTGTCGGTCACACGTAATTCAAAGGTGTGGGTGCCAACAGAAAGTGTTTGGGCGAATTTCGCAGAATTGCTAACCACCACGTCGCTTCCGCCGATCAGTTGTTTCCACTGATAGCCGTTGCTGTTCAGTGTCCCGTCAAGATCGCTGGAGAAAGACCCGTCAAACGAAAAGAGGGCGCTGCCATTGCTGTCGGCAATGGTGGAAATGTGGCCGTTGATACCACCGGCCCGTGCGATGGGAGCAAGGTTGGAGGGGGTGTGGTTGGTCACCCAGTCTTCAGTGGCTCGGAATTTGTGAGCTGTGTTGGCAGATTGATTTTGATGTTCCATCACCCCCCATGAACCATAACGGGTGGGGCTGCCAGTGTCGGTGAAGTTGGCGTACAGCGACACACCTTTGGTTTCGAGAAGATCTAGGTAATCGTTGTAGATGTTGTACATTTCTGAACGACGGTTGACTTCAACCAACACGTCGATCATTTCCTGGAATTCTCCATCACGACCTGCAGCCGTGAGGTGCTGTCCGCCTTCATAGGCGGTGAACCACAGGTTGTTTGCGGCTGCGAGGGCTTCGTGCGATTCAACCTCGGGCGTAACATGACTGGTCAGGTTGCTTTGCACGTCGGCCAGAACCGTTTGAACACGCTGTTCGAAGGACATGTCCAGGAAGTTCTGGGTGAGCGCCCGGTCATTTGTGGGCCACCATTCCCCGGTGTAATGGCGGTCAATGAGATCAAAAGGTGTGAAGTAAGGCGCGGTGGCCAATGTGTCGGGCATGATCCCGTCGGGGTTGATGTCGGGGTTTTTCAGCGCATTGAGTCGGGCTTCTGCAGTGTGGATGTTCGCGGATTGCCCTGCCAGCACCTTGATCAGCCGGTTGGTGGAAGAGTTTGCTGTGGGATTGGCGTCGTCGTCGCCTAAAACATCGGCGAAGATTTTCCATATTTGAGCTGAGCGGTGGGCAACGTATTGATGGCCTGCGAGGGTGTCGTTGCGGTAATCGGCATCGCTGACGGTTGGATCGCCCCACCCCATGGCTCGTCCCTGTTTGACGACGTGATCGTATTGGGTGAATTGAAAAAGCGGGTTCCATGTTTCATTGCTGTACTCGACGAAAACTTTGAGATTTGAGTTCAGATTATTTTTAACATAAGTCGCAAACTCGGTGATGTAGTTGTCGTCCACTTCAGCGGGGATGGAGAACCAAGCATTCTGGTTGAGTTGGTTGGCCATCTCCACCATGTATTCAAGTGCGACACCTGCCTTAGTGTAAGGATCGCCATTGAGTTGAGATGCTCGGTTTTGTGGTTCGTGGCCTTGGGGTTCATTGGTGAGGGTACGCTGACTCCATGTATGAATGGGGTTTCCGTTGGCCTGTTGCCAGTTCATGAACCGTAGGGTGGAATACGTGCCCAGGTCATCAGTGTATTTGTGGTCAAAGGTTCCAGATCGGGCATCGTTGATCAATTGAAGGTTGCGCAAGTCGCCTGCGTTTTGAATGACGGTGACATAGGTGAGCGTGCCCGGGCTGTTGACGCTGTTATTGGCGACATTTAGGGTGAAGGTGTGCGATTGCCCGGATCCACCACCAAAAGAAAATGAACGTGCGCCTGAGGGGCTGCCCGAAGAATTGCTGAAGGTGGCGGGGTTTTTTGCCTCAATGAGTTGGATTTGAATCTCGCCGGTGCCGTCGGCGGTGAAGGTGTAGGTTCCCGATCCTCCGAAAATGGTCATGTGAGAGGCGGTGCCTGCCGCAGGCGCATTGCCGTTGTTGGTGCTCCAGTTGACGGGCAACATGAGGTGTTGAAGGGTGCCGTGGCGGCTGCAATGGAATTAACGGTGGTGCCCTGTGCATTGAGGCCCGAATCAAGAGCGGCCGGGATGAGGTAGTCCACATTGGTGCCAACGTACATGCTGCCTGACATGAGTTGGCGGGCTTCAAGTTGTTCAAAGACAGGGGCTTCCCCCTGATGTTTTTTCGCCAGACGCTTGCGGTTTTTTCGAGCTTGACGTGATTTTTTTGAGTGAGAAGCCATGGTGTTAGATTCTGGTTTTGATTTAAAATGTTGGTTTTAAACGCGATTAAAAAGGCCCGAAAAACAAATACGAAGAGGCTTGCGTCTCTAAGTGTGATTGTCGGCATCGACAAAGTTGTAAAGAGCGAACGGGGAGAATCGCAAGGCGATTCAGTTTGGGCCGGCGGGGGGGGGCTAGGCGGGATGGAGCTATCAAAACGCTAAGGGCGGCCAGCAAGCAGCGACGTAAGTGCGGCTATTGGCTATGGTTATACGTAGGGTGGCGCATTTTTCAACTCAACCATCAAGATACCTTATAGAAGGTCGAAAGGCAAGGAAATAACAAGGGAAAACCAGAGAAACAATGGAATGCCAGAAAAATAGTGCTTTGGCATTGTGAATGCGGGTTTAAAAACCAAAAACCAGGTTCATGCCGAGGGTGGAGGCGTCGATGTTGCGGCCGTCGGTGGATTCGGCGTCGAGGTCACGGTAGCTTAGGCGTAGGCGGGCGTCGGTGCCCCATCGCCAACCGACGCCAATTTCAGGGCGTAGCCAGTCTTCGACGGCGGCGTTTTCGAGGTATTCCACGTGGGTGATGCCGCCGTCGATCCACCAATGGCCGTGGGGGCCATCGAGAAAAATGACGATGCTGCCGCCTAGGGTGACGGCGGATTGATCGAGTTCGGTGTCAAATTCGAATTCGTCGTATTCGAGGTCTTGGTCGTTGAAGTCGACGTATTGTGCGGCGGCTTTGAGTTGCACCACGCCCAGTGAGAGCGTGGCGTTGACGGCGCCGCCATAACCGTAGAACGCTCCGCCTGCGGCGGCGTCGATTGAGCCGCCCAAACCGCTAATGAGAAAGGGGGTGAGTTCAAGGGCAAAGCCGCCTTGGGCGTCGCCGGTGTCCACGGCGCGAATGGGCAGGGCGAGGTTAAAACTGGAGTGGTAGGTGTAGGTGTTTTCGTATTCGTTGACATGTACGTTGCCGCCCACGGCCACGGCGATTTGATCGGTGAACCAGTAGCCGGAGGAAAAACCAAAGCTGGCGGCGGTGCCGTCGAAGCCTGCGGCATCGAGGGTGTGGAAACGCGGGGTGAGTGAAAGCCAAACGCTGTCGCGTGACCACCCTGCACTGCCGTCGTCGCTGTAAGACAAGGGGGTGCCGTTTAGGGTTGTGTCGTCGGCGGGCGGGGCGTCAAGTGTGTCGTTTGGCGTTGCATAGGGCGGCTGGCCGCTGGGGTATTGAGCGCGGCGGCCCACGCGAAAGCGCGAGGCGCCGCTGCCCAGTCCATAGCTGTCAAACAAGTGTTCGTTGGTGAGGGCGGTGGTCGAAAAAGGGTTGCCGTCGAGTACAGAAATGAGTGAGCGGCGGTTGAGGTCGGCCAAAAAGGCGGCGTATGCCGTGCCGCCGTCGGTTTCGATGAATTCACGAATTTCATCTTGAAGATCGTCGGCATCGCTGCCGGTGAATACGCGGGTAAAGCCGGTGCCGGGAAACTCCAAGGTGGCTTGGGTTTCTGCGGCGTTCACGTTAATGCGAATGGCGTTGGCCACGTCGGCATAGCGTGTGACGGCGGTGAAGTTGGTGCCGTTGAGGCTGTTGAATGCGCCTTGGGTTTCGACGGCGTCTTCAAGTAGATCCAGCAGGTTGTCCCCGGTGCTTGTAACGGTGGCGCCGCCGTTGGTTGCGGTGGTGGAGAAAAGATTTTCGGCCCCCGCAGGCACGGTTGTCATGGTCGTCATTGCCGCCGCAAGAAGCGTCGCCGTTCGAAGAGGTGATTGCATGATGGAAAGCTCCAGAGGGGGGCGGTGAAAAGAATCGTTTTACGTTCAATTCATGTTCGATGAACATGCGCTTTGCAGGATTGTTTTGCAAAACGGGTTAAGCGTGTTTTACCCCACGGCCACTTTGGGCTTGTCTTTTTCGGGGTACTTAATGCGTTTGTGATACACCGCGCAAAGTGTTTTGCTAATGGTGGCTTCTACTTTTGACAGCTCGGTGAGTGTGAGGTTGCAATCGTCGAATTGCCCATCCATGAGGCGTTTGATGGCCATGTTGTGGGTGAGTTGTTCGAGCCGCACGGCGGTGGGTTCATCCATTGCGCGGGCGGCGCCTTCGATGCCATCGCACAAAAGCATGATGGCGGCTTCGCGTGTTTGGGGTTTGGGCCCGGGGTAGCGAAACTCAAATTCGCTGGGGGCGGGTTTGTCTTGGGCTTCGGTTTGTTTGCGGGCTGCGTGGTAGAAAAATTCAACCAAGGTGGTGCCGTGGTGCGACTCGATGAGATGGCGAATGACTTGGGGGAGGTTAAATTCGCGGGCAAGTTCGATGCCGTCTTTCACATGTCCAATGATGATGAGCAGGGACATGGCGGGCGAGAGTTTGTCGTGTTTGTTGACGCCGCCGGCTTGGTTTTCAATAAAGTAGATGGGCTTGTTGATTTTTCCGATGTCGTGGTACATCGCGCCCACGCGGCACAAAAGCCCATCGGCACCAATGGCATCGGCGGCGGCCTCGGCCATGTCGGCAATACGCAGGCTGTGCTGGTAGGTGCCTGGGGCTTCTTGGGCCAAACGTTGCAGCAGTGGGTGGCTGGCATCGTTGAGTTCGCGCAGTGTCATGGCGGTGGTCACGCGGAAAACAGGCTCGATGACCACGGGCAAAATGCCTTGCACCAAAAGCCCCACCAAGCAACCGGCGGTCACCACATAAAGCACATCGGCGCCCAAAAGCCGCCATGGCGCAGACAACGTGGTGTCCACCCATGGCAAGATGCTTGTGGTGGTTTCTGAGGCGGATAATCCAAAGTTGCGTTCGGCCAAACCTGCAATAAAAGCCGCGCCGCCCATGGCCATGCCTGACCAAAATCCCACCCAAACCAGTTTGCTGCGTGAGCGAACATCGTCGAGTTGAGCGGCGGCGGTGGCCACGCCAGTGAGTACCACCAGCGCCGCAGACACGGGCATTTGCAAGCTAAGGACGATGAGGAACGTTAGCGCAATGCCCATGGCCAACGCAAAGCGGCGGTCGTACACCACGGCCAAAATCACGGCGCCGGTGAGTGCGGCGAAGGTCACGCCGCCCAACGCGATTTCAGGCCATACCCCCGCGAGTAACACCGCGGTGAACTGGCAGGTGAGCAGCAAAAGCGTAAGGGCCAACCCACGCATGGGATTGCGTCGCACACGCGCGTTGTAATGAAAAATGTAGCCCCAAACCCCTGTGGCAATGAGTCCCATGAGCCCCACAAGACCAAGCCAAGGCATTAGTTTTTGAACCCGGGTGCGTGAGCGTTCCCATGCGGCACGTTCAGCGGCAATGAGTCGCAGGTCATCAATGCTAAGTTGCGTGCTTGAAGACACCAGCACTTGATCGGGGCGGTAGTTGATTTTAACTTCGCCCGTTGCGGCATAAGCGTTGTCGCGGCGGGTTTGGGTGGTGGCTTCGTCAAACAAATAGGTGGGGGCCAATTGTTTAAGCACCACGGCCAAAACCACGGGTTGAAGGGCCGGGGGAAAGTCGTTGGTGAGATCGCCTGCGAGCAAACGGGCGATTTGAGGGCGATCATTAACAGAAAGTAAAAGTCGTTCGCTAACCAGTTGCTCGGCATCGGAGCGTTTGTAAGGATCGGGATGAATGGCTTTGAGATGGCCCGGGCCGTCGAGGGTTCGGCGGTAGTCGTCGTCGACCAGAACCACTTGGGTGAAAATGCGTCGCAGTGCATCATGCACACGACTGGCCCAATGCTCAGGGGTTTGGGGGTTGTCTTCACCCACACCCAAGGCGTAGTGGCCCAGCACAGTGTGTGCTACGGGGGTTAAGGCAATGGATTCGACGTAGTCGGGGCTTAACTCGCCGAATTTTGTTTCATGGAGTTGAAGCAGCTCTAGCAGTTCTTGCTCAAGCTCGTTGTAGCGTTTTGCGTTGTGGCGAAACACTGGCGGAACTTCACGGCGGTTGAAGATGCGTTCTCGCTCGGTGGCTTTAAGGTCGATGGCCTCAAAACCCAGCCGGGCAATCACCGGCTGATTCATTAACTGCCCAAGGTAGTGTCCGGGGCGGCCGCGCACCGACAGGGCAATGGCGGAGCCCACGATGGCAAAGGCGGTGATAAAAAGCAAGCACCATGCCACGTCGCGCTGGCGAAACCAAGCCAGCCATGGGCGGTCGTCAGATCGAATGGCACGTCGCACATCACGACGACGATTTTTTTTACTAGAACCGGTGGCCATCGGAAAGGTCGCGGGAAAAGGAGGTAAGGATTCGTCGCACGTGTGCGGTGTCGCAAAAGGTATGCCGTGCTTGCCGGGGGTCATCGACTAAGCAGGCTGCGCAGCACCGACTCTATTTTATCATTGCCGACGAGATGCAGTCGTGACAGCAGGGACCACGCTTTCGCGTCCGATATCGTGCTATTTTTAGGCCTCGTAGGCTTCGACGACACGCTGTACGAGGGAGTGCCGCACGATGCCTGAGCCGTCTAGGATTGTAAAGCGGCCCAATGTGCCCGGCACACGCCTCAGGCCAGTGACGGCTTGGCGTGTGTGGCCCGTGGAAAGGGTGAAGGTTTTTTTATGAACAATGTGTGAAGGGGTTAAAGGAAAAAAAGGACGGCAAAAAGGAAGGCAAAGTGAAACACCTTGTTTTATGGCGTGGTTTGGGTGTTGGGGGGTAAATCCCCTTGTGTACGCAATGCCTCAAGGGTGGTGGGCACGGCGGTCAGACCGTTGGGCCAAATGGTTTCGATAAGCTGGCGATCGGCCGTGAACCGGTGGCGAATTTCGGCCGAACGCGGGGCGGGGCGGTCGTAAACCACAAAGTCCCCAGGCATGGCATCGGGGGTTGGGTCGGGCGTCACGCGTATGGTGCGCAGTCCCATTGAAGCGGTGCCAGAGTCATAGGCATAAAAAGCCATCGTTACAGGCTCGGCAGGCATGAGTGACGGAAGCCCCAGCACATCGATTTGACTGAGATAGCCCAAAGGGGGTGTTTCCCAGCTGTGCTCTTCGGCTCGCCCACGCAGACCTTGTTGTTCGCTGGCTGATTGGGGCCGCCCCACAAATTGTTCGTGCGCTTCTACATTGCGTGCCGATTTAGAATCGGGTGGCACTTCATGGGTGACGGTGAGCACATTGCGCGGGATAACTTGCATGTGTGAATCGCGGGTGGGTTGAGCCCGTGGAGCACGGGCGCCTTGTTCAAGCCACGTGGGCGAATTGGATTCTGCCGAAACATGGCTGGGCAACTCTTGCGTAAGATCGCCCGCGGGTCGAAGGGTTTGAATAAATTCCCATATTTCGGTTTCGGTTGCGGCCAATTCATAAACCAAAAGTTGTTGGTCAAGCGTCATGTCACGTGAAAGCTGCCGGGTGCGAACCGTGACCACCGCGCCGGGTGGCAAGGTGGAAATACCCTTGGTTTGCTGTCCGGTTAAGTCGGGGGTTTGGTCGACACCGCGTGTGATTTGGCGATATCCCACGTGGTTTCCACCCCGCTTTAGTTGATACCACTGATTTTGCGGAACGGCATTAAGAATTGCATTGGGCGGCAATCCTGCTTTCCATGCCACGCCCAAATCCATTTGCATGCGGCGGGTTTGCTCAAGCTCTTGGGCCAACGGAACGTGCAGTGAAGCCAGCACCGTTTCAAAGTCAGCCGCGGCCCGCTCGGCTTGTTCGCCATTGGATTGCACTTTGATGACCACGGCGGCCACCTGCTCGAGCATGACAATTGCATGGCCATAAAACCAAGGGTTAGGGTCGTCTTTTTCTTGAACGTCAAACAACATGACCGCTGCAGGGCGGTTGCCCACATAACGTTGTTGCAAATCGCGCACATGGGGAGAGGCCGACGAAAACCCCATTTCAACCAACGCCGATTGCGCCGCGAAATCGAGTTGCATGGGCGTTTTGCTGTAGACCACCTTGAATGAAATGCGGCGGCTGTCGCTGGCAGACCATGCGAAGTCGGTGCCGTCGTGCGGGATGAGTTCTGTTTCCCAGCCCTCGGGTGGACGCAAAGAAATGCCGTAGGCCGTTTCGCTCCACCGCTTGGGATCGGTGAGATCAATCGGGGCTGCGGGTTTGTGCTCGGGCATTCCTTGGGGAAAAAGATTTTCAGGTGTGGGTGCGGGCGCTTCACCTGTTTGCGTTTGCGCGGTGGCGGCAACAGGTTGAAGGAACGTTGCGGTTGCCAAAACACCCGCAACCACGACGCAACACAAACGGTATAAAAACATAGGCATGGTTCTAGTTTACCGCTGAGTTCATGTTGGGCGTGGTGACGCGGGCATTAAGCCGGATCAAAGGTCACTTGCGAGAGCATGTTTCGCAATTGGTGCAATTGCTGGATTTCAGCTTCTTGGCTCCAGCGATCGTCAGGGGTGAGCGAGGTGAGCTGAATGACCCAGCATCGCTCGGGGTCGGGGCGTAAGGCTGCAATGGCGTGTATTTGTGGCGATCCATTGGTGCCCGTCAAGCTGAGGCGGCGGGTTGAAAAGAACAGCTCGAAAGTGCCTTTGGCGTTGGGGCCATCTTCAGGTGTTTTAAACCGCGTGATGGGACGTCGTCCGGCAATGAGTTTGGGCAGCACGCCAGACAACACGGTTTGAGGCGAAGTGTTGGACGGCACGGCAACCTTAAAGATACGCAATCGCCGACCGGTCAATGTGGTGTCGATTAACTCCCAGCCCACCGCAACACCTTGAGACGACACCAATGTTTGCGAGAGCACCCAGCCCGGCGGCGGGTTAAAGGTGGCACCTTCAAGCGACACCGGGTCGGCGGTGGCAGGCGCGGGCCGATGCAACGGCGCCCCGGTGAGCCACGATGCGGCACCCAATGAAAGTGCGAGTAGCGCGCACATCAATGCGGCGACAAACGCCGACCGAAGTCGTGGCTGCACAATAAGTGGAGGCTTGGGCATGAAACAATCGTAACGCAGGTTTGGTATTTGCGCCACGCGTCAAGGTTGGAACGTTCACGTTTCGTTTTCTGTTATTTGGGTGAGAATCTAGCGTATAGGGATAGGAAGGGCTGAAACCCCGTGAACGGCTGGATCCGCAGGCGAGCTTAGCGCGTTTCCCTAAAATGAAGGGGGCGTGAACACTGGTGGAAGGTGTTGATGTTTTGGGCGTACGTCCGACAATAGAAGGGTGAAGCACATGGCCTTCTTATTTCGAATGACCTTTTGGATGGCCCTTGGGGTTGTGCTGCCTTGCGCCTTGGCGCAAACAGCGGAGGATCAGGCATGGCTTGATGCCGCAGAGGTTCGCATTCGGGAACACCGAATGGCCGAGCTAAAGTTCATTGTGCTGGATGGGGCGGACCGGGCGGCGACTGGGGCGGTGGTGCAGGTTGAGCAAATGGCCCATCAATTTGAGCTGGGTTTTACATTGGCCGCCGACGGGCCGCCTTTGCCTGAATGTTTTGATGCAAACGCACCGGGGTGGCGGATTTTTAATGCGGTGTCGCTACACCGCCGCACGGGGTGGCGAAGCTTGCAGCCGCGCGGCCCCGAGGGTTTTGAAACCCGTCGTGTGCGGGCGGCATTGACTGCGGCCGCGGGTGTGGGGCTTAAAGCCCGGTGGGGAAACGTGATGCCCGGCACGGTGGTGGATCTTCCTGAGTGGGTGGTGCCACTGCGCGGGGCAAAACTGCATCGCGCCGCGTCGGATTATTTAAATCGGGTGGTGCGTACCTATGGCCATGCCGTTACAGGGTTGGATTTGGCGGGGCAACCCGTGGCGGGGCGACTGGGGCCAGCGTTGGTGCGGCAGCTTCAGCAAGAAGCCGATGCCTTGGCGCCCGGCACGCCCTTGAATTTGGCATTTGATGGCGCACTGCATGGGCCGTCTGCGGTTGACGCTTGGGCTCAGGCCGATGCGGCGGGCAAGCAATTTGTGGGGCACGCAGGCCTTGTGCTGGGCGATTATTTGCCGTCTCCATTGCCAGATGATTTGGACGTGACATTGCATCGCTGGGGTCGATTGGGTTTGCCTGCGGTGATTGCCCCGCTTGAAGTGGGCGGGGCCCCAGAGGTGGGAGCGGGGCCAGGGTTGCGCCGTGCGATGTGGTCTTTGTTTGCCCAGCCATGGGTCAAAGGCATTTATTTTGACGGCCCCATGCCCAGCACCGCGGGCGATCCCACCGCCGTGTTGTTTGAGTCGTCGGGTGTTCCCACGGAAGCAGGCCTTGTGCTGGAAGAGCTTTTTGGAAAAACATGGTGGACGAAATTGTCGACAAGCGCCGACGCCCGTGGTCACGCGAAAGCCCGGGTGTTTTTGGGCCGTCACCGGGTGACGGTGACATTGCCCGACGGATCACAGTTTGGCACAACGTTGTGGGTGGGCGATGGAGTGGGCGATCAGTCCGCAGCCTCGCGCACCGTGGTGCTTCAGCCGGTGGAAGCGCAAGACGTGACGGGGCATTGAATTTCAGAGCTGTTTCATGCGGATTTTAGGTCTTGGGTGTTTCGCCTTAATGTCTTGCATTGGTGATAGACTTTCGAGAGGTCTGATTTTATTTTCTTACGCACATTTTGAAAAACGAAACGCAAAAGAGGTTTTCGATGAATGCTTGGACACGTTGTTTTGGGACAATACGGGGGAGAAATGGGGCACCTGTTTTTTTTACGGCACTGTTTTGTGCCCATGCGTTGGTTTTGCTTTCGGCTTGTGCTCAGCCCAAGCAGGTAAATGCAATTCAACAAGCAAAAGTGTCTGCGAGTGCGTCGGTGGATGTGCAGGCGGACTATCTTTGGTGGGAGGGTGAAACCCCCACGGTGACCACGGTGAAGTCGGGTTCGGCTTTTGGTGTGGACACGGCGGCTCAAGGCGATCATTTCTCGGTACTTTCGGGTGACGACTGGATTAGCGGCACGGTGAAGGCGGGGCAGCCGGGGGTTTCTGCGTCTTACGAGTTGAATATCCCCAAGGCGGGAACCTACGCCTTTTGGGTGCGGAAATTTTGGCTACACGGTCCGTTTCAGTGGCGTTTTGGCGATCAACCTTGGCAAAATTTGGGGCGTGATCTGTCGCTGGCCAACCGTGCGTCGATTCGCAAACACCTCAATGCCGACTGGGTTTCTTTGGGCCCGGTTGAACTGGACGCAGGCCCCACCACCTTCACGTGGGAATTGAACGACTTGCAGCCCGACAAAGATGAGGCTTTTGCATTCGATTGTTTTTTGCTCACGCAAACGCCCTTTACGCCGCGCGGCGAAATGAAGCCTGACGCCCGCAACACCGACGCCATGCCGGGTTATTTTGCGTGGGATCCACCGGCGGATATGTTTCCGGAGGATGCGGGCTTTGACCATCGGCATCTCAACGAAGATTTTGCAGGCATTCATGGTCGGCTTCAAAAAACCCAAGACGGCAATGGCTTTCTTTTGGGCGATGGAAGCCCGGTTCGTTTTTGGGGTGTGAACATCAACCCCAATCTTGCGGGTGTGCCTGACGCCATGTTGAATCAATATGCCCGGCGGTTGGCCAAAAACGGCGTCAACCTTGTGCGGCTTCATACGTCTTTTTGGGACAAAAAATTTGGGCAGTGGAATGTGGATCCCGAAAAGCTGGATCGCCTTCATCGCATTGTTGCGGCGCTTAAAAAGCAGGGCGTTTATTCTGAGGTGAGCTTTTATTTTCCGCTGACAGTGAATGCGTATGCCGCTGGCGTGCCGGGCTATCACCCTGAGGACGACGCGTCACCCGATCCCACGCCTTATACGGCGCATATGTTCGACCCCGATACCCAAGCGTTTTACTTTAAGACGATGCGCGACATCTTTACGCCGGTGAATCCGCACACAGGGCTTTCATTGGCTCAAGATCCGGCGGTGGCCATGGTTGAGCTGGTGAATGAAGACAGCTTTTTCTTTTGGACTTTTGGCAAGGGTCGCATGTCGCCAGCGCGTTGGGAGCGACTTGAAGACATGTATAAAAAATCGCCCCATTATGTGGGGGGTGAACTGCAAGGCTCTTGGTCCATGACGCGCAAGGGTTACGAGGAGTCGTGGCACAAAGATCAAATTCAAGCCCAGGTGGCTTTTTTGGCCGACACGCAGCGTGCGTTTTATGAAAAAGCCATTGCTGAGCTGAACGGGCTTGGCTATGACGGATTGACGGTTTGCTCGAATTGGCACACCACCGAGCCCGCTCTTTTAGATGCAATTGAACGCTGGACCTACACCGCAGGCGATGTGATTGACCACCACGGCTATTTTGAAGGTGAGCAAGAAGGCGAGGGGGCGAGCTATTCGGTTCGCGTGGGCCATACGTTTAAAAGCAAGTCGGCGCTTGAAAATCTTTCGGGATTGCCTTTGCGTATCAATCAAGTGCAAGGCCATCCGCAGCTTCTTTCGGAAGTGAATTGGCCGTTGCCCAATGAACACCGCGCTGACATGGTGTGGCTGACCTTTGCGGCGCTTGCGACCCAAGGGGTTGATGCCGTTTGCTTTTTTCAAGACACAAGCCTGACAGGCATCGAAACTGATTTTTCGAACAAGTTCACGTTGAACCTTCCGAGCATGACGGGGCAGTTTCCTGCAGCGGCATTGGCGTTTCGGCGAGGTGATCTGCCCGAACAGGAGCCTGTGTTTTTGGAATCGCTTTCTATGAAGAATCTCACCGCGATGAAGGGTTCTGCCACGGCCAACAGCGCGTCTTTTGATCGACTTCGTGTGGTGGATGTGCCGGAAGATCAAAGAAACGTCCAGGATCTTCAATCGCTGGATCCTTTGGCTTATTACCTTGGCCCGGTGGTGCGTGTTTACAACCAGTCTGGCGTGGAATCTCAAAAAGGCAAGCAATTTGGCGAGTTGGCCATTCTTGATTCTCTTAACAAAGACAAGCCTCGAAATATTTGGACACACTTTTTTGAACCGGGTGATGCCCCTGATGCTTATGGCCTCTCGATCAATGAGCCTTACGTTGCCGCATGGGCGGGCAACACCACCGACACCACCCCGCGTGCCCTTGGTCCGTTTACCACCATCCCCTTGGCAAGCCACGGGGCGGTAAGTGCGGTGTCCCTTGATAATTTGCCACTCGATCAGAGCCGACGCATTTTGCTGACCCGTGTGACGACTGAAAGGCCTTTTGGTTTTCATGTTGAAAACAATGTGATTAAATCGCTGGGCGATCTGCCATTGAATTTGCCACTCACAGGCCATCACCCCATTGCATGGGACACCACCGATGGGCGGCGTTATCAAGCCACGGCGCTGGATGAAAATGGAAACCGCAAAAGCCCAGTGCTGCCGCTTGAACAAAACGATCAAGCGGGTGAGCTGC
>JAZGFZ010000271.1:0-7897 GCA_036480015.1 Algisphaera sp. | reverse complement strand
ATCGTGGTGCTTTCACCACGATTACGTCCTTTGGCGTTAACGCCTACTGACTAATGCTTCGCTTTTGATGCCGCGTTTTAAGCCTTTCACGGTTGCTGCGGTTATAGTCGGCGAATGCTTCTTAAAGCCGCCCTGCCGCAAATCTCAAACCCTGCAAAACGCACCTTTAGCACGGCGCTGCTGTTGGCCGCCGCACTGGCGTGCAGCCCCGTTGCGCAAGCCCAGCCTGCCCACGCTGCGACACAATCTAAGTTACTGCCTGCGTCACTCGATGCGCCGTTTGCCGACCCCCTGCTTAAATCAAACCTCACGCTCACGGCCTTGCGCGTGACCACATGGAACGACGGCGACGCGCAAATGCTGCTGCTCGAAGACGACGCCCGCTTTGTGCTGGGCGCCTATGGTTTTACGGCCGACGCCGCAGTGGTGCGTATCGAAACCCAATCCACCCCAAGTGGGCCTGTGCGACATGTGGCCGCTTTTTTTGAAAACGCACACCCCATTGCCGGCACGGGGGCTGTGGTGGCCGATGGCCCACGCCTTTTGGTGACCGCGGCCACCCATGGCACCGTGCGGCTCAATCAGCCGGGCCTGATGCGACCTGTTCAAGGGGCTCCCGGTCATCCGCTGGTGGCCGCCGCCCGCGCAAGACTCATTCAACACCGCCAAGCCACCGCCCGCACGGGATTGACCGTTCCTGAAGCCGCACGCAACGCCACAGGCTTGCCCGATGCCGTGGCCGCCAAACGGGCACGGCGCCGCGCCCGTTTGGCCCAAGAAGCCGCCCGGCCCGATGCCGCGGTGGTGGTGGCCGCCCATTCAAACGCCACGCCGCAAGGCCCGGCCACCGCCGACACCCTTTCGGGTGGCGACACCGGCGTGCTGCCTGCCCGTGGCGTGGTGGCTTACACCATGGATCGGTGGTCGGTTAAACCCGGCCAAAACGAAACCGCCGTCACGTTGGCGGGCAACGTACAACTGGTGTTTGAAGACCAACAGGCCGCCCGGGTGGTCACCTTGCGGGCCGACAAAATCGTGTTGTTTTTGCGCAGCGAAGACGGCCCGCCCCCCAACTTGTTACCGGGCACCGAGTCGGCCGCGGCCAACAGCCCGGTGGCCGGTGGCCTGCAAGCCGAACAAATTGCAGGCATTTATTTAGAAGATCACGCCCAAATCAGCGATGGCGATTACACCGTGCGGGCCCCCAAGGTGTATTACGACCTGCAACAGCGCCGGGCCGCACTGCTCGACGCCACGTTGTCGACCTATGACCGCAAACGTCGCATTCCGCTTTACATGCGGGCTAAAGAAATTCGCCAACTGTCTGCGTCTGATTTTGTGGCCCGCGGCGCCACGCTTAGCACCAGTGCCTTTGCCGTGCCGCACTTTTCAATTGGCGCCGACGAACTCACCTTGCGTCGCTATGCACAATCCAAGGCCAACGCCGCCAACGCCAACACGCAAGACAACCTTGCCCCCGACGGCTCTGGCACTTTTTTCACGGCCAAGGGCACCACACTCAACACCGGCAAGTACCCGTTTTTCTACTGGCCTTACCTCGCGGCCTATGGCCTTGACACGCCACTGCGCCGCATCGGATTCGACCATTCGTCGCGCAACGGATTCGAAGTCACCTCGCGTTGGGACATGTTCGCCCTGCTGGGCCGCCCCCAACCCGAGGCCATGACATGGACCGCCGACCTGGACTATCTCGGCGATCACGGGCCTGCGGTGGGATCGCGCGGCTCTTACCGCACCCCCAATGCCTTGGGCGACCACCACGGCTATTTGCTTCTTGACGACAGCGGTGAAGACCGCGTGGCCGGACGCAACGTGCCGCACGCCGACGACGTGCGCGGATATCTACACGCACGCCACCGCCAGCCCATGAACCACGGCTACCGCCTGTCGCTCGAAGGCGCCTACGTTAGCGACCCCAGTTTTTTAGAAACCTTTTTCCCCGGCGAAGCCTACGCCGCCAAGCCCTTTGAAACCTCGGCCCACTTGCAAAAGCAAAAAGGTTCCACCGCCATCGACCTGTTGACCACCACTCGGCTAAGTGATTTTGTCGAACAACAAGACCTCTTGCAATCACGCGGGGCCAGCGTCGAGCGTTATCCCGAGATCACCCACCGCGTACTGGGCGGCAATTTGCTTGATGGCCAAGTGACTTGGTTTAGCGAAGCCCGCGCAGGCCAACTGCGATTGCGCCCCGGCCACGACACGCCAGCCGATCGCGGCTTTACCGCCGCCGAATCGTTGTCGCTGTTTGGCATTGCCCCCAATGTTTCGTTTAATCAACGGGCCAACGCACTAAACCTACCCACCTCCGCCGTGCGCCGCCTCGACCTGCGACAAGAAGTCAACCTGCCCATGAAAGGCGGCCCCGCCAACGCGTGGAACGTCACCCCTTATGCCGTGGGCCGCATCACCGCTTACGACCAATCTTTCGATGCCTTCAATGGCAGCAACAACGACCGCATACGGCTACGCAGCGAAGTGGGCGTCCGCATGGGCACGCAATTTTCAAAAGTCATGCCCCACGTTAAGTCTGACCTGCTTGATCTCAACGGATTACGCCACCTTGTTGAGCCGCAAATCACAGTCTTTGCCGCCAACAGCAATCTCGATCGTGGCGACCTACCGGTCTATGACCCCGAGGTTGAAAACCTTGCCGAAGGCACCGGTCTGCGATTGGGCCTAACCCAAACATGGCAAACCAAACGTGGCCACGCACAACACCAACGCACCGTGGACTGGATCACCCTGCGTACCAATTTGGTTTTTCACAACGAAACCACCCCCAACGATTTACTACCCCACTACGACGACCACCGCCCCGAATACACCGTGGGCGGCGACCACCTCTACTCCGAATTGTTGTGGCTGGTCACCGACACCCTGGGCGTGGCCGGTGAAGTCACCCATTCGTTTGAAAACGACCGCGTGGCCCAATGGCGAGCAGGCGCCACCCTCGAACACACCCCGCGACTTACCTCGCAACTGGCCTACGAAGAAATCGACCCACTCGACAGCCGCCTTCTGCTGCTGGGCTTCGACTACACCCTCACCCGGAAATACCGCTTGGGGGTCTCTCAAACCTTTGACTTGGGCGGCAACCGCAACCAAACCCTCGCCGTCAGCCTCGACCGCCGCTTGCCCCAATGGACCCTACGTCTCAAGGCCGATGTCAACCAACTTGACGACGAACAACGCATTGGCATCAGCCTCATTCCCAACGGCGCCTCACGCGACCCCCGGGTGTTTTAAAAAACAGAGGGGTCACATGTGTCGCGTCACCTTATTCCCCGCCCAGCAGCCGTTCGCCGTTTTTTGAAGTAACTCACCACGCCTCACAACCTTTATTTCAAAAAATGCTTAGAAGCATTCCCGAAATAACGTCCCTCTTTTATCACTGTTCACTTTTTTTGCCCGTCATGGCCGACGCTCCCCCGTCATTCCCGCGCAGGCGGGAATCTAGCCTCCCACGCTGGATCCCCGCCTGCGCGGGAATGACGGAAGGTGGCATGGCCCTTCTTCTCTTGCCTTTCTTGGCGTCTTGGCGTAAAGCCTTTTCGCCAAGCCTCCCCCCCAAAACCGCATCGCCCCCCCCCGCCCAACGCGCAACGCGAGCCCGCTTTATAATGCGGAGTCCTTTAATTTAGCCTTCATCCCCCCTCCAAAGCCCTGTCCCCATGTTCAAATTCTTCCGGATTTACAACAAGATCATCCTCGTCGTTGGCGGTGTGGTGCTCATGCTCGCTTTTTTGGTCCCTCAGGCCGCTCAAATGTTTGTGCCCTCGGGAGCCAACGCCAAGGCGGGCTCTGTGAATGGCCAAACCCTGCGTCAAGGCGACATCCAGCAAGCCGCCATTGAAATCAAACTTCTTGAATCATTGCCCTTGGGCGTGGGCTTGGTCACCACCGACGAAGTCGCTTGGGCCTTGCTTCAACACGATGCCGAATCGATGGGTCTTTGGGCAAGCAACAGCGAAGTCAATGCCGCCATTGGCCGCTTGGGCTACGACGAAGCCAAACTCGATGACTTGGCCCGCCGAACTGGAAACACCCCCGACAGCCTTCGCCATGTGGTGCGACGTTTTCTCATCGCCGAGGATTACCGACGATTGGTTGACGGCGTGGCCTACACCGATCCCGGCGCCCTTTCCGCGTCACCCGCCCTACGCCGCGTCGAGTTAATCCACAGCGCCTTGCAACAAGTCAACGGCAATGTTGACATGTACCGACGTTTCCTTGCCCCCTCGGTGGCCATGCGATCACAGGGTTCATACCGCCTTAACACCCCGCTGCTGCGAAGCACCGTGCGTGACAACGCCTCCAGTCTTGCAGGCCGACTCGTCGTGCTACGCCCCGATCCCAACAGCGTGCCTGCCCCCACCGAAGAACGCCTCACCGAAGTGTTCAACACCTACCGCGACAAGCTACCGGGCAACGATGGCGACGACGCCTACCCCTTTGGCTACCGCTACCCCAACCGTGTGCAAGGTCAGTACCTTTCGGTGTCTAGCCAATCCATTCGTGAAGCCGTCAAGGTGCCTTACCTAGACATCAAGGCGTATTACAACGCACACCTCGACGAATTTGCCGACGAAAACGGCATCACCCCTGAACGCCCCGACACGACCGCGCGACAATCCATTAAAGACGCGCTCACCCAAGAAAAAGCCGCAACCTTGGGCAACCGCATTGCCGCCACCCTTTCGGGCTTGGTGGCCGAGGCTATTCGCGGCTTGCCTGAAACCCGAGGCTACTACGAGCTTCCTGCCGAATTCACCTCGCCCAGCCTTGAGGCCATGGCCGCCGCCGTGTTCGAGCAATTTGGCGTTAAGGCCACCGTGTCGGGCGACCCTCAGCAATGGACCGCCATCAACGAACTGTCCGCCGCTCCGGGCATCGGCCCTGCGGCCGTCGACAGCACGGGCCGAATCACCTTTGCAGTCTATGCAGGCCAAGTGCGCGAACTGGCCGAAGACCCCGACGCCGTTTCTCGCAGCCTGCGAACACAAGTGGGCTTGCCGGGCAAGCCGCTTCGTGATTTCGAGGGCGGCGTGTACCTGCATCTTTTGGTCGGCGCTCAAAAAAGCCATCCCCCCGCCACACTCGACCAAGTGCGTGAGCGTGTCACCGCCGACGCTCGTTCCATCACTGCGTTCGAAACCCTGGCCCAACAAACCGATGTCTTGCGCGAAGCCGCCGCGTCACAAAGCATTGACGCCGTGGCCAATCAAAACAACGCCACCGCCATCGACCTGCCTCCCTTTCAACGGGTTGCGGGAATCGACGGAACACCACCCGTTTTGCCAGAAATTGGAACCAGCGAAGCCTTTGCCGCCGCCGCCTTCAACATTGTTGAAACCCTCGACGTCGGCGTTGATTTAAACACCCTTCCTGCCAACACCCGCACCGTGGTCATGGCCCTTAAAGACGCCGCCGGAGCACCGGGCGTTGCTGTCTTCACCGCTCAAAACTACGAGCCTCTCACCGAAGACGCTTATGCCAACGAACTCACCGGCTTCGCCTCGGTGGGCGTGAGCCTTCTCTTACGCGAGATCCAAGACAACTCCGTCGTCTCAGCCGAAGCACTGGCCCAACGCACCGGCTTTAATCTGGCCGACTATCGCGGCGATGATGGCGACGAGTAAGTCCAGCGTGCGAGAAAACATGCAAACGGCGTGACACCCCTAGATTCAGAAGTGTCACTCACACTTGAGTGTGCTCCTTTACCACCGATACCATTGAAACACACCGCCTCTTCACCATCCATTTAAGAATCCAAGAAAAAACCCCGAGCCAATGGCTCGGGGTTTTTTAAGTTTAATTTGCTGCGGTGTGTGTAAACAAAAAAGCAATCACGTTTTACCGACGCCGACGGAGTAAGGCCAACCCCGCAAGAGAGACGAGAGCGATCGACCCAGGCTCGGGAACAACAACAGGATTGACCAATTGCCCACGAATTTCACCGCCTGGGCTGGTCGAGGAATGAATGTTGATATAAGACTGGCCACCAAGCATTTTGGCAAAGCCAGGATCGCTGGCCATGGAAATGATGCCCGCACCAGAGAAATTCCCCGCAGCAACACCCGCATCAATCGCAAGGCTCAGGAGCACCCCAGCACCGCCGCCGGTGCCCGCACTGGGAGTAAACCCATGCAGGTGGGCCATACTGGAAGTCCCCGTCAGATCGGCGAAAGAACCGGCGATGGAGACATCACCCGTGATGTTGTTGAAAAGAGCCGTGGCGGTCCCGGTTCCGAGCGAGCCCGTGCTGATCTGGGTTGCATCAAGAACCACGTCAAACTGGAGAATATCAGCGGTCGCGTAGGTCGATACACCCAAAGCAAGTGTGGCGACACCGAGAAAAGTCATCTTATGCATTATCATATCGAACCTCCTGAGGAAATATAGAACAAGCAAACGCTGCACCACAGTAACACAAGAACACGCTCTAATACAAGGTTTTTCCTACAATCGTCCAACCCAAAGCGAGATGGAAGCCCACATTGATTTCGGACAAAACAGTCCTTTATCCTGTGCCGCCTGCTAGTTGACAATGGACGATTTGCCAAAACGAAGTCGCAAACACATCGAGCCAAAGCCCATCACCCCACCGAAGAACCCGCAGGAACGGGCTTGCCGGGTGCCAGAAGCACGACATTGGTCAGCACAGGTGCAGGGGCCGCTTCTTCACCTTCCACCGCTTCGCCCGCGCCCATGGCACTGGCCGCCAGCAACATGCCGTTGCTTTCTTCGCCACGGATTTTACGGGGGGCCAAGTTGGCCACCACCACAATTTGTCGACCGACGAGTTCTTCGGGGGTGTAATACGCTTTCACGCCTGCACAAATTTGCCGTGAACCCAATGGGCCCAAATCCAGTTGAAGCTTCAGCAGACGATCGGCATTCGGATGCAATTCAGCCTCCACGATCGTCGCGACGCGCAAATCGATTTTGACAAAGTCGTCGTAAGTGATGGTATCCTTGGCGGTTTCGGGGCTTTCGGACATCGGTTCAACTCCAAGCGAGATAGAAAAAAGGGATGAGGAGAAAAAGGGACCAGTGAGCTTCCCGCCGCAAAGCGAATGCTCTTCGAACGCGGAACCATAACCGACTCCCATGTCCCATGTAACCCCCCCTCATTCCGCCCCACCTGCCACAACCGCTCAAGTGGCTCAGCCGCACCCACGGCGTCTGCGTCGATGGCTGTTACGCGGGGCCTTTGCCTTGGCGTTTTTGCTGAGCGTGCTTTTGGCCTTGGGCTACTACTACAGCCGCCCACGACAACTCACCCCACTCATTGCCGGGCTCATTGGCCGGGGCGTCGGCGGCAGTGCCCAGCTCGACCACGCCACCTTCAACTGGGACGGTTGGCTTACCCTCGAAGGGCTCGAAATTGATCTGCCCCACCCCCAAAATCACGCTCCGGGTTATGCCCGACTGTTCGATTGCGAATATTTGGCCGTTCGGCTTGATATTGGCCGGGTGTGGCGGGGTGTGATTGATGTCCACGAAATCGACATACGCCAACCCCAATTGCACTTGGTCGAAGACCCCACCACCGGGCGGCTGAACATTGAAGACCTGCCCCTTCCGCGCCGCAGCGGGCCGGGCTTCGAGCTTCGCTTACCACCTCATATTTCACTGGTGGGTGCACGAGCCCGCTTTGCCACGCTCGACTCAAACACCGCAACCGCAAACACCGATCGCGCCGATCACACCACTGCCGTGCTTCGTCTTTCAGGCGAATTACGCGAGCAACCCAATCATCCCCGGCGCTATGACCTGTCGCTACAAACCTACGACAACGATGCCCAAGTAGACACCCAGCTCAGCGGCTGGATCGACACCACTCAACCAAGCCTCAACTTAGACCTCGCAG
>JAZGFZ010000270.1:0-6464 GCA_036480015.1 Algisphaera sp. | reverse complement strand
CTTTTTTGCCTTCCTTGGCTCCCTCACTTGCCTCCTTGGCGGTTCAATTTCCTTTACGTTATCCACAAGCATCCTCTTGAAAATCAGTAAACAGTTGTTTGTTTTCTTTGTGCCTTTGTGCCTTTGTGCCTTCGTGACTTCGTGTTTTGCTTTGAGGTTTTTCGACGTAGGCATTGGCTTCAAGGAGGGTGGTCAAAAACCCGTGAATGGTTACTTGACATCAAGGTTTCTAAAAAGGCGGCAATGAGAAGGTGGCCCGTACGCGTTTGAAAAGGGGGTATTAAAAAACCCCGCTACCACAGAAGTAGCAACGGGGCGGAGGGGAGAAAGCAAGTTGAGGTCGCGGGTGACCACGACAGAGTCTTATCGAAAAGACAGGTCGAATCACACCACATTTTAAATTGTAGCCCCGCAAGAGGGCGACCAGCGTTCACTAGTCTACCCAAATTAACATTCCCTGTCCAGCCTTTTGGGGGGAAAGTTGTGTTTTTTGAGGATTTTTTGGGAAGACGAGCGGTCGCGACCTTTTTACGATGAAATTTATCGTTTTTTGTTTTCGTCGCTCGCCAGAAGAGCGCTACCAATGACCCCTGCGTCGTCATCAAGTTCGCTGGCCACAATTTTGGTGTCGCGTAGTGCAAGCGGGAAAACGGCATCGTCAAATGCTTCGCGAACCCAGCCGACAAACCGGTCGCCCAGCGCCTCGACGACTCCGCCGCCTAAGATTACGGCGGGCAAACCAAGCAGGGTGATGGTGCTGGCGATGGCTTGGCCAACCGCCATGGCGGCTTGCTGAACAAGCTCAAGGGTCAACGGATCGTTTTCAGCCAATGCAGTGGCCAATGCTTTGGAACGTACTTTGCTGTAGTCGCCATCAACAATTTTGGTCATTTTAGATTCATGGCCCGTTTGGATAAGCCGCGTGAGCATGGCCACCAAGTTGTTGCGGCCTGCGAGGTCTTCAAGGGACCGGCGGCCTCGGCCAGCACCCGAGCGAACAATGGTGTGGCCGATTTCACCGGCGGTGAGTCGAAAGCCGTGATGGATTTTGTCATTGAGAATGAGGCCGCCGCCCACGCCGGTGCCCACCCACACGGCCAAGAGACTGTCGCACTTTTTGAGCTTGCGTCCTGCCCCTGCACGGTATTCGCCCCATGCCGCCACATTGGCATCGTTGTCGACGGTGACGGGCCATTTGACTTGATCTTCGAGGGCTTCTTTGAGTGGATAGTTTTTCCAGCCCAAGTTGACGGCCCGAATCACGGTGCCGGTTCGAATGTCGATGGCGCCAGGGGCTCCGATGCCCAAACCGTCAATTTCACTTTTTTTAACCCCGGCTTCGGCGGCAACGTTTTCGCACAGTTTGACAATGCGTTTGATGACCGCCTCGGAGCCTTCAACGCTTTTGGTTTTGGTGCTGTCGCGGGCAATTACTTTGTTGGTGCCCGTGACAAGGCCGCATCGAATGTTGGTGCCGCCCAGGTCGATGCCGAGGTAGAGGGTGTCATCGTTGGCCATGGAATTGCAGTCGCTTTCAGGGTCGTTTAAAAACAAGAGGAGGGGTTACAATGTGGGACGTAAACCGGCGTGTCCGGCGTGTTTTTCGTATTGCCGGGCCACGCGTAGCAGGGTGCGTTCGCCAAAGGCGGGACCCAAAAGTTGAATGCCGATGGGAAGCGCGGCGCCTTCAACATCCACTGTGCCTGCGGGCAGGCTGATGCCTGCGATGCCCGCAAGGTTGGCGTTGACGGTGTAAATATCGTTGAGGTACATGGCCAGCGGGTCGTCGATGAGTTCGCCGCGTTTAAAGGCAGGGTGGGTGGTGGTGGGGCAGAGAATGGCATGAACGCCTGGGCCATCGCCTTGGGTGTCAAACACGGCGTCAAAGTCGTTTTTAATAAGCCGACGAACCCGAAGGGCTTTGTCGTAATATTTTTGCTCGTAGCCCGACGAGAGCGCGTAGGTGCCAAGCATGATGCGACGCTTTACCTCGTCGCCAAAGCCTTCTTCGCGGCTTAGGGCGGTGAGCTGAGCCAAGTCGGGGGTGGATTGTGCTGTGCGGTGGCCATAATGCACGCCGTCGTACCGCGCGAGGTTGGACGACAGTTCGGCGGTCATTTGAACGTAGTAGGTGGGAATGCCGTATTCGGTGTGCGGGAGGTCAATCTCAACAAGTTCAGCCCCCTGCGATTGGTAAAGTTTTGCCGCGGCATCCACTGCCGCTTGCACCGCAGGATGGTTGGCGCCTTCAAGCACATATTGTTTGGGCAGGCCAATTTTCAGCCCTTCAATGGGCTGGTCGACCTCGTGCAGGTCGGTTTCAACATGGTGGTCGGCGCAGGTGTTGTCGTGAGGGTCGGCGCCTGCCATGATTTGCATGAGCAAGGCGGCATCGCCAACGCTGCGGGTGAATGGGCCCGCTTGGTCAAGCGAGGAGGCGCAGGCCACCATGCCATAACGCGAAATGCGGCCATAGCTGGGTTTGAATCCCACCACACCGCAAAGGGCTGCGGGCTGGCGAATGGAACCGCCGGTGTCGGTGCCGATGGTGGCTGCGGCCAAACTGGCGGCCATGGCAGCAGCGCTGCCGCCCGACGAACCGCCGGGCACGCGGGAGGTGTCCCAAGGGTTGCGAGCGCCGCCATCAATGTCGCTTTCGCACGACGAGCCCAAGGCAAATTCGTCCATGACGGTTTTGCCAATCACCACGGCGCCAGCGTTTTCGAGTCGCTGGATTGAGGTGGCGGTAAAGGGTGAGCGGTAACCCTTGAGCATTTTCGATGAACAGGTGGTCTCGCCGTAAGACGTGCAAAAAAGGTCTTTCACGCCAAGGGTGACACCCGCCAACGGCCCGGTGATTTTGCCTGCATCGACATCGGCGGCAACTTGAAGAGCGCGTTCAACAAAAATTTCGTGATAGCAATGTAGGCTGGCGTCAAGCCGCTGGATGCGGTCGAGGTAGGCCTGAGTGAGTTCGGTGGCCGAAACCTTTTTGGCGGCAATGATGTCGCGCTGCTCGATGAGGGTGGCGTGGGTGATGTCGAGGGTCATTAGGCTCCGCCTCCGCCCGAACCCAGTACTTTGGGCACTTTAAAAAAGGCATCTTGTTGATCGGGTGCATTGCGCAATGCGGTATCCGGGTCAAGGGTTTGGCCCGGCACGTCATCACGCAGCACCGTGTGTCGGTCGCTGGCGTGGGCCAAGGGCTCAACGCCATCCACGTTCAGTTCGTCGAGCTTGGCAATGTAGCCCAACACAGCAGCCAGTTGACCGGTGAAGTGGGTGACTTCTTGGTCGGTTAATTTCAAGCGGCTGAGCTTGGCAACTTGCCGCACGTCGGTTTCGGTGATGGTTTGGGACATGTGATGAAAGTATAACGCCGTATCGAAAGGTTTCGGGCGTGGGAACGAAGGGAAAGGTCCAAAGAAGCTAAGATGCCCAGATGCCTACCCCAGAGATCCTCGAAAGCTTTCCCAACCCGAATCCCAGCCGCTCGTTCATCATCGAACATGTGTCCGATGAGTTCACCAGCGTATGCCCCAAAACCGGTCACCCCGATTTTGGCAGCGTGAGCTTGCAGTATGCGCCACGCGACAAATGCATCGAGCTTAAAAGCCTCAAACTGTATTACCAATCGTTTCGCAATGAGGGTATTTTTTATGAGGCGGTGACCAATCGCATTGCCGAAGACTTGGCCAAAGAAATGGACCCCGTGTGGCTTTCATTGATGACCGACTGGAAGGGGCGTGGCGGCATTCGATCACGCATCACCGTGGAAATTGGCAAACACCCCGACGATACCCCGCGTGGGTTAGAGATGGATGACCCTGAAGACGACGAACGCTTGCCGCCCGGGTATTGATTTTGCATTGATGATGGTGAACGAGAGGGGTACTAAGCAAAGAGTTAAGTGACGCGTAACCCGTTCGCGGTTTTTACGAGATGTTGCGGGGGGTATGGGATATGAGAGAGCGGTTTTGTGCCAAGGTTCGGCGATGTGCGACGGGGATCGACACGCAAACAATCAATAATTCCATCGCACACCGAGCATCACGCTGGTGCCGCCGGTGTCGAAGCCTTGGTCGTCGCGATTGAAATCATGGCGGGCTTCTAAAAGAACCGCGGCGTTGGAGGTGAGGTTTAAGTGCAGCCCGCCGCCGAGATAGGTGAACCAGCCGTCGCTGACGGTGTCGTGTTCTTCGTCAAGGCTAAACCAGCCGTAACCATGGTGGGATTCGTGTTGGGGACTGCGTTGGGTGACGGCGTTTGAATAAAAACCACCGCCGCCCACAAAATAGGGTTCAATGACCCCCAGCTCGGGTCGAAGCACCGAAGCAAACGGAAAGACGCGTACGCCCATGCGTGCATCCAGAATGTCTTGCTGTTCAACAGGCAGGTGGTTGATGCTTCCATCGTGGTCAACCACATGAATGCGGTCGTTGGACTGCGACACGGGGACATAACCGATTGCAGCGGTGGCCTCGACGTGGTCTGCAAAAAAGCGAGGGGAAATCAACTCGGCTTCGTATCGCACACGGGTGCGGCGTTGGCCATCACCGCGCGGGTTGGGCATTTGCTGGGCACCTATTTTGAGGGCGCAGCCACTTGTGGCGAAAAGTGGGGTGATGAGAAGCATCGCAAGGAGAGCGCGACAGGATGCTGTAAGCCGCTGCGGGGCACTGTGGAATAAAGAGGGGGATGTGGGCGTCATGATAAAAATGGCTTTCACTGATAAAAGACAAAGCAGCGGGTTTTTGAGATTTGCCCCCCCGGGCGACATTTTTAAGCAATTTCCTTTAAAAGGATTACAACGTCGAATGCAGCCGCACCCCCGCCCCCTAAATCCTACTGGCAAGCGGCGTGGCGCGGGCAGGTGGTGAGGTGGTCGTTGACCATGCCGGTGGCTTGCATGAAGGCATACATGATGGTGGGGCCCACAAATCGAAAGCCGCGACGTTTGAGGTCTTTGCTAAAGGCTTCGGCTTCCGGGGTGACGGCGGGCACGTCGGCCATGGCTTTGAAGCGGTTTTGGATGGGCTTGTGATTCACAAAGCCCCATGCGTAGCTGGCAAAGCTGCCGTGTTCACGCTGAATCTCTAAAAATGCTTGGGCATTGGTCACCGACGAAGCCACTTTAAGTCGGTTGCGCACAATGCCAGGGTCGGCCAGCAGTTTTTGCTGTCGGGCGGGGGTGAAACGGGCGACTTTGGCAGGGTCAAAATCGCGGTAAACCACGCGGTAATGGTCGCGTTTGTTGAGAATGGTGGACCAACTGAGACCGGCTTGGGCCCCTTCAAGAATGAGCATTTCAAAAAGGTGGCGATCGTCGTGGGAAGCAACGCCCCATTCTTCATCGTGATACACGATGTCGGCTTCGGTTTGAGCCCAAGGGCAACGTTTAGAGACGATTTTAGGCATAAGGAATCACTTGGTAATACGGATGGAGAAGGGGGCTGGGACTTCATGGCCTGCGTAGGCTGCTACAGTAGGCGTTCTGTTGGACCCGTTTATCGCAACCCTTTTTTAGTTAAGCAAAACATGAGCATTCTGGTTAACCGTGACACCAAACTAATCTGCCAAGGCATCACCGGCTCGGCGGGGGCTTTTCATACCAAAAATTGCTTGGGTTACGGCACCCAAGTGGTCGGCGGCGTGACCCCAGGCAAAGGCGGTCAAAAAGACGCCAACGGCCTGCCTATTTTCAACACCGTGTCTGAGGCGGTTGCCGCAACCGGTGCCGATGCCTCGATGATTTTTGTGCCCCCACCCTTTGCGGCCGACGCCATTTTGGAAGCCGCCGATGCGGGCATCAAATTGATTGCTTGCATCACCGAACACATTCCCGTGCTGGACATGATGCGGGTCAAGAAAACCCTTTCGCAGGCCAAATACGAAGGCCAGCGACTTTTGGGCCCCAACTGCCCAGGCATCATCACCCCAGGCGTGGATGGCGCAACTCCCGGAAGTGCTGAGGCGGGCTGCAAAATCGGCATCATGCCGGGTTACATTCATCAACCCGTCTCCACGAGCAAAAGTGGCAAGAGCGTGGGCATTATCTCACGGTCGGGCACGCTTACTTATGAGGCCGTGTGGCAAACCGCCAACTGCGGCATGGGGCAAACCACGTGCGTGGGCATTGGCGGCGACCCAGTGCGTGGCCTGAACTTCATTGACTTGCTTGAGCTGTTTGAAGCCGACCCCGAAACCGATGGCATTGTGATGATTGGTGAAATTGGCGGCACCGATGAAGAAGCTGCTGCGGCTTACATCAAAGCCAATGTCAAAAAACCCGTGACGGCATTTATCGCCGGTCGCACAGCCCCTCCCGGGCGTCGCATGGGCCACGCAGGCGCTATTATTAGTGGTGGCGAGGGCGGCGCCGAAGAAAAACTCGACGCTCTGCGAGCCTCAGGTTGCCACATTGCCGAATCACCTGCCGACTTGGGCTCCACCATGGCCAAGGC
>JAZGFZ010000269.1:0-10581 GCA_036480015.1 Algisphaera sp. | reverse complement strand
GTGTATTTCATCGCGAAGCGATGACTAAGACTGCATCGCGAAGCGATGACTAAGACCGCCTTGCGAAGCGATGACTAAGACTGCCTCGCGAAGCGATGACTAAGATTGCTTTGCGAAGCGATGAGGGGCGCAGCCGTTAGCAATTAGCAAATAGCAGTTAGCAAGACGCAAGCGGATGTGGTGGTGTGAAGATAGGGCGAGATACCCGCGCTATGGGGTTTCCCTAGGGCCGCTTTGTTTTTACTTATCTTCAGCCCCCTCAGCCCCTTTTTCGTTCCCTCAATCTTCAAAATCGGCTTTGTTGAGGGCTTCGATGGCTTGCACGGCGGCGGCGGCGTCGGGGCCACGGGCGATGACTTCGAGGGTGGTGCCGCAGACGGCGGCGAGCATCATGAGTTGCATGATGCTTTTGGCGTCGACGGTTTGCCGATCTTTGACGAGTTTGATGTCGGCCGAAAAGCCCGAGGTGAGGTCAACCAAGGCCATGGCGGGCCGAGCGTGCAGGCCGTGATGGTTTTTGATGGTGATGGTGGCGCGGGCTTCGGACATTGTCGGGATCAAGAATGGTTGGAATCAAGAATTGTTGGGAGCAAGAAAAGCGTCGAATCGGTGGACGGGTGGAGCGTTGCGGACGCTGAGCGAATTGCAGGAGAAGTGAGGTTTTTAGATTTCACCGTTGTCGGCTTCGTCGAGCAGGCTTGTAATGGCGGCAACATCTTGAGATTGTCGCAGAAAACTACGAAAGGTGTCTTTTTGGAGGTTAGAAAACAGTGTTTCCATGGCCTGAAGGTGTTGGTCGGGCTGATCGGCGGGCGACACGAGCATGAACAGCGAAAAAACGGGTTGTTTGTCCAAGGCGTTGAAATCAACCCCGGGGCCGCTGTTGGCGATGGTGCTGCACATTTTTTTAACATCGGGGTGTTTAACATGCGGTACGGCGACACCTTTGCCAAAACCTGTGGACCCGTTTTTTTCGCGTGTGAGTAAAAGTTCTAGCAGAGGGTCACGCAGTTTTTTGGGAACGGCTTTGGCGGCGACAAGCGCATCAAGCATTTCGGCGATGGCGTCGTCGCGGGTGCTTGCCGCAAGTTCGGGCAGAATGGCGTCGTCGATGACAAAGTCGCGCAGTTTCATGGGGGGCTCTTGGGGCGGTGTGTGGTGTGATGTAGACGGGTAAATGAATGGGTTGAGTGTAACGCAGACTAATCTGTTTCTTTGGGGCGGTTCATTTTTGATTTTACCGTTTTGAGATGTGAGGCATAGCTAAGAAGGGGTATTCGCCACTGTTGGAGCCGTTTTCGAAAGGGCATTCTCAGTCCTTTCGGTGATGGCGCCCCCCTCCATGAGCGATTACTGATGGGCGTGGACGCGAGCAAAGAAAAACGGCGACCCCGCATGGTTTTGCAGGGGCGCCGTTTTGGTTTTAAAAGAGAAAAGGAAGTTGACTGGGTAAGTGTTAAGCGCGTTGGCGTTTGAGCAGGCGGTCTTTGTGACGTCGCAGTTGTTTGCCCAGTTTGTCTTCGGTCATGTCGATGGCGGCGTAAACATCGTCGTCGCGCGAGTGGGCCACGAAGGGTTCGTGGCCATCGACGTGGGCGATGAGTTCGACGTCGTGCAGGTGGGAGCCGCGTTGGCCAATGACCACTTCAACGGATTGGGTCCGGTCGAAGAAGTGCGGCAGTTTGGCCGCCTTGTCTTCGGCATAGGCCTTAATGGGTTCGGTGACTTCGAAGTGGCGGCCGGTAACGGTGATGTTCATACAAAACGCTCCAAAAAGAGGTACGAGGCACTAGACACTGAAACACGATTCGGGTCCCGGGATGTTGATCCGCAGCAAGTGTGCGGAAAGGGAATGGCTGGGTTATGTCGCGCTCACCGGAGTGGCGTGTGGTGATGCAGAAGAGCTGGCAGGGGCGTCGAAGCCTGGCAGTGTGGGTTGTGTGCGTTTGATGACTTGATTCGCAGGAATGACCACGCCGCCTGAAACAGCGAATTTAAGCGCGTCTTCCACGGTGATGGGCAAATCGACTGTTTCGCTTTTGGGCACTGTAATAACGTACCCCGTAAATGGGGTGGGGCTACTGGGAATGAACACGGTAAGGCATGTTTCGCCTGCGGCAAGTTCAATCATGGCCATGGTTTCGCCGGTGACCATGCCCACGGACCAAATGCCTTTGCGGGGATATTGCACGGCGACCACGCGGTTGAAGTCGAGCTTTTCTTCGGCGCTGCTGCCAAACAAAAAGTCGGTGACTTGCTTGACGGCGGGATATACATTGCGGATGAGTGGCACGCGGGCGATGAGGTTTTCGCCCATGCGGTAGAAGCGCCGTCCAATGAAGCTGGTGACCAGAAGGCCTGCGATGTAAATGAGAATGACGGCAAGGATGATGCCGATGAGGTTGAACACCGCCCAGTGGCCGATGGTGACGGAGTTCCACTTTGTTTTGAAGGCTCGGCGGCGGGCGCCCAAAACCAAGTCGTTTTGGGTTTTCATCCAAGTCAATCGCTCGGTGCGGTTGACGGAGTCGGGCCACTGGGCGTTGCCCATGTGGGCGTGCTTTTGAAGACGTGTGCGTTCTTGGTCCCAAGCGTCTTTACGCGATTCGGCAAGGCTTCCAAACGTGTCGAGAAAGTCGGCGTCGGTGGGCTCGGGCCATGAAGAGAAGCGGATGATGCCTTCTCGCACACCTGCGTTAATGGGGCCTGCAAAGTTGGTGTTCACAAAACTGTAGGCAATGGTGAGCAGCCAAATGGTGAGCACGGTGGGCAGCACGATGGCTAGGCCACGCAGAAAAAACGTGCGGAAGTCGCTTCCGAAACGCGACTTTGTAGCGCGGGGTGCTGCGGTGTTGGGGGGTGTTGAAGAAGAATCGCCTGAAAGAGGCGTGTTGGGATCAGAATCTGAAGGCGGGCGCGTTGCTTGCATGCGGACGGTTCGGGCCTTGGGCGGTTGGAGTGTTTAAAACAAAGAGAAAGGGGTGGGGTTGAAAACCTTTGCCATTCCGTACTTCACGATATCTTTGACACGCTCGAAGGTCAATGGGTTTTTGTGGGTGTTGGGTTTAAAGGTGCTTGAGGCGGTTACGCGTGAACATCGAACCGGAAGAGGCGTTTTTTACCGGCCCGTAAAAGCAGGGCTCCGTCGGGAGCATCACCTGAGGTGACGGTGTGGGCAAGGTCGGTTACTTTTTGGTCGTGAAGTCGTATGCCGCCGCCTTGGATGAGACGGCGGGCTTCGCCTTTGCTTTTGGCCAGTTTGCATCGCACCAAAAGATCGAGCACGGCGATGCCTGACGCCAGTTCATTGGCGGGTAAATCAGCGTGGGGGATGGCGTCGCCGGTGACATCGACACTGGCGCTGAACGCCGATCCGGCGGCGTCGCGGGCTTTGAGGGCTTCGGCCTCGCCGTGAATAAGTTGGGTGACTTCGAAGGCCAAGCGAATTTTGCTGGCGTTGATGGCGGCGCCCTGGGCGGCGGCTAGCGTGCGTACTTCGTCGATGGGTAAAAAGGTGAAGTAGCCCAAGTAGCGGCCCACGTCGGCGTCGGGCACGTTGCGCCAAAACTGAAAAAAGTCAAAGGGGCTGGTGCGGGCAGGGTCGAGCCACACGTTGCCGCTTTCGCTTTTGCCAAACTTGCCGCCATCGCTTTTGGTGACCAAGGGGAAGGTGAGGCCTGCAAGGTTGGCGTCGTGAAGTTTGCGGCCCAGTTCGATGCCCATGACGATGTTGCCCCATTGGTCTTGACCGCCAATTTGCAGGGTGCAGCTGTGTTCTTTGTGCAGGTGGGCAAAGTCGTAGGCTTGCAGGAGCATGTAGCTGAATTCGAGATAGCTGATGCCGTCGCCATCGCCGGTCATGCGCTGCTTGACCGATTCCATGCCGATCATGCGGTTGACCGACACGCGGCTGCCAATGTCGCGCAGCACTTCAATCCAGCTCAGGGGGGCGATCCAGTCGATGTTGTTGACCAGCACGGCGTCGGTGGGGCCTTGGCCAAAGGTCACGATGCGGCCGATTTGCTTGGCAATGGCGTTGGCGTTGTGGGCAATGGTGTCGGGGGTGAGCATTTGCCGCGCTTGGGTTTTGCCCGAAGGGTCGCCGACCAAACCGGTGGCCCCGCCGACCAAGATCAAGGGTTTGTGGCCACAGCGCTGGGCGTGGGCCAATCCCATGATGGGTACGAGGCTTCCGACATGCAGGGAGTCGGCGGTGGGGTCGAAGCCGCAGTACAGCGTGACGGGTTTTTCAAGGCGATGTTGAATGTTGTCGTCGGTGCATTGCGCGACGAGGCCGCGTTCGTGCATGATGTCGTAAAAGTGTGCTGTGGACATGGGCGGTGGCTCGGCAAAAGCATGGGGTAAAAACGTTATCTGGGGCGATGGTTTATATGGTTTTATTAAAGAGGAGGCGTTGTTGAAGGATATCTTAGGGATTATCATCTGCGTGCATGGCACAGCCTATTTCATCTCGTACGCGTACCGAGCTGCACCGCATCACGCTGGCGGGCATGTGGTTTAACGTTTGGCTGTGGATTATTTCGGGTGCGGCGATGACGCAATTTGCCCGCGGATTACACACGCCTGACTGGGCTTTTGGATTGCTCGCGGCATTGCCATTTGTCGGGACGCTAAGCCAGTTGCCGGTGTCGTGGTGGATGAATGCCCGGGGTGGGCGGCGCGTTATTTTTTTATGGACGAATGTCGTTGGGCGGTTGTCGTATTTGGCGGCGGCGCTGGTGCCTTGGGTGCTGCCGGGGTCTGAGGCGCTTTGGTGGCCACTTATGGTGGGGCTGCTTGCGGTGGGCTGGCTGCTGATGCAGGCTGCGGGGCCGCCATGGATGAATTGGATGGCGGATGTGATTCCACGGCGGGTGCGGGGACGCTATTTTGCCCGCCGGGCGGCGTTGACTGCGCCGGTGGCGATTTTTTTAACCGTGGGTGTGGCGTATCTGATGGATGCGGTGCCGCCGGAGGCCATGCTGGCGACCACGTCGGTGTTGCTGGGTGTTGCGGGCATTTTTGGGGCGCTTGATGGCTTGATGTTTTTAGGGGTTCATGATCCACAGACCCATGAGTCGGCCGATGAGCGCCGCCGCCGAACGGCGAATGTCGAAATGGGCCTTCGCGGATTGTTGCGCCCGCTTAAAACGCAAGGCTATCGCCGTTACATGCTTTTTAATGCGCTGATGAACTTTAGTTTTGGGTTCATGGGGCATTACATTTGGCTTTATGTTTTGGATGTGGTGGGGTGGAGCAACTTGCAGGCCAACCTCATGATTATTGCGGTGCCCTTGGCATTGCAAATGGTGACGCGCTCGGCATGGGGTCGTGCGTGCGATCGGTATGGCAAAAAACCAGTGTTGGTGGTGTGCTGGGGGTTTGCTTGTTTTGGTTCGGTGGGTTGGGTTTTCATCACCCCGGATTCGGTTTGGCTGGGTTATATGTGGGTGATGCTTGTGAGTTTTGCATGGCCTGGGGTTGAGGTGGCCAATTTTAATTTTTTGCTGGACTACAGTGGCGATCGTGCAGGGGGATCTTCGGCGGTGGCGCTCAACTCATTGGCGGTGGGCATTGCGGGCACGCTGGCAGGTGTTTTTGCGGGGGTGGTCGCCGCGTGGTTGGGGGCAGAATGGCGTTGGGCGGTGCCGGTGGTGGGGGTGGTGTTGACGTATCACGGCGTGCTTATTTTGGCATCGACGGCGTTGCGCGTGTTGGCGATGTTTGTGGTGCTGTGTCTTCATGAACCGGAGGCCACAGGCACGCGTGAGAGTATTCGCATGGCGGCGGGTGGACTGTGGAGCAATGTTCGACAGATTGGCGGACGGCCTGTGCGTACCAGCGGTGCGGCGCTGCGGTGGGCCTACCGGGTGGACCGAAAGGCGAAAAAGCGGTTTGAAATTCCTTTGGATCCGAATGTTTCAGAGCCTGAGAATGTTCCGTCGCCAGAGGGCTCTGAGGCGGCCAAAACACCTTGACCCACCCTGTATCGCAGTGGCCGGATAAACTCGCGTCGCATGTCAGATTTTCTTTCCAGTACCGATGACCTTCGTGCCAGTGGGCCGCTACGCCACACGCAGACGATTGTGTTTGATGGGGTGTTAGAGCTTGGGCTGGGGGGCGCGCTGCCCAACGTGACGTGCGGGTATGAAACATGGGGCCAGCTCAATGCTGAGGCTTCCAATGCGGTGCTGGTGTGTCACGCGGTGTCGGGCGATGCCCACGCGGCGCGACATGATGCCGAGGATGATCCGGGTTGGTGGGACGCGTTGATTGGACCGGGGCGTGCGATTGACACCGATCGTTTTTTTGTGGTGTGTAGCAATGTGCTGGGCGGATGCAGCGGGACGATGGGCCCGAGTGCGATGAATGCGGCTACAGGCGCACCCTGGGGAGCAGATTTCCCGGCGATTACCATTGGCGACATGGTGGCGGTGCAACATCGGTTGATGAATCATCTGGGGGTGGCCCAGTGGCGGGCGGTGGTGGGCGGATCGCTGGGCGGCCACCAAGCGCTGACATGGGCCACAGCTCATCCCCAATGCGTGGGCACGTGTGTGGCGCTGGCGACCAGTCCACGTTTGACCAGTCAAGCGCTGGCGTTTGATGTCATTGGTCGCAATGCGATTCAAACCGATCCGCAATTTCATGGGGGACAGTATTACGACAAGCCTCAGGGCCAGCAGCCCGACACGGGCTTGGCCATTGCGCGCATGTTGGGACACATTACGTATTTATCAAGCGAGGCCATGGACGCCAAGTTTGATGTTGATCGCAATGCGCCGCGTGACATTGCCACCGCATTTGAAAAGCGTTTTAGTGTGGGCAGTTATTTGGCTCACCAAGGCGAGAAATTTACCCAGCGTTTTGATGCGAACAGTTATGTGTCGCTTACGCTGGCGATGGATCGTTTTGACATGGGGCGTGATCGTGATGCGCTGGGTGCGTCATTGACATCGGCCACGTGTGATTTTTTATTGGTGAGTTTTAGCAGTGATTGGCTTTTTCCACCGCGACAATCTCGCGAATTGGTTAACGCGCTGGCCAGCTTGAATCAACGTGTGGCCTACGCCGAGATCACCAGTCCTGGGGGGCATGATGCGTTTTTGTTGGAAAAAGAAATTGAGCAGTACGCCCCTTTGGTGGCGGCTAAATTGGGCCGTGTAACCCAAGACCCACCTGCGCTGCGCCCTGTTGATCATCATGTGTTGGGTTTGATTCCAACGGGGGCCAGCGTGTTGGACTTGGGTTGCGGCAGTGGTCGCCTTTTGGCGGAACTGCGCCGCCGGGGGCACAAGCGGCTGGTGGGTGTTGAAGTGGCTCAAGACAAACTCATTGAGGCGGCGGTACGCGGGTTGGATGTTATTGACTATGACTTGAATCGGGGTTTGCCCGCATTTACCGATGGGCAATTTGATGTGGTGACGTTGAGCGCGACGTTGCAGGCGGTGGATGAATTGGTGCATCTTTTTGATGAAATGCTGCGTGTGGGCCAAAAAGTGGTGATTGGGTTCGCCAATTTTGCCCACAAGCGTTTACGCGATGACTATGCACAAGGCGGGCGGTCACCGCGAGCGGAGGGGGCGGGTGGGGCGTACGATTATCCGTGGTACAGCACGCCCAATCGGCGTTTTCCAAGCATTGTCGATGTGGAAGACTTTGTGCGCGAGCGGGGAGCCACATTGCACGAAGCGGTGTATTTGGACACTCAGACGGGCAAGCGTGTGGCGGCTGAGGACGACCCCAATTTAAATGCAGACACGGCGGTGATTGTGGTGTCGCGGGGTGTGAACAGACGCTGATTGGGCAGGGCATGACGTTTGGCGCGGCTGCGAAGTGGGGGCAGTGGTGTGTGAAGAGGGAGCGGCATGAAATCGAGAGGGGGCAAGGCCGATAGGCATGGTTGGAATGCCTGTGAACCGCAAAACAAATCCCGAGCCCATGGCCCCGCCTGATCGCGTGGAGCCTGTGACGTTGGCTCAAGTGGTGGAGCAGGTGTTTGCCCAGCCCCAGAAGGCGACTCAGGGCGGTAAAAAGGGGTCGAAATGGCGGCGGGTGCTTCCGGGGCGAGGCAAAGCAGATGTGGCGGATGGCGCATCGGCAGACAAGGTTGAATCGGAGGGGGAATCGAAGGTTGACTCGGGGGCTGACGTGGCAGGGGCGTTTCCAGATTTGTTGTTTGATCTTTTGGGCCGCCCGGGGCGCAAGCGGCTTCCCCGGTTGGCGCTTGATCCCATGGTGGCCCCCGACAATCCCGCGAAGTGCATGGGATTGCTTAAAAGGGCGCGTGAAAAGCAGGCCAAGGGAAGTCGGGCGGCGGCGGCGGCATTGTCTCAGGCCCAAGTGATGCGTGAGATTGGGTTGCGGGCGGGGGTGTTGCAAGATTTGGTGGAGTCTTATCCCCAGCGGGCAGAGGATCTTTTTCGCGCATCGGAGGCAACATCGGTGATGGTTCAGCAGGCCATTGACATTGCCCCGGCGCGGGCGAAAGCTGCAGAGCAAAAGGCCATGGCGTTTTACGATGAACCGTTAACCCAGCGGGTGAATGCGGCATTGGCGTTGCTGGCATCACCCTCAATTCGTGGAGCCGTGCCTGAAGCATCGACATTGCGCCATCATGCCTCCGAATTGGCGGTGTTGGCCACTGCGTTGGCGGAGGTGGCTGAGTTGGTGGAGGACATGGACGCGCAACGTGAACGGCATGATGCGGTGCTGTCATTGATGGCGGGTTTACCTGACAAAGAACTTTGGCAGAGGGTGCTACGTCGCGAAGAAGAGCGGCTGCGTGGAGGCTTGGCGAACTTGAAGAAATTGACCAAGGGATTGGTGTTTCCCGAGCGTGACGACGGGGCGGGATTTGCGATGAAGGCGCTTTTGGATGATCCGTCGTCGTCGTCAAGCAGCAGTGTGTACGCAGTGTGTGCGGTGCAGATGGCTGAAATGGATTCTGAAAACCAGGCCATTTCGGTGGAGGTGTTGGACGAACTGCATGGATTGAATGTGCGGGTGCTGTTGGAGTTGGCGGAGTTAACCCAGCGGGTGGAAAAGGGTTTGGGAATGGCGCCATTGGCCGCGCCGCGTGCCGCGGCGTAGTGGTTTTCTCTTTGGGCTTCCACGCCTTTGGATCTTCGTTGCCGTTCACGGTTTCCAAGAGGATTTTCACCGCCAAAAATGCTGGAAGCGAGAAGGGGCTAAGTGAGTAAGGGGCTGAGGGGCAAAGTGAAAGATGGGAGGGGGATTGCAGTTAGGGATTAGAAAGTAGCCGTTAGCAAGAGGAGGGCCCGCTTGGTTTTTGTTTTCTGTTATTCCCGTCTTCGCGTACTACTCTGAGTTCCCGCCTTCGCGGGAATGACCAAAGGAACGCCAGCTATGGCGGGTAAAAAAAGTGTGAACGGTTATGGTTTTTCAGGCAACACACCCGTTCGCTTGTGTCTTGCTAACTGCTATTTGCTATCCCCTATTTGCCTTTTCACTTAGTCCCTCAACCCTTTGTTTCCTCAGCCCCTTCGCCCAAGGTTGTAAGGGCTTGCTCAAGCGTGGCGACTTGTTTGTCGAGCGCTACGCGATCGGTGTCGGAAAGTGATGTGTTCCCAAACCGCACGGCGTAGTAGGCGTCGACGATCGCCGGCGTGGCGCTGAACAGGGTGGGATGGTTTTGGGTGAGTTGGTGAGCGAAATGGCGGGGCGTTTGTCCTGGCAGACGCAGGTGTCCATGTTGCGCGAGTGTGGTGGACATGCGGTGGTAAAACGCAAGGTCGGCGGTGGGGGTGCTACTGGCAAGCGGTGTTGAATGTGTTGGTTTTCGTCGCCGTTTTCGTCGCCGGGTGATGGCGAGGAAAATCAAGCCGCCGGTGATCGTTACGGCAAGAAGAGCGAGGGGGTTGAACGGATGCCAAAGGCTTCCGTGGGTGGGGTGGAGGGTGGCGACCATCCATGCTTTGAAATGGTTTAATTGTTTGCGGGTCCATTTCAGGGCTGCAGATCGGGTTTGGCGATCGAACCCCACAACCCGGCGTAGCCAATTGAACTCAAGGTATTCCCATGATCGTAAAAGCGCAGGAAAAAATCCGGCATGGCGTTCATGCATGGCGGCCACGGGGGCCGCGGGTGTGGCGTCAAAAGTGAGCCAGCCAATGCCTGGGCCTGCATCTATTTCAATCCATGCGTGGGCATGGGCTTGGCGTACAACGTAATAGCCGCCCAGCTCGCTGTATTCCGACGCCCGAAAGCCCACCACCATGCGTGCGGGGATGCCCACCGATCGGCACAGGGCAACGAGACCTGCGGCAAAGAGCTCGCAGTGGCCACGTTGGGTATCGAAAAGAAAGCGCACCACCGGGTCAACTCCGGCAGGAGGCGGTGGGTTGTCAAGGCTGTAGGTGTAATTAAGGCGTAGGTGTTCTGCGAGCGCAGAGACCACGCGGGCGTCATGATCGGTGTGTTGTTTTTGAGGGTCTCGGCTTAACTTGGCCTGTTTTAAAATGTTTTGTGCGGCCTTGCGAACTTGTTCAGATTGGGGGGACCAAATGCGAGCGTAGTTGCTTTGGGTGATGGAGTCGTATGCATTGGGCGGGCGGTCAT